>DATCQV010000081.1:0-17763 GCA_036569325.1 Mucilaginibacter sp. | reverse complement strand
GCCCTGCATCAGGTAAGCGGTTTCCACCAGGTCGGCGCCGTCATCCTGTGTGCTGAAAGGCACCGCCGCTCCGGTCGCGCCGTTCATCCAATGCGGGAATGCACCGTGGAATTTTTGCGCGGTGTTTTTAAGGAACGATGCGATCTTCTGCATCCGCGCCAAACCATCGGCACGGCTAATAAAATTGCGGTTAACCCCGGCAACAATGGCCATAATACCGAAACCCGATCCGCCGGTAGTGACTACATCGCCCGATGTGTTGCGCTCGCGGGCAAGTCCGCTTGTTGGATGGCCGAAATCCCAGAAATATTTCAGCGTTTGCTGTTCGACAAGATCGAGCAGGGCATCATCAGAAATACGGGTGAATTTATCGGTGGAATCTATTGCTGTGGTCAGCTGAACAGTTACAGCCGATGATAACGAACCTTTATTTGACGAGGTGAGCGAAGTTGAAACGTTGAGCGAATATTGCGTTATAGCTTGCAGCGCTGCAGAAGGAGTTACAACAACTGTGCTGTCGCCGTTCTCATAACTCGTCGAATAGTTTACAGCGGTGCCATCCTTGGAGCGTAACGCAACCGCGTTCGTCACCGATGTGCGATTCAAAGGGGCGCTGAATGATATTTTGATTACCGGCTTATTGTTAATATTGATATAATTAAAGCCGTTATAAACGCCATTTACCTTTAACGCGTTAAAACTGAAAGACGCAGGCGGATTAACCGGGGGCGCGGGTGCTTTATCCTTGCTACACGATACAGCAGCTAACAAACACGCTCCGGCAAAAAAATTTAGATATTTCATAAGTTTATTGAAGAACACCGATCTACCGCACTATTCAAAAAAAGAGGCTGCCCCAACCTTAAGGGACAACCTCATAATCAATCAACTGTTTATCTTCCTAATTTATCAAGATTGTATAACGCCGATACCTGTGCAGCGCTAAGTACGCTGTTGTAAACGCGCACCTGGTCAATCTGCCCGGTTATGTAGCTTGCCCAGTCTTGTTTATCAGTTGCGCTTGTCTGGCTCGGTGTAGTCATAAACTGGGTAGTACCAAATGTTACCTTGCCGGTATTGGTAAAAGCGAGAGGCCCGGTAAGGCTGCCTGCCTTCCCGGTGTTTTTTGCGTCGCCGTTTACATACAATACACAAGTCCCATCGGTTTGGTTATAGGTAACCACAATGTTTACCCAGGCATTAAACAGGTTGGGCACGTTATCAATGGAATATGTATTATCATTGCCATTTTGTGCCATGTGTATCCTCAGTTTACCATTGGTGTTATCGCTGCCGTTTTCAAAAAAGCATTCAATATTGCCCCAAAAGTTGCTGGTATTGGCATAGCTGAAGTACGTTAATATCCCTACAGATGGCGGGGGTGTGTTTACCCATGCGCTTAATGTTAAACTTTTTATAGTTGCCAGGCCATCAGGCGCATCGCATAGCGCGTAGGCGTTAAGCGCGCCCTGCAGGCCTTTGTTTGTAATGCCGGTACCAAATGATGTTCCGTTGGCTGTTCCGCTTGTTTTTTTAACGCTATCGGTAAGCGAGCCGTTAAACGCCCAGTAGGCAACCAGGTTATCGGGGGCTATCTGTTTACTGCTGTTATAGCCGCCAAAAGTTGGCAGCGGTTTTGAAGGCCGGTATGATTTTGCATCAAAGCTTTTCTGACACGATGATAGGGCAAAAACCAATGCCAGTGCCGGGAGGCCTGCCAAAAATAAGTTCTTATATCTTTTCATAATTTTTTTATTATGCTTTTAATTAATAGCCTGTATTTTGCGTTAAAGTACCGGCGCTCAAATCAATTTCATTCTGCGGAATAGGCCAAACCTCGTTTTTGTTTGCCTTCCACCCACGGCTGCCAAATACTTCAGCACCACGGCCCTGGCGTATCACGTCAAAATAACGATCAAACTCCATGGCCAGCTCTACCCTGCGTTCGTTGTATATTGCAGCACGCAGGGCGGCCTGATCGGTAGTTGTTATTTTTGGCAGTATAGCGTTGTTGCCTCCCCTTGCACGTGCCCTGACCAACTCTAACGATGCCAGCGCCGCAGCGGCGTTGCCCGACTCATTATTGGCTTCGGCATTCATCAACAACACATCGGCATACCTTAAAACAATCTTGTTTTGCTGGCAGCCTTCGTTAAATCCTGATACATAAAGGCTAAAAGGCACATACGATTTCTGGTTGTACATTGGGTTATCGCCGTCGGCCGGAATTGCATCGCCTTCAGGTGTAGTCTCACCCCTGAAAATAATGGTGGCATCGCGGCGCGGGTCGCCGGCTTCATAAGCCGCAGCCAGGTCGGCGCTTGGAACATTAAAGCCCCAGCCGCCGCCGGTTACACCGCGAACACCCTGAACCTGCGAATACTGAGAGTTCGATGCTCCGGGGTTATTAGGGATAAGCATGCACTGTATTTCAAATATCGATTCAGAATTGTTTTTGTTAGTGGTTCTGAAAAGTTGCTCATAGTTAGGGAACAAAGTATAGCCCAAGCCCATAACTGTGTTTGTATAGGTGATCACATCGCCCCATTTTTTCTGATACAAGGCCGCCTTTGCATGTAATGCCAGTGCTGCACCTTTGGTGACATGGCCAACATCGGCGGCGCTGTACGATTGCGGCAGCACCGAAGCAGCGTCATTCAGATCTGTTTCAATTGCAGCCCAAACCTGCGCCTTAGGTGAACGCGGAATATTGTATTCGGCGGCCGTTTTCGGTACATGTAAACGTAAGGGCACATCGCCAAACGCTCTTACCAGCCTGAAATACGCATACGCCCTGATAAATTTTGCCTCGGCCAGGTATCTCGACTTAAGCGCACCGTCCATATTGATGCCCGGTACGTTATCTAATATCTGGTTGGCAAAGTTGATGGTTTTGTACTCGCCGCTCCAAAAGTCGGATATTTGTCCCTCGCCCGAGTTAGCGGTGAAGAAGTGGAAATCGTTCATAAAAGAGGCGTCTGTAGGCGTACTGCCTTTTTCTACATCGTCAGACCCCATACTCTCAACTGCAATGGGCGCAAAAGCAATATTGGTCCATTCGTGTAAATTCGCGTACATGGCATCAACTGCCGAGGTGGCATCGGCTTCTGTTTTCCAGAATTGAGCCGATGCAACCGTACCTTTTGCGGTTACGTCTAAAAAGCTTTTTTTACAGCTTTGTGCTAATACAAGCGCTGCCAGAATAGATATACCCGCGGCGCTTTTTAAATATTTTTTCATGTTCGTCATCTTTAAATCTGTTAAAGTGTTAAGTTAACGCCAAAGTTATAGGTAGCGTAAAGCGGATACACATTTGCGTCCAGCCCGCGTCCCAATATATCGCCGCCAACTTCAGGGTTGAAGCCTTTATAACCAAACAGGTTAAGCGCATTTTGCGCGTTGGCAAATATTCTCAGTTTCTGTATGCCCAATCGCTTTAGCCCGCTGTTTGGGAAAGTATAACCTAACTGTGCGTTACGTACTCTGAAATAGGCACCGCTTTCAACATAAAACGAATTTGGTGCGGCATTGGCATTCGACCCTACGTTAACAGATGGGTAGGTATTTGATGTACCGGCACCATGCCAGCGGTGATCGTAAAAATCCTGCGTAAAGTTTTCGTTGCCGTAACGGTAAGCAATATTGGCATTGTAAATATCAACGCCTGCCACACCCTGCATATCAACCGAAAGGTCAAACTGCTTATAGGTGAATGATGTATTGATACCGTAGTTGTATTTAGGATTAGGATTACCCAATACCACGCGGTCGCGCGAGTCGATCACACCATTCTTATCTTCATCAACATATTGGAAGTCGCCTGCCTTAGCGGTTGGTTGTGCACCCGTTGTTTGATTCTGCTGGAAAATACCCTGTACTTTATAGCCATAGAACTCGCCGATAGGCTCGCCCACAACCGTGCGGGTAGCCAAAGCGCCGTTGGCTATACCGTTACCGCCAGAGTAGATAGGATTCTTACCTGATTCTACGCTGGTTACTGTGTTGGTGTTAATGCCTAAGTTAGCGCTTACCGAATAACTGAAATTGGTTGATGGCTTGTCTTTCCAGGTCACTATAAATTCAGCGCCGCGGTTTTTAATCTTGGCCTGGTTACCAACTATTGAGCTTCCACCGGTACCAACCGATGCCGGGATAGGAATAGCAAAGATGGCGTTTTCGGTAACCCTGTTGTAATAATCAGCTTCGAACGACAGGCGGTTGTTTAAAAACGCGCCCTCTAAACCGGCATCAACCGATTCAGCATTTTCCCAAACTGTTAACGGCGGAACTACGGTATTAATGCTTGCGCCGAGGTATGGTACCTGCGGATTGCCAAATACAGCAGTTAAATAGGAAGGATCGCTGGTAACAACCAGATTCGACAGGTTAATAGGTACGTTCCTGTTACCTACCTTACCCCAGCTGCCTCTTAGTTTTAATTCGTCAAACAAGTGCTGGTCTTTCATGAACGATTCATTGCTGATTACCCAGCCTGCACCTACTGAAGGGAAGTAGCCAAATACGTTCTTGCCATTGGTACCATAGTAAGGCGATGAACCGTCCTGGCGGATAGAAGCATTCAATAAGTATTTATCCTGGTAAGAATAGTTTATACGCCCAAAGTACGACAAATCGCGGATGTGCGGTTGCTGCGAAGGCGTTACAGGCTGTAAGTAACCTGTGGCACTGGCCGGAAATGACCCTGTCAGGCTGCCGTTAGCCACGTAAGGTACGTCTTTTGCAAAACCGTGTGCATAATAAGTGGTATAATCCTGCGCTGTCATACCAACCAGGCCGGTAATTTTATGATCGCCGATTGTTTTGTTATAAGTCAGCGTATTTTCCCATATCCAGTTGCGGGTTTCTGTATGCTGAACGTCAAAGCTGCTGGTTGTGCTCTGCTGCGCGGTTGTAGCATGATATACAGGAGTGTAATTTCTTACTTCAGCCTGACCAATATCGCCACCGTAGCTGGTTTTGAATTTGAAGTTTTTTAAGAACGTAAGCTCGCCATAAACATTACCGGTAAAACGCTTGTTACGCGATTTTTGATTAAAGAAATCGAGCGTAGCCTGCGGGTTGTAGTTGTTACCGTCGCCGGTGTGATAATCGTTAGGATCGCCATAAGCACCGTCTTTATAAAATACAGGTAAAGTTGGTGCGGCGCCATATAGCTCATGGAAAATACCGCCGTTAATATCTTTCGATTCGCTCGACAAGGCACTCACAGTGAACCCGATTTTCAACGGCTTTATTACCGTCCAGTCATCAGAGACGTGTGCCGTGTAACGCTGATAGTTATTGGTTTTCACTAAACCATCCTGGTCAAGATAACCAAACGAGACATTGTAAACATTGTCTTTCGATCCGCCGCTTAACGATATCTCGTGGTTGGTGGTGAATGCATTTCTCAATATCTGGCCATACCAATCGGTACCGGTTCCAAAGCTTGCCGGGTCTGAAAATAAAACCGGTGTTATGCCATTGTATTGATACAATTCATTAATAGCGGTGGCATATTCGGTAGCATTAGCCATTTTCACCAGGTTGGTGGCTTTTTGCCAGCCCACATAGCCGTTGTAATTTATAACCGGTTTTCCTTTCGTGCCACGCTTTGTTGTAATAACCATTACACCGTTGGCGCCACGGATACCGTAAATAGCCGTACTTGACGCATCCTTAAGCACGGATACGTTATCGATGTCGGCAGTATTAAGGAAGCTGATATCGTCGTACCAAACACCGTCGACAACATACAGCGGTGTAGAGCTACCGCCGATAGTACCTAAACCGCGGATGGTTACCTGAGGCGAAGCACCGGGCGCACCACTGTTAATAATGTTTACGCCGGCTACCTTACCCTGTAACGATGACAGTGCATTCTGAGATGCTTGTTTCGAAATGTCCGCACCCTTCACACTGGCAACCGAACCGGTATTGTCAGCTTTACGTTGTGTACCGTAGCCTATTACCACTACCTGGTCGAGCTGCTTTGCTGAAGGTGCTAATTTAACTGTTAAAACCGATTGGTTATTAACAGGTACATCCTGTGTTGCGTATCCAAGATAAGAAAAGGTTAAAGTTGCGTTTGCGGCAGCTGTGATAGTAAAAGCTCCGTTAACGTCGGTTTGCGTACCTGTTGTTGTTCCCTTTACCGATACGCTTACACCTATAAGCGTTTCGCCGGTGGCTGCGTCGGTAACCGTACCTTTAACTGCAGTGTTTTGCGCCGCCGCAGCATTGATAAATAAGAAACATAACAATACTAACCCCGAGATTGTAAAAATTCTCTTCATAGTGGTTAATTAAAATTTAAGAAAGAAGGATTAAAAAAATTGGTTTTTCTGTAGTTCGAAGTTGGAGAGATAATAACTCTTTCGCAAAAAATATAACTCTACATTATTACATCATTGCTTTCAGCACTTGCTCAAAATAATTCACATATCATTTTAACTATTTGTTTTCCAGATATTTAAAATAAGTTAGTGTATTTGATACATACTACAAGGCATCGGTAGCCGATACATCGCGGCAATCGGGGTATGAGAGGTAATGATGTAGTGTTGAAAACAGATGAGAAAGTAAAAACTTAATTTTAGCGAAATGGACGCTGCGTGGCAGAGTTTGATTGAAGAGAAAAATTTGCGGGATTTGTTGGTGAAATATACAGACTTACGAAGTTTTAGAAACTTCGTAAGTCTGGCTTGTGGTTGCTAATTCACCAATTGTTTTTTGTATTGATTGGGACTGATGCCAACTTCTTTTTTGAATAGTCTTGAAAAGTATGGGAGGTTATCGAAGCCTAATGTATAAGCAACTTCGGCAATGTTATTGTTTGAACCGGTAAGCAGGTTCTTTGCTTCGGATACCAGGAAGATGTGGATCAGTTCTATAGCTGTTTTACCGGTTTCCTGTTTCAGCAGATCGCTCAGGTAGCGGGCAGAGAGGTTAAGCTGATCGGCCATCATTTTTACAGTAGGCAGGCCTTTTTGCGTTAACTGTCCTGTACCAAAATAAAGGTTGAGCGCATCGTTAAATCGCGATACCACTTTACCCGACATATCTGTACGGTTAATGAACTGCCGCTTGTAAAAACGCTGCGAATATTTCAGGATGGAATTGATATGACCTAACATAATATCACGACTGTACTCATCCTGGTTATTGTTATACTCTGTTTCTATGTTTCTGAAAAGTTCCCAGATGATCTGCTCCTCTTTGGGCGAAAGATGCAGCGCTTCGTTTGCCTCGTACTCAAAAAAGCCGTATTTCTTTATCTCGTTATGCAGCGGATGCCCGTTCAGGAAATCCTCATGGAAATATATCAGAAAGCCGGCCTCTTCAAACTGCAGGTTTTTAAACTGTATAGCCTGCCGCGGTTTAACGAACGACATAGAGCCGGAATCGTGATCATACCTCGTCCGCCCGTAAAAGAACTCGCCCGCAATCATCTTCTTAAACCCTATCATATAAAAATCGCCGGTAAATTCCCGTTCACCCAGCGTACAGGTATTGTTGCAAATGATCAGGCTCAGCAAAGGGTGTTCCGGCGGCGGAAAGCCGTTTTCGCGGTGCAGATCCGTTAAACTTTTATAATGTTTCATATCGCTGTAAATACAAACAAATCTATGCTGTTAAAGCATAGATTTTGTCAGTTCAATTTAATATAATAATTTGGCTTTCAGGCATTATTTACCGTGCGCGGCATTAGCTACATCAGCCCATTCTTCCCATTCGTTCAGGCGGCCCTGGTAAACCTGTTTAACCCATGGTAATCCAACCTTACCAAGGAACAAACGTAGCGGAGGGTTTTCACTGTCAATCAGTTTCAACACCGCATCGGCTGTTGCTTCAGGGATCCCGAATGCATCATCAGTCAGGCCTGCCTGGAAGGCCTCGCGAACAGGAGCATAAGCTTCTATTGGCGTAGTGCTTGCTGCCGAAGCGCCGGCCCAATCGGTAGCAAAACCGTTTGGCTCAATTAAGGATACTTTAATGCCGAAACCTTTTACTTCCGTTGCAAGTGTTTCGCTCAAGCCTTCAACTGCAAATTTGCTGGCATTATAAATTCCAAGAACCGGAAGCGTAGCAATGCCCAGTACACTTGATACCTGAACAATATGACCGTGACCCTGCGCGCGCATTACCGGCAACACAGCCTGTGTTGCCCAAAGCAAGCCGAATACGTTTGTTTCTATCTGAGCACGGGCTTCCTGTTCGCTGGTTTCTTCAATAGTACCAAAAAGGCCATAGCCTGCATTGTTGATCAATACATCGATAGTACCGAAATGTTGTTTAGCCTGCTCAACGGCTGCGAAAACAGCTTCGCGATTGTTTACATCGAGTTTGATAGGAAGGACCGAATCGCCATAGGCGGCAACCAGATCATTAAGAGTTTCGGTATTACGGGCGGTAGCTATTACTTTATCGCCGCGTTTTAAAAATGCATCAGCCCAGATCTTTCCAAATCCGCGTGAAGCGCCAGTTATAAAAATTGTCTTTGCCATTGTTTTAATTGTTAAATGTTAAGACAAAATTATAGCGGCTAAGCCGAAAGGATTTATACAAAAGTAGGGAATTTAGATACGTTTTGTTGTGAGTGGTTGATTGAGTTGATTAGGTTGGATTAAGTTGAGTAAATTGGAATACGTTAGGCTGAGTGAATTCTAAAAACTCACCTCGACGTTGGTCCGGATTTGTAATCCCGGACCGAAAGAACAGGGGATTTTTAATCCCCGTAATATTGCGGATTGCAAATCCGCTTGTTAGTCCAGGATTTTAAATCGGACTAACTAAGTTTGTTGGTGAGTGGTTGATTAGGTTAAGTAAGTTGGATTGGTTGAATAAGCTGGAATAAGTTGGCTCATTTAAACTTATCAACTCAATCAACCACTCGCTACCTCACCATTCTTCCTTTCCACATATATTTTCCCTTGTTACCCAGCAGGCCTATGTAAACAAAGTAAATAATATGCAATACGCAAACAGGCACGAGCAGCCAAAGCAAGTCGCGGCGTTTGAAGAAACGGGTAACGGGAAAGAATAACGAAATGCCTATCAATATCACCATCAATATTTGCATGGCACCAACTGCGGCGAAATGTATATCATAAAACCCACCGAGCAGATTCAGCACAACCGATACGTTGAACAACCACAAACCCACCACAACCGCCACCACGCGCTTGTCTTTATATTTTACCGATTTGGATGCCCAGCGACGGCGCTGCTGCATAAAACTTTTAAAATTGTGCTTGGCATGTGTAAACACAACGGCATCGTACCATTTTAAAAAACCTATCCTACCCGGGTATTTGGCGGCCACTTTCTGCAGCAACAGCTCATCATCTCCGGAAGCAAGGTCGTCTATGCCTTTGAAGCCGCCTACCTCGTAAAAAACATCTTTACGGTAAGCCAGGTTGGCGCCGTTACAGGTAGACGCATGGCCATTGCTGATAAACGCTGCCCCGGTAGCAATCAACGAGTAAAACTCCAGCGACTGCAAGCGCTCAAAAAAAGACCTCTCTTCAAAAAAGCTGACAGGCGATGAGATCATCAGCGGATGTTCTTCTTCATAATAACCTACTATAGACGACAGCCATTTCGATCCCATCCGGCAATCAGCATCAGTAGCTACCATCAGTTCACCATTAGATAGTTTGATGGCTTCGGCTATGGCCTTTTTCTTGTAGGAATTAAGTGGTTTATCCTCATTCAATTGCAAAAGTCGAACCCCTTGTTCGGCATAACTTGCAATAATGGTTGATGTACGATCGGTTGAGTGATCGTCGACAATGATGATCTCCGTAAGATGTTTTGGATAATCCTGTGCTAAAATATCGTCGATGGTGAGGTGAATGCTTTCTTCCTCGTTTCGCGCAGCAATCAGAACGGTAACGCGGGTGGTGTAACCTTCGGGTTTTATCTGCGGGCGTTTCAGCGTGTTCCATCCCACCACCACATACATCATCACACCCAGGTACAGCAGCGCGAGCAACAAAGAAATAAGACTAAGCGTTACGATCAAAGAATTTTAGTTTGAAGACAAATATAGAACCTAAAGCGGCAGGAATAATCATATTTATAATATAGATAAGCGATACCGATGCTAATATTGCAATATGCTGATCGGTAATATAGCCAAAAAGGCGGTCGGCGGTGATGCTGCGCACGCCTATATCCACCAGATCCAGCGACGGGAGCGCCGATTGGATAAAGAAGAAAACGAACATTATTAATGATAGTTCGCCCAAAGGCATGGTGGGAATAAGCAGGTGGATAATAAGGTAATATTGAAAAGTAAACGTGCAGAACCTTGCCAGACAGAACCACATGATATTAAGCAATTCGCCGGTTTTGTAGTTTCCCATAATATCGAAAAAACGATGATATTTCTTCAGGAATTTTACCCGGTTCAGGAGCGATACCATCCACTTGATATTAAAATAAAAGGTGATCATGATGGCCATGAAAACCGCGGCGATCACAAATGCGCACAGCATTATCCAATCAGGCGGGTGTAAAAAAGAATAGGCGAACCAAACCGATGCTCCCGCTCCCAATACATTGGTGATAACCAGTTGCCCCAGCGAACCCACCGCCATGGCAAAAACGCCGTGAATACGTTTACGATTGGGCAAAAACATCACCCGGCCACCATATTCGCCGAGACGGTTAGGGGTAAATACGGCCCATGTCAATCCGCAAAAAACGGCTTCAATAGCCTTCCAGACCGACATGGGCGAGATGATACGGGTCAAGTACCACCATTTTACCGATTCGAGCACCCAATTAACGATCATCAACAGTACCACGCCGATCATGGTGAACAGCACCTTATTATGGCTGATATGTGCCGCCAATTGCTCGAAATCGTGAATGTTCTTGTTATTTTTTAAAATACGATGGTAAATCCACCAGGCGGCGAGTACCAGGATGCCCAACTTAAGCAGGTACGATAACAGTTTTTTTGCGCGGGCAGTCAAAGGCAGATGATTTTGTGCAATGTTAGGTATTATTTCGGACTTCGGATTTACGATTTCGGATTTATTCGGATGGCGGGTGGTGATTGAGAGAAATCACACGAATATTTTTTCGCCAACCAAATCCGAAATCGCAGATCGTAACTCCGAAATCACTTCAGTCTTGCCTTTAAAAATTCCATTGTTTTGGCATAAGCATCTTTGGTGGCTTCGCTATTATATGCAGGATTGCTTGGGTTAGCAAAACCGTGGTCGGCTTCATATTCGTTAACGGCAAGTTTTTTGCCGGCGGCTTTCATATCAGCCTCAAATTTTGTAACCACCTTAGTGTTGATCCACTGGTCTTTTTTGGCGAAGTTGCCCAGTACATCGCAGTTCAGCGATTTCAGGGCCGCCAGGTTTTGCTCCGGCATGCCATAGTACATCACACAGCCAACGGCCTGTTTGCCGGAAAGGATGGTGGTTTGCAGGCTCCATCCGCCGCCAAAACACCAGCCAATGGTAGCGATGTGTGCTTTCGGTCCTACGTAAGCGATAGCACCGTTGATGATCGCCTTTGCGCGGGCCTCAGTTACGCTTTGCATGTATTTGCCGGCATCCTGCTGATTGGTGGCAACCTTACCATCGTACAGGTCCAGATCGATCACATTCACGTTACCCAGATCATTATAGATCTTTTCAGATTCCATTTTTACCCAGTCGTTCAGTCCCCACCATTCATGCACCACCAGCAGGTAGTTTTCGGTGGGCTTTTTGGCTTTCAGTTCCCAGGCATTGGCGGTTTTACCGTCAGCAGTTTTGTAGGTGATTGCTTTGCCGATAAGACTTTGATAATGCAGCGGTAATGGTTTCTTATGCGTCATTGCAAATTTCTCTGACGAAGCCAACATGGCGAACTGTTGCGTGGCTGATGGTCCGCCGTGGCATACTACGGTCTTTCTTGATTGACAGAAAGCAAACGCCGTTAAACACAGCATTCCGGTTAAAGCAACGATCTTCTTCATACTTATTTTAGTTTTATGTAGTTAAGGGCTAAAAGGGTGTTTGTGCAACCAATATTAAGGTAAAATTGTTTGAAATGGGAATGGAATCAGTTATCTTTCCATTATCAAACCTGATTATTAACTGTTAGATTCCATCCCGTATCACAAATGGCAAAAAAACTTTACCTGGCCTTAGTTCTTATTATTTGTTTCAGCAGCGTCTTTGCCCAACGCGAACGGCTTGATCAAATAACGGACAGTATCAAATCCGAAGGCTACGCTCTTTACCGTTCAGAGTGGGCGTCCTGGTACGGAACGGATATCTTCCTTTATAAGTGTGCCGCAAAAAAGTCACTGTCGGGCGGCTATTTTTCCTACGAAACTGAGCGTGCACTGACCAATATATTTTTCAGCAAAGGAGATAATCCCATGGTTCTTGCCTCTATTACTTTCGCGAAAGATTTCAATCCCGGTAATTATAAATTGGACACAATACCAAGAAAGTTCGATAAAATAGAGCAAAATTATTACGCCTTACGAGCAGCCGCACGGGAAAGGATGAGTTCAGACACTATTTTTAAATACTTTAACAACACTAACCTTAATATTGTGCCCCTTATAGAAAAGGATATCAAGCGTGTATACATTTTAACCGGACCACAGGTAAATGGCGTAGTTATTTTTGGCAATGATTATTTAGTTGATTTTAATGATAAGAATGAAATTACATCAATAAAAAAACTGCATAGAAACATAATTTCAATGAAAGCAAAAGCAGATACCGGGAGCGCCATTACGACGACATATCATACTCATTTGCCGGCATCCGGCGATTTTATGAGTGCTACCGACATCTGCACATTGTTGCTTTATCAAAAGCTAACCACATGGAAACAACACTATGTAGTGTCGAAAAACTATTTTTCCATCTGGGATTGTGATAAGAGCCAGTTCCTGATCATGACCAGGGAGGCGATGGAAAGAATAAACGCCGGCCAGAAAGAAAAGCATCCGGATAAACAATAATATCAGCAACCATCATGGATCCAGAATTTATCACCTACCAAAAATTTAATGATATAGCCCTTGCTAATGAGTTGGCCACACTGTTAACCTCGCATCATATTAAATATTTCCTGCAGGAAGAAGCGCAATCGTTCGACCCGACATTTTTATATGCAGATAACAAGGAATACACGATAAGGATTCAACCGGATGATTTTGAAAAAGTAAATGACTTGCTAAAACAAGCAGTGGATGAAAGCATTGCGGAAGTTGACGAGAGTTATTATCTGCTTAGCTTCACCGATGAAGAACTTGTAGATGTGATCTATAAAGCAGATGAATGGAATGTATTTGATGTACAACTGGCACGGAAACTCCTTGCTGACAGGGGATACGAAATATCCGACGAACGGGTGGCCGAAATTACTCAGCAACGTATTGAAGTACTAAGAAAAACTGAGTCATCTCAAACCACGCCCATTGGCGCCGGCTATATTTTCGCATTGGCTGGCGGCGTACTGGGCTTTTTTATAGGATGGCACCTTTGGACCTACAAAAAGACCCTTCCCAACGGAGAACGTGTTTTTATGTATAATGAAAACGACCGGCAGCACGGTAAGATCATATTTTACTTGTCATTCGCAGGATTGGCGGTGGGATTGGCGGTCAAGTTGTCGCCGCTGTTTTAGGCCCGTTATGTTACTGAGGGATTGGAACTCCGAAATTAAATAGTAATTGCCGCCTTAACCAAATAAGGCAATATCTCTTTCTGAAAGGAAACGAAATTCTTCCGAACATCGCTATCGCTAACGGAAGTAAACGCAAAGCTGAAAACTATGCTTTTGCTGCATTTGATCAGAAAGCGCAAACGCTGCAGGTAATTTTCCTGTTTACGCAGATCATTCAGCTGCGAGAAAACGCTTACTAACATTTCTTCCAGTTCGTTCGATAGATTTTTAAGAAATTCCTGCGAGTTGGTTGATTCGCGGATAAAATCCCAGCCGATAAACTCGTTACATACAGTATAGCTTAAACGGCAGGTTTTCATGATGAGGACATTGAGGTGACTCTCCTCGTCCATTTCGGGCGCATTGCTGTGGATCATGTCATCCACGCTGCTTTTGATGTAGTCCATCAGCAGCGAATGCAATACGTCCTCTTTGCTTTCAAAATATTTGTAAATGGTAGCTTTGGCTATTTTAGCCTTCTTAGCAATTTCGTTTACGCTGGTTTTGTGATACCCGAATTTCCGGAACAGATCCTGCGCGGCTTTTTTTATGCTTTCTTTTATTTTATCAGCTTCCATGTATCAATGAGATACAAATATCTAAAAAATGCGGACAGTTATACAATGCAGCTTAGCATTTTCATTATTGCACGACTTCGGGATTTATGAAATTGTTAATTAGAAACAAATATCTCAAAAGTGTTAACAGTTACATAATAGGATCTCAATGATTTGGTAGCCGGAGCCTTTACCGGCGTACCGTCTGTCAGCGAGAATTTTGAGCCGCTGCAAGGATCGGTAGCAGTAAAGCCAGATTCATCTACGGTAACCGCGCAATGCTTTTCCGGTTGATAGCTGCTACAGCGATCGTATGCTGCATAAGTACCGTCGGGCTCGCGGTATAAAATTAAACCGGCAACGCCATACCCGCTAATGAGCACATAGCCGCCGCGTGCATTCAATGCAGCAAGGCGCGGGTCAGTTAGTGCAGCCTGGAAATTTACAGCAACACTTGGCACCACATCGCCACCTTTGCCGCACGACAAAAACGCCATGGGCACCATCAACAAGAATAAAAGTTTTTTCATATAATATCCGACTGGAACTGCTTCAGAAAACGAACATCGTTCTCCGAGAATAAACGCAGATCGCGTATCACATATTTTAAGTTGGCAATTCTTTCTATTCCCATACCGAAGGCGAACCCTGTGAATTTGTTACTATCGATGCCGCAGTTCTCCAAAACGTTCGGATCAACCATGCCGCAGCCTAAAATCTCTACCCAGCCGGTGTACTTGCACATGTTACAGCCAGAACCGCCGCAGATGGTACATGAAATATCCATTTCGGCCGATGGCTCGGTAAACGGGAAGTACGATGGACGGAAACGCACTTTGGTGCCTTCGCCGTAAAGCTCCTGCACAAAGTGATAAAGCGTTTGTTTCAAGTCGGAGAAGGAAACGTTCTCATCGATATACAAACCCTCAACCTGGTGGAAAAAGCAATGCGCCCGGGCTGAAATTGCCTCGTTACGATAAACGCGACCAGGCATAATAGCGCGGAACGGCGGCTTGCCATTCTCCATCATGCGCACCTGCACCGATGAGGTATGCGTACGCAGGGCAATATCATCCTTACCATGATTTTTCTTGATAAAGAAGGTATCCTGCATATCCCTTGCCGGATGCTCTTCCGGGAAGTTCAATGCCGAGAAGTTATGCCAGTCGTCTTCAATCTCCGGGCCTTCAGCCACAACGAAACCGAGACGTTTGAAAATATCAATGATCTCGGTACGGATTAATGACAACGGATGACGCGAGCCAACAGCAAAGCCGTCGCCCGGAAGGGTGAGGTCGATTTCGGATTTCGAATTTTCGAGCCCGGAATCAAGGCCGTCTTTCAGTTCGTTATATTTTGCTTCAGCAAATTGCTTAAACTCGTTCAGTACTTTGCCGTAAGTACGTTTTTCTTCCGGTCCCACGGTTTTGAATTGTTCGAACAGGTCTTTGATAAGTCCCTTGGTGCCTAAGAATTTGATGCGGAATGCTTCCAGTTCATCGGCATTGGCAGGTGAAAAAGCGTTAATCTCGGCGGTATATTGATCTATTTGGGTTTGCATTAATTTATAAAGTTTCTAAAAATTGTTCAGCCGTCAATACAGGCAAACTAAATTTTTTATAATGTTTAAGATTTCGGCTGATAATCAGATCGCAGTTGTGTTTTTGAGCTATGATAAATTGTATAGTGTCTTCAAAATCAATATGTTCACTATCTAAAGCCGCTATTGCGTCATTAGATTCAAAAGGCAGCAGGTGAATAATGTTCGATAAATTTTTCAAATGTTCTTTTGCAAGATGTTTACCGAAATTTTTTGCAATCATATAGTGTATATTAGCTAATACCAGCGTTGACGTACAAAAATTAAGTTTTAAAATCTGGCCCTGGTTTAACAGAATTTTAGCAAATGCATTAAAAGGACTTCTTTGTAGAATAAGATCAAGCAAAATATCACTGTCGACAAATATCTTTTTATAAGTCATACTTTTCCTTTAGATATTCCCATTTGGCATCCCATAAAGTAATATCATCCGGATATTTCCCTTTCAAAATTCCACTTAATGCCTCAATTTCAGGAGATATTTTTACATCCTTAAATTTTTCCAGAACTGAATTTTTTTTCTTTCTTTTTTTATCAATCTCTAATATCAGACTCTTCACTAACTTAGAAACGCTCATGTTACTTTCTGAAGCTACTTCCTTAGCAATCTGAATAGTATCCTTATCCATACTCAATGTAAGCTTTTCCATAACCCCTAATTTATACGTACAAATATAACAAACCTATACGTATTATTTTATCACCCCAAGGTCTTTTCCCACTTTGGTAAACGCTGCAATGGCTTTATCTAAATGCTCCGTATCGTGCGCGGCAGAGATCTGCACCCTGATGCGGGCCTTACCCTGCGGAACAACCGGGTAGTAAAAACCGATCACATAAATACCTTCTTCCAGCATTTTGGCGGCAAATTCCTGTGCCAGCTTGGCATCATACAGCATTACCGGTACAATTGGATGCACACCCGGCTTGATATCGAAACCCGCTTCAGTCATTTTCTGGCGGAAATACTGGGTGTTCTTTTCGAGTTTATCGCGCAGATCTGTGGTTTCGCTTAGCATATCCAGTACTGCAATTGACGCGCCGGTTATTGACGGCGCAAGCGTATTAGAGAACAAATATGGCCGTGAACGCTGGCGCAGCATATCGATGATTTCTTTTCTGCCCGATGTAAATCCGCCCGACGCACCACCCAGCGCCTTACCAAGCGTGCCGGTGATGATATCGATCTTACCCATCACATTGTGATGCTCATGTGTACCGCGGCCTGTTTTGCCCATAAAGCCCGAGCAATGGCTCTCGTCAATCATCACCAAAGCGTTGTATTGTTCTGCCAGTGCGCAAATTTTATCCAGTTGGGCAATGGTGCCATCCATACTGAATGCGCCATCGGTAACGATGATGCGGTGACGGCAGTCCTGGGTGATCTTTAATTTTTCTTCCAGATCGGCCATGTCATCGTGCTTATAGCGCTGGCGTTGAGCTTTGCACAAACGTACGCCATCGATGATCGAAGCATGGTTCAATTCGTCAGAAATAATTGCGTCCTGCTCATTGAATAACGGTTCGAACGCACCGCCGTTAGCATCGAAAGCCGCGGCATATAAAATGGTATCTTCAGTGCCTAAAAATTCGGCAATCTTTTTTTCCAGTTCTTTATGTATATCCTGTGTACCGCAAATAAAACGAACCGACGATAGTCCGTAACCATGCGAATCCATAGCAGCCTTAGCCGCTTCGATCACTTTTGGGTTGTTGGATAAGCCCAGGTAATTGTTAGCGCAGAAGTTAATTACTTCCTTGCCGCCTTGCACGGTAATATCGGCGCCCTGCGGCGAGGTGATGATACGCTCGCGTTTGTATAAACCCGCATTTTCAATTTCGGTGAGTTCCTGCTGTAAAACCGGCTTCAGTGTATTATACATAATGTGTGGATTTTTGAAAGGGCAA
>DATCQV010000080.1:0-2295 GCA_036569325.1 Mucilaginibacter sp. | reverse complement strand
GCCATATTTTACTGATTATTACTTAATTATCCGCCCGTAAAACCGGGATGCAAAATTAATAAAAATATTTTAATTATTATTTTTTTCTTTTAAAACTTCGTCTACAAAAGAAAAAGTTGAAAGAATGTCGGGTTTTCCTTTTCTGATGGCTACCGTGTGCTCGTAATGAGCAGAAGGCTTGCCGTCTGAGGTAGATACAGTCCATCCATCGTTCCAAAACTTTACCCTCGCCTTGCCCGCGTTGATCATCGGCTCGATGGCAATCACCATGCCTTCTTCCAGCTTAGTGCCCGATCCGCGCTTGCCGTAGTTAGGAACCTCGGGCTTTTCGTGCAATTGCAAACCAACACCGTGTCCAACCAGTTCTTTCACTACGCCGTAGCCGTGCTTTTCGGCATGCTCCTGCACTGCGTAACCTATATCGCCAATACGCATGCCCGCAACTGCTTTCTCAACGCCAAGGTCGAGGCATTCGCGGGTAACACGCATTAGTTTCTTAACTTCTTCGCTCACCTCGCCAATGGCAAAGGTAAAAGCAGAATCGCCGACATATTTATTCAGGGTCACGCCGCAATCGACAGACACCATATCGCCATCAACCAGCACGCGTTCGCCGGGGAAACCGTGAACAACCTGGTCATTAGGGGAAATGCACAATGAATATGGGAAACCGTGATAATTTAAAAATGCAGGGACCCCTCCGTTGTCACGGATAAAGGTCTCTGCAAGTTTATTTAATTCTATGGTTTTGATACCGGGGCGTATTACTTTCGCAATCTCCCCAAGCGTTTTGGAAACAAGTAAAGAACTCTCTCTTATCAGCTCTATCTCCTCGACAGACTTATAATGAATCTTTGACATGTTAAATTATCAGATAACAGGCTGGCTGGTTCCGTCTGACGATGGAATAGCCGTACGCCCTTTAATTCTTCCTGTTTTCATCAGGCCATCATAATGGCGCATTAACAGGTGGCTTTCAATTTGCTGCAGTGTATCTAAAACAACCCCCACTAAGATGATCAGTGAAGTACCGCCAAAGAAACGGGCAAACGAACTGCTTACACCTACCAGCGCACCAAGCGCAGGGATGATAGCAATGATTGCCAGTGCAATTGAACCGGGCAGGGTAATCTTAGAAATGACACCGTCGATAAAGCTGCCGGTATCTCTTCCCGGTTTAATACCCGGAATGAAGCCGCCGTTCTTTTTCATATCCTCTGCCATCTGGTTAGGATTAACCGTAATAGCTGTATAGAAGTAAGTGAATACGATGATCAATACCGCAAACAACAGGTTGTGACCCCATGAAGTATAATCGCTCAAAGCCATTAAGACTTTGTTTGATGCTGCGTTAGGGAAAAACTGGGCAATGGTTGATGGGATGAACATCAGCGCCTGCGCAAATATGATCGGCATTACACCGGCAGCATTAACCTTTAACGGGATGTATTGACGAACGCCGCCATATTGCTTGTTTCCAACTATACGTTTAGCATACTGCACCGCAATTTTACGGGTACCCTGTACTATTAATACAGTGAACATAACTACGGCTATCAGGCCTACCATTTCAACGATGAAGAGAATTAAACCACCTGCACCGGTAGTACGCGACTGGAACTCGGTAAGGAACGCACCGGGGAGGGCTGCGATGATACCCACCATGATGATGAGCGATATACCGTTGCCGATACCCTTATCAGTGATCTTTTCGCCCAGCCACATTACAAACATAGTACCTGCGGTAAGCACGAACATGTTCAGGATAGTGAAGTATGGGTTAGCCAGCAGCATTTGCTCCGGCGAGATCTGCGACCTCAGGTAGCCGATAGCCTGCAATAAGGTGATACCGATGGTAAGGTAACGGGTCCACTGGTTAATTTTGTTACGGCCGCTTTCGCCTTCTTTCTGCAATTTAGCAAAATAAGGAACTGCAATACCTAACAACTGCACCACGATAGACGCCGAAATGTAAGGCATTACCCCCAACGCAAAAATAGAGGCACGTGAAAACGAACCTCCCGCAAACATGTTCAGCAATCCTGCGATGCCTTCTTTGTTTTGCGCTGTATTCAACGCATGGTAATTTACACCCGGCAGAACCACGAATGAGCCTACACGATATATTAAAAGAAATAAGAGTGTGTTAATAATACGCACTCTTAAATCATCAATTTTCCAAATATTGGATATTGTGGTGAAAAAATTCTTCATCCTAAAATTATAGCTTTACAATGGTACCGCCTGCTGCTTCAATAGCTTTTTGAGCTGTAGCGGTGAATGCATGTGCCTTAA
>DATCQV010000079.1:0-75690 GCA_036569325.1 Mucilaginibacter sp. | reverse complement strand
ATTTATTCCAGCTACGGTTGCCCGGGTTCTTCACCACCGGTCTTCCTTCGCCGGGTATCTGTAATTGCAGCTTTTCATTTAAATGGTAGCTGTACAGCTTATCAGTGAATTGCTTCGGATTGTTCTGATAGGCATTCAGTACAAACTTTGCAGCCGCCACGTTCGATGATTCCTCGAAGGCTTTTTTAGCAGTGATCACAAAGTTGTAATCCTCTACGTCGCTGATTGTAGGGCCTTTCGGGATCTTATATTTACCTCCTTCAGCATTGATCGTGCTATTGGTATCAATCTTATGCTGATCGAACAAGGTCATATAAGTAGCCAGCTTAAACGTCGAACCCGGATCAGCAGCATCACTGATGGCGTAATTCAGCTTTTCCTCGTATTTGCCTTCTTTGGTTTTGGTAAAGTTTGCAATCGCGCGGATCTCGCCGGTAGCCACCTCCATCAGCACCACGCAACCATGATCGGCACCGGTGCTGTCCAGTTGCGCTTTCAATACATCCTGCGCCACATCCTGAAAATTCACATCAATGGTCGATATAATATCCGCACCGTCTTTAGGTTCTACTTCATCGTCGCCATCGTTAACCGGCACCCAAACACCGCCGGCCAAACGCTGCTCCAGCCTGCGGCCGCTTTCGCCATTAATATAATTTGCAAAAGCACCTTCCAAGCCAACGGCATTCTTTACGTTCTCATTCTTGTAACCAATGGTACGCGCCGCAAGCGATTGGAAGGGCAACACACGCCTATTCTGTTCATTAATAATTAAGCCGCCCTTATATTTACCCAGGTTGAAGATGGGAAACTGCTTTACGATCAACAGCTCGCGATGCGTTAGCTTCCTTCTGTTGATAGCAGCATAGCGCGATCCTTCCTTGCGCTCTTCACGTAGCATCCGCATATATTCTTTGGCTGATTTATCCTGGTAAAACTGCGACAGTTTCAACGCCAGCGAATCAACCTTTTCCTCAAAAATCTTGTCGTCAGAAAAACCGGGCGACAACATATCCACATGCAGATCATACTCCGGTACCGAAGTAGCCAGCAGACTCATGTCATTGGCGAAGATGTTTCCCCGAGCCGCTTCTATTACCCTGTAACGGGTAGATAGCTGCTTGGCCATTCCCTTCCACTTTTCGCCCTGTACAAATTGCACGCGGCAAAGCTGCACTACCACGGCAGCAGCGAAAAACAAGATCAGCCCGAAAGCCAGGTACACCCTAACGAGTATATTTCTTCTAATGCTCATCTGTCACCTCCGTATCTGTAATTTTTTGTGGTGGCGTTAATGATTCCTTTATTCCCAGTGTATCGGCATTAGCTTTTTTAGTTACCTCTGTCAGCGTGCTCTTAAAAGCAAGCTCGGCCTTAGTGGTTTTAAAATCCCAGCTCAATTCCTTTACCTGTTTGTTTATTTTGTTGATGTCGCGGATAGTTCTTTCGGCCTGGTGCATGTTGGCTATGTAAATCATACCCAAAAACGCCAGGAACAGCACAAACGGCAAAGCCCTGGTGGCCGATTCGGCATTCCAGAAACCTTTGGTAAAAAACTGAGTAATAAAGTTGTCCGGAAATTCCTGCTCGCGCTTTTCCTCAACGATCAGCTTTTGCTGTTCGGTCTCTTCTTCCTCAATTTGTGTACGCAGCCTGTTCGTCATTTCTTTACCGCTATCCTTAACTTAGCGCTCCGTGCCCTGTTATTATCCTTTATCTCTTCTTCCGATGCAGCTATTGCGCCCCTGCTCACCGCATCAAATGGTTTGTTATCGTTTCCGTAAAAATCCTTCTCCACCTCGCCGCTGAACTTTCCTTTGGCAATGAAGTTCTTTACCAGCCTGTCTTCCAACGAGTGGTACGACATTACCACCAGCCTCCCGCCTGAAACCAATACGTCAGCCGTTTGCGTCAGGAAATCCTTCAAAGCTTCCAGCTCCTGGTTCACCTCAATACGCAGTGCCTGGAAAACCTGCGCCAGGTATTTATTCTCCTTGCCACGCGGAATGCGGTTTGATATCGCATTTTTCAGATCGGCAACCGTAACTATCGGCGCGTTCAATCTTGCGGTCGCGATGGTATTGGCCAGCGATTTTGCATTTTGGATCTCGCCGTAAATACCGAAAATGCGGTGCAGTTCGGCCTCCGGGTAGTTATTCACCACCTCTTTAGCAGTCAAAGTCGATTGCCTGTTCATCCGCATATCCAGCTCGGCATCAAAACGGATAGAAAACCCGCGCTCCGCTTCATCAAACTGGTACGACGATACACCCAGATCGGCAAGGATACCATCAACCGGCAATGCATCGTGCAGGCGGCAAAAGTTCTTCAGGTAACGGAAATTCTGATCAATGAACACAAAGCGTTCATCATCTATAATATTCTGCTGCGCATCAGCATCCTGATCAAAGGCCAGCAGTCTTCCGTCTTTATTTAAATGTTTGAGGATTTCGCGCGAATGTCCGCCACCGCCAAAAGTTACATCAACGTAAGTTCCGGCAGGCTTAATAGCCAAGCCATCTATACATTCGCGAAGCATTACGGGAGTATGGTATGTGCTCATACGCCGCCCTCCTTCTTTTTATCGCCCATCACCTCTTCGGCCAAAGCAGCAAAATTATCCGGCTCGTTATTGATCATTTCGTCATATGCCGCCTTATTCCACATCTCTATCTTCGTTAACTGGCAGCTTAAAACTACCTCGCCGGTTATACCCGCATAATCCAGTAAGCCTTGCGGTAAATTCACACGCCCTACACTATCTACACTTAGTTCCGTCGCGCCGCGGGTGAAATACCTGATAAATTCTATATTTTTTGTTTCGTATTGATTAAGTTTGTTGAGTTCGTCGAGCTTTTTGTCCCACTCTTGTTTGGTGTAAATCACGAGATATTTCTTAAAGCCGCGATTGATGACAAGGCCCTCACTTTCAGCTGTTGGCAGCTTCTTTTTGAGTCCAGCCGGAATCATCATTCGCCCTTTATTATCTAATTTACACTCAAACTCGCCGGTTAAAAAGGACATATAACAGCTTTGACATTATTTGTAATGTAAAATTAGATTTCTTTTACCACTTCTTACCACTTTCTACCACTAAAGTTATTAACAGTTGTGCAATATGGCTGTGGATTATTATTTAGCCTGATTTCGCCTTTTTTATGATAAAAAACCGCCGCTCACAATTCATACTATTATTTGATTATCAGCAAATTATAAAACATCTCAGAATATTTTTAATCTCAACGATAAGTATTCTCTTCGCGTTAAAAAATCCACAAAAACAGGCCGCTTTGGTGGATAATAATGGTCACGTGGAAAAAGTTGACTCGTGAGCGGCGAAAAAATTCTTCGTGCCGCTTGCTCAAAGACGTGAAAATCAGCGATTAAGAGCAACAGGGTATTGAACGGGAAAATTACGGTGGGAGAAAACGGTAGTAAAACGCGGCGCGGTGGGAGAAAATGGTGAGGTTTTAATTGTAATTTGCGTCGGGTGGTAAAAATACCCCGTCTACCAAATCACATCTATGAAAGCAGCTATTATCGCATTGGGCTTGCTAATGCTCGCAGCACAAACATCGCAAACTACGCATTACGTTACACAACTTCCTATGCCCGCCAACGCCCGCCCGGTAAGTACTTTAACCAATGGTAAAATAACCACGTGGACAACCGGCATCGACGGCGATGGGAAAGGCGATGGCTATCTTACACTATCTGCCGCATCATTTAATGGCGACAAGGCCCCTCACGCCCTGCCCGACTCGTCACTCATTCCTGCAAATGAGCAGCATCCCGCTATTAAATTGCATTACGATAATGCCGACGAGCAGCATAACCAAACCTACAATATAGCCGGCGAGGATTCAGTGAAATTCATCTTCCGCGACCGCAAATGTAAAACCATTTACCTGGCGCTCACCAGTTCGGAAGGGCCTTCAGATATCAGCGTAACGTTCAATCATAAATTCGCGCCTGCCATTACCAAAAACTTCGTAGTGCCTGATTATTACGACGATATCAAACCCGATAATCCCGATTTTTGCTACCTGGTGCATGACCTTGCTAAATGGGGACCGAAAAACAACATGACGGAAAAGGATCATCATAACATCGATCTGCTGAAGATCGATGTAAGTCACCAAACTTATATCAGGTCGATCACTATTAAAAAAGGCAAGCGGGGCTATTTGGTGCTTTGGGCAGCTGCGGCCGTGTAGACCGCAATTTCGCTATTCGAATATTAATTTCGTAAATTTAAATCCTGACATTCAAAACCCGACTGATATGAAAAAGATCAAACTATTGTTCGTAGCACTGTTGCTCACCGGCTCGGCGGCATTTGCCCAAACCGACATGCCTTCATCAGAAACCGTCTTGAACAACGCTTATGCACAGGCTGCAAAAGAAAATAAAAAGGTATTGCTCATGTTCCATGCCTCATGGTGCGGCTGGTGCAAAAAAATGGACGCCTCCCTGAACGACCCAACCTGCAAAAAATTCTTCGACGATAATTACGTGGTGGCTCACCTTGATATCATGGAACAAGCCGCTAAAAAATCGCTGGAAAACCCAGGCGCTGTTGACGTGCTAACTAAACTAACCGGAGCCAAAGAGGTTGGTCTGCCTTATTGGGTGATCCTTGATTCAAAGGGCAATACCCTGGCTAATTCACTGATGGGTAAGAACGGCCTGCCATCAACTAAATTAGACGACAACATAGGTTGCCCCGCCACCGAACAGGAAGTTACATTCTTTGACAACGTACTTAAGAAAACCAGCAGTTTAAAAGCTGAAGATATAGCGGTGATCCACAAGCGCTTTTTGCTGAACCAGCCGCCACCGGCTCCTGCAAAGGGGACGAATTAACCTGTGTAACCCGCCCCTCCGCGTCATTGCGAGGTACGAAGCAATCTCTGAACTATTTATTGGTGGTAATGTCCTCCGTAGAGATTGCTTCGTTCCTCAATGGCGCGATGGTAGGGTTCTACTCAAACCTCCGTAAATACTTCCTCGCTACCAATTCACCGTAAGGGATATCGCTTATTTTATCAACCTCAAACCACGGCGAGCCATGTTGCAACACCTGTATATTCTGCGCAGGCATAAAGCTTTGGGCCAGCAGAAACTTCTTTTCATGCCTTTCGTTTTCTACCACATCCATCACAATAAAGCAATGCCCCGGCGAGCCGCCATGTATAAACACGTCGCCGGCCTTTAGGTCATTGGGATCGGTTACAGGGTGCAACTCTTTTTCTAACGACAGTGTCCCTGCATAAGCAAATACCAACTCCATATACCGCATAAATGCAGGGTAACTGTAGTCCTTTTTAGCGGTTAGCTCCCATTTATTATGCCGATACCTGTAGCCGTTGGCATAGTGCACGTAATCGCATTTAAAGCCGCTCACAAAATTGAAACTGATAGATTTATAGTGCTTTTGCTGATACAGGTATTCGCCGCGCAGGCGCATTACGGCATCGGCGCATTGCTGCAGGTCCTGGTTTCCAACGCTCATATTCACTACCGCAGCGGTATAGGGATCTGTGCGGGCAACATCGCCTTTATAAGTTTTTGTTTTGGTACCAGCGGGCAAAAGCGGCAAACTTTGCAAATAAGCACCGAAACTTCCCGGCTTAGCGATAACTTGATGATAACCTTCGGGCATTTTAAAACGGGTCAAAACGCTGTCGGGTACATTAAAGCTGCCGAAAACCAGCAATGAAACAAGCAGTAAAGATTTCATATCAATTGAGTAATTCAGGCCTGTATTCAAAATGCATGGTATCGAAGTGATACCACTTGCCACCCGAAATGAAACCGTGCTTTTCGAATATTTCAACTATAACGGCGGGAATCCGGTTTTTATATTTTACTGCTGTATTTTCGTTGGTGCATTTACAAGACCACTGCCAGTAGTCGGAATAATCGGTATTGATGTCGATCGTCATCCCAAAGCTGTGCATGCTATGCCGATGTGTGCCGGCAATATTGCGCCAGGCAAAGGTGCCGCCAATGTTGGTGAGGTATTTCTTTAGTTCAGGATGCTCGTCAAGTTCATTTGAGATTTCGATCAGCTTTTTATCAATGCCGTTTATTTTGGTTACCGTGATCTTTTGGTTTACCAGTTTGGGGCACCAGGTAATTTCGATGAGATTTTTCTTTACTTCTTTTTCAGATGCGCCATACATTTTCAGGAAGAAAGGTTCATTCCTGATCCTGCCGGGGTCGAAGTTTTTATCCGGCGGGGCCGTCAACCGTCCTTTTGGATATTTCTGTACGAACATATCTTTCAGTTCAGGTTTGCCAAGCAACTCTTCAGGCGATTTGGTTTTTAGCCCGTCGTCCCACAAAAACTTGCTGCCATCTTTGAAAATGATGTAGTTATGAGCGTACCCTGTAATAAAACCAGGATAGGCTTTGATAAGATGAGTTGCATTGGCAGGGATGGAATCGGCTACTGATTTGGTGACGTCATGATTACCGCCAGTTAAAGCTGAAAGCCAAACAAATAATGTAATCACTGCTTTCATTAGCTCAATTAATTGGTATAGCTAATTTATTTTTCAGAAAGATTTTTCAATAGTTCTTTTGCGGCGACGTGTTTTACAACGCCGTCTTTGTCAGCGATAACAAGGGTCCTGTCTTTTTCAGCGCTGGAAATTACTAATTGCTTTACAGCCTTGTGAATGCCCAGCATCATCTGCTCACTAAAGCTAATTTGTTCCGTTTTCATTGCCTTGCATATTAATTACCTGCCAAACCTCGTCATTGTGAACGATAGTAGTTTCATTTAATTTCCCCTCGCAAATTAGCTCCGATGGAATTAACGAATTGTTGACGATCATCCAAATATCGCAAATCGAAATATACAATTTGAATAAATTATTCAGACCTCTAAAATATCTTCGCTTAATGACCTCTTCCGGTATATAGTGGCCTCCAAGCCGAACTCGTTCCAGCACTCGTTGTTTGGCCTCCTCGGGACTACGTAACCAAAAATAGATGAGTTTTACCTGATAGTTCTTTTGCCTCGCTTTTTTTAATAATAAAACATAACTTCTGGTAGCCAGGGTAGTTTCAATGGCGAAATCTTCTTCAACATTTATTAAGTAATCAATCCTGTTTAACATCAATCTACCCGCCTCTATCGCAACGCTTTCAGGGTTGAAGGGAGAGAGGCCTGCCGCAATGCTATCTGCATTCACAAACTCCCGGCAATTCAGCATTTCCGGCAATATGGTATAACTCGCGGTGGTTTTCCCGGCTCCGTTACAGCCTGCTATAATGTATAAGTTTGGCATCAGCCAAAGATCGGCAAAATATTCCTCTTTCTTTCTTGATTCCTGGCTCTTGGTTCTTGACTCTCTCCTTACATATTTCTCCTATACTGCCCGCCCACCTCATACAGCGCATGCGAGATCTGCCCCAGCGAGCAATATTTACAAGCCTCCATTAAGCTTTCAAAAATATTCTCTCCGGCTATTGCCTTATGCTGAAGCTCCTTTAAAAGTTTAGGAGCTATACCCTCATTACGGTGTTGAAACTCGTGAAGGGCGGCTATCTGGTATTGCTTTTCGTCTTCTGTAGCACGGATCACTTCAGACGGGACTATAGTTGGCGAACCTTTTTTATTGAGGAAAGTATTTACACCCACTATCGGGTATTCGCCGGTATGTTTAAGGGTTTCGTAATACAGCGACTCTTCCTGGATCTTGCTGCGCTGGTACATCGTTTCCATAGCGCCGAGCACGCCGCCGCGATCATTAATCGCCTTAAATTCGGCTAATACAGCCTCTTCTACCAGATCTGTTAACTCTTCAATAATAAACGCGCCCTGGATAGGGTTTTCGTTTTTGGCCAAACCAAGCTCACGGTTAATAATGAGCTGAATAGCCATAGCCCTGCGTACAGACTCTTCGGTAGGCGTAGTAATAGCCTCATCATAGGCATTGGTATGCAGCGAGTTGCAGTTATCATATATGGCATACAGCGCCTGCAGCGTGGTGCGGATGTCGTTAAAGTCAATCTCCTGCGCATGCAGCGAGCGCCCGCTGGTTTGGATATGATATTTCAGCTTTTGAGAACGGTCGTTACCCTTGTATTTATTTTTAATAGCTTTAGCCCAGATCCTGCGCGCTACCCTGCCGATCACCGAATATTCCGGGTCGATGCCGTTGCTAAAGAAGAACGACAAATTCGGTGCGAAATCATCGATATGCATTCCGCGGCTCAGATAATATTCCACATAAGTAAAACCATTCGACAGCGTGAATGCCAGCTGCGTTACCGGGTTGGCGCCGGCCTCGGCAATGTGATAACCGGAAATAGAAACGGAATAAAAGTTCCTTACCTTCTCGTTAATAAAATACTGCTGAATATCGCCCATCATGCGCAAGGCGAACTCAGTAGAGAAGATACAGGTATTCTGCGCCTGATCTTCCTTCAGAATATCAGCCTGAACAGTACCGCGAACGGTTGAGATGGCGTAGGCTTTAATTTTTGCGTAGACATCCGGCGGAAGCACCTGGTCGCCGGTGAGGCCGAGTAATGACAAGCCTAACCCGTCGTTGCCTTTCGGCAGGTCGCCATCATACTCAGGCCGCTTTAATCCCCTATCATCATACACCTCCTTAAACTTCGCCTCTACCAAATGCTCTAATCTATTCTCCTTAATGTATTTTTCGCATTGCTGATCGATGGCCGCATTCATGAAAAAGCCAAGCAGCATCGGCGCGGGACCGTTGATTGTCATCGAAACCGATGTGGAAGGGTTACATAAATCAAACCCAGAGTACAATTTCTTCGCATCATCAAGCGTGGCAATGCTCACACCCGAATTACCGATTTTGCCATAAATATCTGGCCGGGTATGCGGGTCTTCGCCGTAAAGCGTAACCGAATCAAACGCGGTTGATAAACGGTGTGCCGGTTGCCCTAACGATACATAATGGAACCGTTTATTGGTCCGCTCCGGACCGCCCTCACCGGCAAACATACGGGTTGGGTCTTCGCCCTCACGTTTCAAAGGGAAAACACCTGCGACGTAAGGGAATTCGCCCGGCACATTCTCGGTAAGCAGCCAGCGCAAAATATCGCCCCAGGCCTCGTATTTGGGTAACGCTATTTTAGGAATTTGCAACTGCGATAACGATTTGTAATAAAGCGGCTGCCTGATCTCCTTATCCCTTACCTTATAAATAAAGTTTTCGGCTTTGTATTTGGCTACTGTTTCAGGCCATTCGCGCAGCAGGCGTTTGCAATCGGCATGCAGATGCTCTTCGAGGTGTTTTTTGATATCCTGTAGAGACGCAATACTTTGCGTCTCTGAACCTTTAAGCCCGTTATCCGGAGACACAATGTATTGTGTCTCTACGGTTTTTATCACTCCATCAATCTGATATAGCTGCTGTGCAATTTTACACTGCTCGTTCACCCATTCATTATAGGCAGCGCTGCTTTCGGCTATCTCGGCAAGGTAACGGTTCCTGTCAGGTGGGATGATGTATATCTTTTCTGATTCGCCTTCGTGTTCAACTGCTGCATGCGTGCCTACCAAGTCAACGCCGGTTTTGGTTTTGATCGCCTTCATCAGAGCGGCAAACAACGTGTTCATACCCGGGTCGTTAAACTGCGAGGCCATGGTGCCGTAAACCGGGATCTCATCGTCTTTGGCATTGAACAGCATGTGGTTACGCTTGTATTGCTTCCGCACATCGCGGATAGCATCGAGGGCGCCACGCTTGTCGAATTTATTCAAGGCAACCAGGTCAGCAAAATCGAGCATGTCGATCTTTTCCAGCTGGGTAGCAGCGCCGAATTCCGGGGTCATTACATACAGCGATAAATCGCAATAATCGGTGATCATCGTATCCGACTGACCAATACCCGATGTCTCCACAATGATCAGATCATAACCCGCCGCCTTGCAGATATCGATCGATTCCTGCACATGCTTAGACAAGGCCAGGTTTGCCTGCCGCGTAGCCAGCGAGCGCATATATACCCGCGGACTATTAATAGCGTTCATCCTGATCCTGTCGCCCAGCAGTGCACCGCCGGTTTTACGTTTGGACGGATCGACAGAGATAATGGCCATTGTTTTATCTGTCTCTATCAAAAACCGCCGCACAATCTCGTCCACTAACGACGATTTACCCGAACCACCCGTACCCGTAATCCCTAAAACGGGCGTATGCAGTTGATCGATGATCTGGTGAACTTCGGTCAGAAAGCTATCGGCCTCCGTCGGGTAATTCTCAACAATGCTTATCGCCGTAGCTATCGATTTAATGTCTTTTTCGGGCAGGTGCTTCAGTTCGCCGTTGAGCTTTATTTTGTGCTGAAAATCGCATTTTTCCAGCATATCATTGATCATTCCCTGCAGGCCCATGGTGCGGCCGTCATCGGGTGAGTAAATCTTTGAAATTCCGTAAGCCTGCAGTTCGGCAATCTCATCGGGCAAAAATACGCCCCCACCCCCGCCAAATATTTTGATGTGACCGGCGCCGCGCTCCTTCAGCAAATCGAACATGTATTTAAAATACTCCACATGGCCGCCCTGGTAGCTGGTTAAGGCAATGCCCTGCACGTCTTCCTGTATGGCGCAGGTAACCACCTCTTCCACAGAACGGTTGTGCCCCAAATGGATCACCTCCGCACCCGACGATTGCAGGATGCGGCGCATAATGTTTATCGTGGCATCATGCCCGTCGAATAACGAGGCGGCGGTTACAAAACGGATCTTGTATTTTGATTTGTAGGGAGCAATGCTTTCCATGCAGGCTATAATTAAGGATACAAAATTAATATAAATAAAGCATCAAAAAACTATGCTTGCATAATAATTTAGTCTAAAGTCTTGAGACTGAAATCATCCTTTAAAAGCCGCTTCCAGCCCTGCAATTTCAATTTTATTCATCTTCATCATGGCGTCCATTACGCGCCTCGACTTAACCGGATCGCTGTCGTACATCAAGCGGCCAAGCGCATTAGGGACAATTTGCCAGGTTACGCCGAACTGATCGGTAAGCCAGCCGCAGCGGTCTTTACGCCCGCCTTCCGACAGCTTTTCCCAGTAATGATCAACCTCCTCCTGCGTTTCACACTTCACAAAAAACGATGTAGCACCGCTAAATGTAAACTGCGGACCGCCATCCAGAATCATAAACTCCACGCCGTTTAGATAAAATGTTGCGGTAACGATCTGGCCGCCACGACCCGGCACCTCGGCGGGCAGGCGGTGAAATTGACCGATCCGGCTGTCTTTAAAAACAGAGGTATAAAAGTTCAAAGCTTCCTCTACCCTGCCATTGAACCATAAAAATGAGGTAATACCTTGTGCGGTTGTTCCTGTTGTAGTTGCCATAGTTTTGTTTATTTGGTTGATATAAAGGTAGGCGGTTAAACTACGGCAGGCAACGGGCGATGAGGACAAGTAAAGGGGGTGATGAGGACAAGAGAATAAAAAATAACCTTTTTTTGGTAATTTACTCTTTTTTTTTTACGATATTTGTTGTCCATCCGACAAACCAAAAAAAAACGCCAAAATGAAGCAAAAAGAAAATCACGCATTTAAAAATCCTTAAACATGCAGGTAAAAATTGAAGATCACTTTTTAGAGGAAGTGGCCAATTTAAACAAGGTTTATGGCAAATCACCATATCCTGATGAAGTGCTTAAAATATTCAGACGACGAATATTTCAAATTAAGGAGGCAAGAAATACGGCTGATTTAAGAATGATTAAAAGCTTGCACTTCGAAAAATTAAAAGGAAAGAAATATGAAGGTAAATATTCAATTCGTTTGAATATAAGTTACCGGTTAATATTTCGAATTGAAAACTTAGAAAGCGGTGGTAAGATTGAAATCATCTGCATTGAGGAGATCAGCAACCACTATGCTTAAACTTATGCCCCAGGAGGGCTTTAACTTTTATGAATAATCAGGTATTAGATCATAACGGTAATGAAATAGAAATAGAAGCATTTCACCCCGGCGAATTTTTACTGGAAGAAATTGAAGAAAGAGGATTACTGAAGAAAGATGTTGCCAAACAACTTGATATTTTGCCCCATCATTTGAGCGAAATCTTCGCCGGGAAAAGAAATATATCTGCCCGTTTAGCCGTGAGGCTCGAAAAGATATTGGGCATAAGCTCGCATTACTGGTTAGGCCTGCAAATGGAATATGACCTGTTTATAGCTAAACAATTAGAAGCACATGCTTAATATCAAGCATGTGCTTCTAATTATCTATTGCTCCACCGGCATCGCATTCAGCAAAATATACTCCCGTTGATTACCGCTCCAACTTACGTCACCGGCTTTTATGGTTATTGGCCTTGTTACCAGAAGCTCATCGCTTATTACTACGCCGTTCTTAAAAATGGTGTAGCCTGTCCAGTGTGCAGTGCCGGGCAACACGTCTGCCGTTAATTTTTTCCCGTCTTTTGTAGTGATAGGTATTTGCTTGGCATCGCCGTCGAAAAAGCCTTCGCTGTTGCCTTCGCGTTTCAGTGTGATGGTATGATGTTCGGCGTCCATTTGCATTACGGTTACCGTTTGCGTACCGGGCCCGCCCAGCTCCCAGGCCTGGGTGAGTTCCACTTGCCAGCTATCGCCTTCGTGCAGTTTGGCGGGCAGTTTACCCCAAACCAGCTCACTGAAAAGCAGGCCGCTGGCGCTTGTGTTCATAAACGTTTTGCCGTTATAGCTACCTTGCCCGCTGCGGCCAATTATTGAATGACCAGTTGCCGCAGGCCTCCCGTCATACAGATCGGTTTCTTCAAATTCAGGACCGAGGTAATTATCATTGGTCACTTTGTAAACGCTGGAACCGCTTACACGTTGTACCAGGTCATTAAAGCCGTCGCCGCTGTAGGCGATAGTTCGCGAGTAAATATTGCCGACTTTCTCTCCCGGCAAAAAGGCTGTGGTGAAATACCAGGCGGAAGTATTTTTATCGCCCGACCTGTATTTAGCCCTCAATGCTTGGGCCGAAGAGCTATAAGTGAATAGTATAACTAAGCAAACAGAAAGATAAAGGTGTTTAATGTGCATGGTTTAATAATTTAAGGATAGTGTCAAAACTCTGGTTTCCACGCAAAAACGGAGATCAAAATCAATTATTATGGCGATATATTTAATTGATGAGGCAATTTCTTCAATACCGGCCAGCGGTATCATGAGTCACCCACATCCCAATTCAAAAATCCGTATCTTTGGAGCAATCAGCGAAATCACCGCAAATCGGTGAAATCAAAACAAAGAAATCACCCTCAAATCGGTGAAATCAAAAAGCAAAATAGTGGAATCGACAATAACATCAGTTTGGGAGAAGGGATATAACAACTACGGGCCGTGGTTGAAGGAGAAGTATAAAGGGCACCGCGTGTTCAAAGTGATTGTTGATGGCGGCTTTACCTGCCCTAACCGCGACGGCTCCAAAGGCTATGGCGGCTGCACTTACTGTAATGTTGATTCTTTTACGCCATCGGTTTCCCGCCAGGCGCCTACCGTGCGCGAGCAGGTGATCCAAGGTATGGAGCGTGCCCGCAACGGCAACAAGGCCGATAAGTTCATCATCTACTTTCAGCCAAACACTAACACTTACGCGCCGGCGCATTACCTGAAAATGTTGTACGACGAAGCGTTGAGCTATGGTACCGAAGACATTGTAGGTCTTTCGGTAGGCACCCGTCCTGATTGCATCGATCCTGAAAAGATTGCCCTGTTAGAAAGCTACACCGACCGTTTCGACGTCGACCTCGAAATGGGCATGGAATCCATTTATAACGATACCCTGAACCAGATCAACCGGGGCTGTAGTCACGATGATTTGGTAAAGGCGCTGAACATGCTGCAAAACACCAAACTGGATATCTGCGTGCATACCATCTTCGGCCTGCCCGGTGAAACGCTCGATATGATGCTGCGCTACGCCGACGAGATCAACCGGTTCCCACAGATCAAGTTTGTAAAATTCCACCACCTGCATATTGTGGAGGGTTCTGTAATGGGCGTAAAATATAAGCGCGAGCCGTTCAAATTGTTCAGCCTTGATGAATACGCCAACTTCCTCTGCGACCTGTTACCACTTGTACGCCCCGATATCGTGATCCAGCGCCTCTTTGGTTTGAGCGACCGCGAGCTGCTTATTGCGCCCAACTGGGGTTTGAAGAAATCAGAGATTCAATATTATATTGATCAGAGGATTTTGGAAAGAGGGGTTGTGCAGGGATCAGCGCTGTAATTGATGTGCCATTTTATCCCTCTGCTTGTATCTTCATTCAATCCACTTGATCATCTCGCCGTTCAGTTGCCGCGGAGGATGACTAAGTGGATTGAACCAAAGACTAATGCGGAGGAGTAGAGTCGAGGAATGCCCCGTTAATGCCGGCGCTAATGTCCTTCGTAGAGATTGCTTCGTTCCTCGCATGACGCGCGGAGAATAGATTTATACTAATCCTTAAACCTGGCAATCACTTTCCGCCCCAGATCATACGTCACCCTGAATGCTTCCTGGTTGCTGGTAAAGCCCGGCGTGCGGTGTATGCTGAAGATAAACTGCCCTTTAATATGATTGAAAAGGAACGGCGTAAACATCAGGTCTAAGCGATTATAAAATTTCTTCTCGTAAAAGGCATCGCCGAAGTTGATCTCAGAACCCTGACCGGCGTAAAACTCATCAAACGCAGCAAACCGGTGATAGCTGATATAGCCACTGGCCACAAATCCTTTTTTAAATGCGCCGCCGTCTACCCCGCGCCTGCGCTGGAACGAGCCCATCGCACCAGCCTCGACAGATAAAGAATCGAACGTAGTTTGTTTATGGCTGAAATCGAGGCCCAATCTTACCTGAGCTGCGCCATCGTCGCCAATGTGATCGTTGGGCAAAAGCACTTCGGCGCCGGCATCGTGCAACATCACCACATAGTGCGAAACATAAAACGGACCGGTTAACGATGGCTGCCATTTGCCCTCAAAGCCGAACAGGAACTGCTCACGGTCGGTTTGGGTCTGGCGGCTTACCCAATCAATCCAGCCGGTTTCACTGAAATGTGCATTATGATAGCGCGCCAGCAAGCCTTCAATATTAGGGCGATAGTAACGCAGGGTATCATTCAATAAAGCCCTCGGATAATTGCTGATCAACCCCTCGCGCGGAAACTCGCCCGCGTCGAATAACCAGTTATGGCTTTCAAACTTGTAATAAGCAACAGGATTTACCTTCAGAAAATAGGGCTGCGCACCGAACTCGTGGATCCCGTCTACCCCAACAATAAAGTGGTTCAGGCTGTCCACATTAAGGCCGAGGTCGAGCGCCAGGCGGGTACCTGAGTACGTACGCGAGCGGGCGGTAAAGTCCTTGTATTCGCGGTTATCCATAAAGCCAAGCCCATTAAAATGGATATCGAGGCTTTGCGCAAAACCGGTTGCTCTGCTTAAAACTAAAATAACGGCGATGAGGTAGAATCTTTTTATCATGCAGGGGATGTTTATTTAACGGTCAATTTGATTACGCGGCTGTTCTTACTGCCCAAAAACGGGTCTGTTCTTAACGAAAATACAAGATTGTAATTGCCCTTCACGTTCGGCGAAGTTACAGGAAAACTATAACGGGCACTTTCACCCGGTTGTAAACTTATTTTTTTGTAGCTGTCGGCTCCTTCTTTCACGGCAACCAGGTCTACATCCTTAAAAATGCAGTATTCCAGTTTTACCGGATGCGTGTAGCCGCTGTCGGCAAAAGTAATGGCATGATCGTAAGGGTTAGTGATGGTCAGGTCGAAATTTGTGGTAACGCCGGGCGCGGTTTCCAGTTTAAGTTGCGGCGTTTCGATGGTTACTTTCTGATAGGTGCGCACGTCGTTCACCCAATTGCCGTACCAGGTGCCGGCCTCAATTTTGATGGAATCGGACGTCAGGCCCGGTATGGGCGATAAGGTCAGGTAATAAACCCTTTTATGCTGAAGACTATCCTCCATCGGCCAAATATCGTATTGTGTGCCGCGGTAATAACGGCTATCGTACGCAAAGCATTTCAGGCTATTAGTGTAGTAATTATATTTCGACGGATTTTGAAAACCCTCGGCCATTACCACATAATTATTTCCTGCTCTTTCTTTTACAATATGTGTCCATTCTTTAAAGCCATAATAACTCTTCAAATGCCCATAAGTCTTTGCAAAGCCAAAACCAGCAATTACGATCACTCTCACAATAATAATGATGCTCGTATTCACCACGGCTAACGGCAGCAGCCATTTGGGCCAGCCGCCACGCTGTTTAAAATGGATAAGCACCAGCATTACCAGGGGCGCAAACAGGATGAACGTCCATTGGGGCTGTACTTCGCCTTTTGCACTGCTGATCAAAAAGAAAATAAAAGTTCCCAAACAGTTAACCAGCAAGCCGCGGATAAACGCATCCTTAACTTTAACGGTAAATGCCTTATAAAATAAAAACCAGCCTATAAGCGGACCAGCCATCAGCAATTGCCCCGGCAGGTATGAAAAGGTGTTGATCACACTATAAGTATCTGCAGAGCGCTCATACAAATGATAATTTACAGACGGATACCCATGATTAGCCTGCCAGATGATATGCGGAATAAACAGTACTACCGCCACCACAACAATACCCCAGAACGATGCGCGTTTCATGAGTTTTAAGTTGGAAAGCAGCGTAAAGCCGACTACCAACACTCCGTTATATTTACTGTACAGCAGACAGGCTATGGTAATGCCAAGCAGTATGGCCAGTCCCCATTTATTTTGCTGGGCGTACCGCTGATAGAGGAAATAGAAAAGTGTTGTAAAAAAGAACAGCGGCCCGTCGGGCGTGGTGGTGAAGCCGTAAATATGAAAGATGAATATGCCCGAGATAACCAGTACAAAAGCCCGGGCATCCACCGTATATTGCTTTAAGGTAAGCCATAATAGATATATCGACGCAGAGCTGAGCAATACCGTGAAGAACCTCAAGCCGAGCTCATTATGCATAATGCTGTCGCCGATGCGGATAATGAGTGCCACCATAGGCGGATGATCGAAATAGCCCCAGTCGAGGTAACGGGAGTACATCCAGTAGTAAGCCTCGTCGCCTTGGAGTTCTAAGGTTGAGGATTGGATGATGTTCAATATCGTCCAGCAAATGATAAAATACCAGATGAGCTTATTGGGCTGAAGGGGTTTATCAATTGCAGTAGCAGTCATTTATAGCACGTATATTTTAAGGCGTAAAGGTATAACAAAACCTATTAAGGCAAAAAGGCCGAAAGTGCATCGCATTTAAAAATATTTCCTCAAATTAGCCGTCACTTAAATCGATATATGAACGCAATAGATACTATCCGAAAACTACGCGCCACTACATTAACAATGATAGAAGGCCTAACGCTGGAACAATTAAATAAAGTGCCCGCAGGCTTTAACAATAACATTATCTGGAACCTCGGCACCATGATTGCCGCTCAGCAAAACATCTGCTACACACGGTCGGGACTACCAATAGTTGTAGACAATGATTTTTTCGAAAGCTATAAATCCGGCTCGAAGCCAGAGCGTCCTGCTACAGCGACAGAAGTTGAAGAAATAAAGTCGCTGCTTTTTTCCACCCTCGACAGGTTGGAGAAAGATCAGGCAGACGGCCTTTTTAAAAATTATACCGCAGTTGTTACCCGGTACGGAGTTGAGTTAACAAGCGTGCAAGATGCCATTGATTTTTTGCCATTTCACGATGGGTTTCACATGGCATATCTGCTGGCGCTGAAGAGGATGGTATAACTAAATATCCACCCTGCTCGTCATTGCGAGGAACGAAGCAATCTCTACGAAGGACATTACCGCTCTGCATTCTGAACTACTGTATAGCGATAATGCATAGTTCAGAGATTGCGTCGTTCCTCGCAATGACGAGCGGGGCATAAGTCAACAAAAAAGCCGGACAAATCCGGCTTTAATATTTTCAAGTTTTTCCTTCAGGGGAGATATAGGAGCTTCCTAAACTCCCAGCAACAACCGCGCAGGATCTTCCAGTAATTGTTTCACCCTTACCAGGAAGCTTACCGACTCACGGCCGTCAATGATACGGTGATCGTACGATAAAGCGAGGTACATCATCGGGCGGATAACCACCTGACCATTCACGGCAACCGGGCGCTCAATAATATTGTGCATGCCCAGAATGGCTGATTGCGGCGAGTTCAATATCGGGGTCGACATCATGGAACCGAATACACCGCCATTGGTAATGGTGAATGTTCCACCGGTCATTTCTTCCAGGGTCAGTTTGTTTTCGCGGGCTTTAACGGCAAGCGCGGCGACTGCTTTCTCAATGTCGGCAAGGCTCATGCTCTCCGCATTGCGGATCACCGGAACCACCAAACCTTTAGGGGCAGATACCGCGATAGAGATATCGGCAAAGTTGCTGTAAACAATTTCTTCACCTTCTATGCGTGCGCCAACGGCCGGCCAGTCTTTCAACGCCTCGCAAACTGCTTTGGTGAAGAACGACATAAAGCCTAAGCCCACATTATGTTTTTCTTTGAATTTGTCTTTGTATTTAGCACGCAGCTCCATGATCGGCGACATGTCCACCTCGTTAAAGGTAGTCAGCATCGCAGTCTCGTTCTTAACGGCTACCAAACGCTTGGCAACAGTTTTACGTAATGACGACATCTTTTCACGACGATCAGAACGCGGACCACCTATAACAGCCTCTGCCTTAGGAGCAGGTGCAGCAGCAGGTTTAGCCGGTGCCGGGGTGGTATCTCTCGGTCCCTGCGGATTTTCTGAAACTTTTTCGGCCAGTATGGCATCGCTTTTGGTAATGCGGCCCGCAACACCTGTACCTGTTACTGAACCGGCATCAACGCCTTTCTCGGCTAATATTTTTGCAGCGGCAGGCGATGGTGTGCCCGATGCATAAGTAGTAGCTTTGCCATTAGATGGCTGTGTTGCCGCTGCTGCCGGAGTTACCTCGGCAGGTTTCGTCGCAACAGGGGCAGATGCTCCTGCTCCTTCAATAGTACAAACAACCGCGCCAATTGGCAAAACATCGCCTTCTTTGGCTAAAGTCTTTAAAGTTCCGGCTTTTTCGGCAGTAAGCTCGAATGTTGCTTTGTCCGATTCCAGTTCGGCAATGGCTTCATCCATAGCAACCGCATCGCCGTCTTTTTTGATCCAGCGAGAAAGGGTAACTTCCGTTATCGATTCTCCTACCGCAGGTACCTTAACTTGGAGCGAAGAATTAGTGGCAGTAGCAGGTTGTGAAGTGGCAGTTGGTGCAGGAGCGGGTGCATTTGCAACAACTTCAGGCTGAGGCTGAGCGGCAGGCGCAGTTTCTTTTGCCGGGGCAGCGGCTCCGCCTTCTTCTATTGTAGCCACTGTAGCGCCGATAGGCAATACATCGCCTTCATTAGCCGAAGTTCTTAAAACACCTGCTTTTTCGGCAGTAAGTTCAAAAGTTGCTTTATCAGATTCTAATTCTGCAATTACCTCGTCCATTTGTACAGTGTCGCCGTCTTTCTTTTTCCAGCTCGACAGGGTAACTTCGGTAATTGATTCGCCAACCGGCGGAACTTTAATAGTTAAACTCATAGTAGAATTTTTGTATTTTATTGTAGAGACGCGATACATTGCATCTCTTGAATATTATTATTGCTATACAAAGCGGGAGGCGCAAAGTATTGCGTCTCTACATTTCAAATCAAATTAATCTGCGCCAACGTTAGCCATTTTTTCGGCTGTTTCCTTAACTGCTGCCTTTACTTTTTTTCCGGCGGGTGCCTCAAACGCTTTCGATACGATATGCAACTGCTGTGCGGCATGCTGTTTAGCAAAACCGGTAGCTGTGCTACTGCCCTCGTGCCTTGAGATCACATTCAGGTTAACCACCTTGTCATTGTGGAATTTGCGGCAAATATATGGCCATGCGCCCATATTTTCCGGTTCTTCCTGCACCCAGATAAACTCGGTGGCTTTTTCGTATTTGGCTTTGATCTTCAGGATCTGGATAGTAGGTGTTGGATACAATTGTTCTACACGAACAATGGCCACATCCTTACGTTTATCGGCCTGTTGTTTTTCAAGCAGATCGTAATAGATCTTACCGGTACAAAGCAGTACCCGTTTTACCTTTTTCGCATCGGCATAGTTATCGTCTATCAATTCATGGAACTTGCCTTTGGTGAAGTCTTCCAGGGTAGATACACATTTAGGGCTGCGCAGCAAGCTCTTAGGTGTGAAGATGATCAACGGCTTGCGGAAATCGCGCAGCATTTGTCTTCTTAAAATATGGAAGAAGTTTGCCGGTGTAGTGCAATTGGCCACCTGGATATTGCTATCGGCACAAAGTTCTAAGAAACGCTCCACGCGTGCCGATGAATGCTCTGGCCCCTGACCTTCATAACCATGCGGCAGCAACATTACCAAACCATTACCGCGCTGCCATTTTGTTTCGGCGCTGGCAATGTATTGGTCTACGATGATCTGCGCACCGTTGAAGAAGTCGCCGAACTGGGCCTCCCAGATGGTGAGTGCGTTAGGGTTAGCCAGGGCGTAACCGTATTCAAAACCTAAAACGCCATATTCAGAAAGCAATGAGTTATAGATGCTCAGTTTTGCTTCCGATTCAATAGTATCAAGTGGTATATATTCGTCTTCTGAATCAGCCAGTGTTAACACTGCATGACGGTGGCTAAAGGTACCACGTTTAACGTCCTCACCGCTTAGCCTAACCGGGTGACCGTTTTTCAACAGTGTGCCATAAGCCAGCAACTCGCCCATGGCCCAGTCGAACACATGGGTTTCGGTTACCATTTTATTGCGCTCTTCAAAAAGCTTTTCTATCTTTTTGAAAAACTCTTTACCTTTTGGTAAAGTGGTGATCTTCGCGCCTATTTCCAGCAATTCCTTTTCAGGCACTGCCGTATCTATCGGGGTAAAAAATTCCTTGGTAGTAGCCATGTGCATACCCTGCCATGCACCTTCAAACATGTGCACGGTTTCGGTAAACTTGTCTTCAGCTTTCGATTCGTCCAGTTTGGTTTGCAGTTCGGCACGGAATTTTTTCTCCAGTTCAATCGAAAAATCCGCGCTAACGCTGCCTTCTTCCTGCAGCTTGATTTTATAAATTTCCAGCGGGTTTGGATGCGCTTCGATTGCTTTGTACAGCAACGGCTGGGTGAACTTAGGCTCATCAGCCTCGTTGTGGCCGTAACGACGGTAACAAAGAATATCGATAAATACATCCTCGTGGAACACCTGGCGGTACTCCATCGCAAGGTTCACTACATAAGCCAGCGCTTCAACATCATCACCATTTACGTGAAAAACCGGCGAAAGCACCGTTTTGGCAACATCTGTACAATAAGTGCTCGAACGGGCATCCTTAAAGTTGGTGGTGAAACCAATCTGGTTATTGATCACAACGTGAATGGTACCGCCTGTACGGTAGCCCTCCAGTTTTTCCATTTGCAGAACCTCGTACACAATACCCTGACCTGCTACAGAAGCATCGCCATGGATCAGTATCGGTGCAATCTTGGAATCGTCGCCCTTATATTTAAAGTCGATTTTTGAACGGGTCAAACCTTCAACAACGGGATCGACCGCTTCCAGGTGCGATGGGTTAGGGCAAAGGCTCAGGTGTACTTTTTTGCCGCCTTTGGTAACAATATCGGTTGAATAACCGAGGTGGTATTTTACATCGCCGCTAATTGCGCTGTCCTCGTCAAAGTTCTTGCCTTGAAATTCTGAGAAAACCTCTTTGTAAGGTTTCTCCATAATATTGGTCAGCACGTTCAGCCTGCCGCGGTGGGCCATGCCTATAATAAATTCCTCTATCCCCAGTTCCGATCCGTTTTGGATAACAGAATCCAAAGCCGGGATCAACGCCTCTGCGCCTTCCAGCGAGAAACGTTTCTGCCCGAGGAACTTGGTACCTAAAAAGCTTTCGAAAACAACCGCTTCGTTCAGCTTATCAAGCATTAATTTTTTTTCATCAACAGAGAACGACGGTGTATTGCGCCTGCTCTCCATCCTGTCCTCAAACCACTTTAATTTGATAGGGTTCCGGATGTAACGGTATTCTGCACCGATAGACTGGCAATAGGTATCTTCCAGCAACTGGCGAATATCGCTCAATTTAGCCGGACCCAAACCAACCTCAACACCAGCATTAAACACAGTATCCAGATCGGCATCAGTCAATCCAAATGTTTCCAGTTCTTTGCCAGGAAAATACTTGCGGCGCTCACGCACCGGGTTGGTTTTGGTGAATAAATGGCCGCGCGTACGGTAGCCATCTATCATGTTCAACACGCTGATCTCCTTTAAAAAATGTTCGGGAGTTTCAGCGCCGACAGTCGCAGCGGCTACCGGGTTTTCCTGTCCAAATTCAAATCCTTCGAAGAATTTTTGCCAGCCAAAGTCAACTGTTTCAGGGTCTTGTTTGTATGATTCGTAGAGGGTGTTAATGTAGGCAGCGTTGCCGCTGTTGATATAATTGAGGCGATCCATGAGAAACCAATCTTTAAAACGGTACAAAAGTAAGCATATAGGATTATAAACTTTGTAATTTATTTATAAAACTTAACCACTTATTAACATTTTGAAGTAACTATTTAAGCAATAATTAATTGTTGCGATGAGGTGATTTTGGGGTTAAAATTTGGATGAAATTAGCGCGGGAGGATTGGAAGCGAAAAGAGATGCCCCCGATGGTTATTTCACCAAAGCTTCATAGCCATCGTCTTCCAGGGCAGGAAGCCAGGTTTCAATGTATTCATTTTTTACACCTTGGTCTGTTACAGGCATGGCAGCTATGGTATAACGGCTTTCGCGGGCATCATTAATGCCGGCTATAAAGGCCCAGTTGCCCCAGTTACTTGCAGGCGAATAGTCTATCAGCTTTTCTTCAAAGTAAGCCGCGCCTTTTTTCCAGTCGATTTTCAATTCATTTACCAAAAATCCGGCTACTATCTGTCGGCTCTGGTTATCAATGTAGCCGGTAGCATTCAACTCGTGCATAATGGCATCAACTAAAGCAAAGCCGGTTTCGCCCTGCGCCCAGTGTTCAAAAAGTTCCTGGCTGTTCAGTGCATCTGATGGCTGGTCGGCAGATTTTTCTTTGATGGCGATAAATTTCTGTCCGTGTTTTTTAAACATGAACCGGAAATAGTCGCGCCATAAAAGGTCGAGCAGCATGCCGGGGTAATGGGTATTGTGCTGCTGTTGATTTTTGATCACTTCCCAATAAACCTGTCTCAACGAGATACAGCCCAAGGCAATCCAGGGCGATAATTTGGAAAGATTGATGGTCGTATTCTTTTTACCGATAACTGTATGGCTGTTATTGACAAAGAATTTTTCCAGTTGAGCTAATGCTTCGTCCTCGCCACCCACAAAACGATTCGTAGCACGCGGATCATCAAAGGGTTCATCTAAACCCAATGTTCGCAGGGTAGGTATTTCACCGGCATCAGTAATCTCGGGGGTAAGGATCTGTTCGGGCGTTGATACACAGGGGCGCACGTTGCTGTCGCGTTCTACCTTCTTCTTAAATACGGCAAAACTATCCGGAATATCTTTTATCGGGAATGGCAGGTCTTCCTTGTGATAAAGGGTATGACCTATAAAGTGCTTCAGGTTGAGCTTTATTTTCCAAAGCGCGGTTTCCACCTGTTCAGAAATTTCCGTTTCCTCGTAGGCTACCTCACGGTGATGATATACTTCGTTTACCTGGTATTCTGAAGCCAGTTGTGGAATGATCTCTGCCGGACGGCCAATGCGAACAATCAGTTCTGCGCCCAACTGCTGCAAATTTTTACGCAGGTTGGCAACAGATTCGATCAAAAAACGAGTCCTGATATTTCCTGTTTTGTGATTCCCCGAAAGATTTTGATTAAAATAATACGGATCGAAACAATACACTGGTAACACTTTATCAGCCTTACGCACCGCTTCCAACAATATCTCATTATCGTGAATGCGCAAGTCATTTCTAAACCATACCAGGATCGTTCTTTCACTCATAGTTAAACAGGGGGTTAACTGAATTGCAGTGTACAAATTTGCAATTTATTTATTTGTTATCAGAATGTGTAGCTAATATTTGACATCGGAGCAACATTTAGATGCTGATTGTGAGCGAATTTTCAGTAAACACAACGATACATCTAAGCTAATTAGATTTTGTTAAAGATTTTAAATAACGACATTTTATCCATACATTTGGTTAAATTGTCGCAAAATGAGAATTTTACCACTACAAAAAAAGCTAAGCTTTGCCGATTTACTGGGCGGCGAAGAAACCGGCTTTCCGGAGATCGGGTCGGAGTTCGATCTTATTAATATAAGCAACCTGGGCATCACCAAAGCTTCGTTGGACGCCTTGATAAGTCACCTCGGCGTTTCAAAAAAATCATTTTCAGAGAACGTGCTCGATACCTCCGTTAAAACACTTGAACGCAAGAAGAGCACCGATAGACTTGATAAGCGCACATCATCACTTGTTATAGAGATAGCTAAAGTTGTAGAGCACGCTTTTGACGTTTTTGAGAATGAAGACAAAGTAAAAAGCTGGCTTAACTATCCCAACAGGGCTTTAAACAACATTAAGCCTATTGATCTTTTCTACATTCCTACCGGCCTAAAAATGGTGAATGATATTTTAGGCAGGATTGAATACGGCGTTTATTCCTAACCGGCAATGATAGTTTACCGCATTGCAAAAAATATTGAACGGGCAAACGACATTTCCGGCTTCGGTTCGTTCAAATTTGGCGGCCGTTGGAACAGCAAAGGAACATATATGCTGTATAGCAGCCAGAATAGTTCGCTGGCTTATCTGGAAAATCTCGTTCATTTTAACGAAGCAGACACTCCGCCCAATCTATATATCTCATCCATTAAAATAAACGACAGCAATAAGCTGGTTTATGAGGTTCCGGATAATGCGTACCCTGCAAATTGGCTATCTCACGAAAATATTGCAAATAAATTACTGGGCGATAAATGGATGAAGGAAAAAAAGTTCATCGCCTTTAAGGTGCGCTCCGCTGTAAACCCATCAGAATACAATTTTCTTCTAAACCCTTTATTTCCCGGTTATCACGAACTGATTACAGTCGAATCGATCAAAATGATCGATATTGACAGCCGGCTTATCAGGTAATCAGGGCACATTATTTGTAATATCCTCAAAATCCAACCGTTAATTAATTATAGATAGCGGTGACAGTTATTGCGCGGCAATCTTCTAATTTTATATTTTCAACTTAACAATTTCAATATGGCTACCATTGAAAGCATCCAGAAAGCATATATCGATTTTGTACTAACCGAAGGGCATCAGCCCAAATCGGTGTACATTTTCGCCAGGAAAAATAAAATGGCCGAAGAAGAGTTTTACCAGTTCTTCAGTTCATTCGATGCCATCGAGCAGCACTTATGGACCAATTTTGCCATCCGTACCATTACCGAAATCAAAACCCAGGAAGTTTGGGGCCAGTATTCGGCACGCGAAAAGGCACTGTCGTTCTTTTACAGCTTTTTCGAACTGTTGAAAAGCAGCCGCAGCTTTGTGGTTTACAGCGTGAAGAAACAGCCGAAATCATTTTCTACTCCGCAGATCTTTACCGGGATAAAGGACGTATTCGAAAATTTCTGCGCCGATCTGATCAAAGAAGGTCTGGAATCGAACGAGCTTTCGGAGCGCAAATTTTTCAGCAACCGATACAAGGATGCGCTTTGGGTTCAATTGGTATTTGTGTTGAATTTTTGGATAAACGACAACTCGGCGGGTTTTGAAAAAACCGATGAGGCTATTGAAAGAGGCATTAACGTAACCTTCGATCTTTTCCAGCGCTCGCCTATCGATAACCTTTTCGAATACGGTAAGTTTTTAGCAAAAAATGGTCGTTTAACGGAAAGCATGGGTTTTGGAGGCAACTAAATCTATCGCCGCCATTTTTGATATGGACGGCACGCTCATCGACAATACGCCTTATCATTACAAATCGTGGGTTGCCCTGTTTAAAAAGTACGGCAAAGGGCAATTGAGTAAGGAAACTTATTATACCGAGATCAGCGGGGTACCGGTAATGGACACGATTCGCAGGATTTTTGGCGATAGCCGGGATGAGGCGGAGTTAAAGGTGCTGCACGAGGAAAAAGAAGAATTTTATCGGCAGGAATATGCGCCATTTGTGGCCCCAATAAATGGCCTTGAAAGCTTCCTGACCGAACTTAAAGATGCCGGCGTTAAAATGGCAATGGCCACCTCGGCAACGGTGCAGGACATCAATTTTATTTTAGACCGTATCCCTATCCGCGCTCAATTTGACGCGATCGTAGAATCGACCATGGTGAGCAAGCCCAAGCCAAATCCGCAGATATTTTTAAAGGCTGCCGAACGCTTGAACACGCCACCGTCAAATTGCGTGGTTTTTGAAGATTCCCTTGCCGGAATTAAGGCTGCCAATGATGCGGGCATGAAAGTTGTCGGCATAACAACGGGCCATCCCGCAAGCGAACTGCGCAATGTCGATCTGGTGATCGATGATTACTCGGAGCTGTCGGCGCAAAAGCTGCTGGCTCTTTTCAGGTAACGTAAAATGGACAATACACCCAAAGAACAAAACAGCATACCCACCAGCAAGGTTGAACGCTCGGCCAAATTTGTAAAAACCGGCTTCAAAATTGGCGGAAATTATATCAAGCATTACTCCAAAAAGCTTTTCAACCCCAATCTGGATAAAACAGAACTCAATGAAGATAATGCGGCAGATATTTATGAATCGCTCAGCGAGCTGAAGGGCAGTGCCCTGAAGGTAGCCCAAATGCTGAGCATGGATAAAAACCTGCTGCCGCAAGCATATACCGATAAATTTTCACAATCACAGTATAATGCACCTCCCCTTTCGGGGCCGCTCATTGTGCAGACCTTCCGCAAATATTTTGGCAAAACACCTGATAAGATCTATGACAAGTTCAACGTTCGCTCATCAAATGCCGCTTCCATAGGCCAGGTTCACCAGGCCGAATTGGACGGCAAAAAACTGGCGGTAAAGATTCAATATCCCGGCGTGGGTGATTCCATTTCGTCAGATCTGAAATTGGTAAAGCCTTTTGCCTTCCGTATGCTGGGCATGAGCGAAAAGGAACTGGATATTTACATGAAAGAAGTAGAGGAGCGCCTTTTAGAAGAAACGGATTATGAATTGGAAGTACGCCGCTCTATCGAGTTCTCCAACGCCTGTTCTGTGCTGAATAATGTGGTGTTCCCGAAATACTATCCCGAGTTATCCAGCAAGCGCATCATCACCATGGACTGGCTGGAGGGTAAGCACCTGCGCGAGTTTCTGCAAACCAACCCCTCGCAGGAATTAAGGAACAAAATAGGTCAGGCACTGTGGGATTTCTACAATTTCCAGCAGCATGAATTGCGCGCCGTCCATGCCGACCCTCATCCCGGCAACTTTATGATCACCAGCGATGAAAAGCTCGGCATTATCGATTTTGGCTGCATAAAGGAAATGCCCGAGGACTTTTACTATCCCTTCTTCTCCCTTACCTCAACCGGTTTGATGGATAACAAGGAAGAAACCATCAAGGCGTTCCGTCAACTGGAAATGATCCACCCGAATGATACACCGCAGCAGATCGAGTTTTATTACGGCATGTACAAACAAATGATAGGCCTGTTTGCCAAGCCTTACATTACCGATCATTTCGACTTTGGCCGTTCAGAGTTTTTTGAAGAATTATATGGTTTCGGTGAAAAGGTTGCAAAGATGCCCGAGTTTAAACAAGCCCGCGGCATTAAGCATTTTATTTACGTGAACCGCACCAACTTCGGTTTGTACAATATACTGCATGATCTGAAGGCTGAAGTAAAAACCGACACTTACAAGCCGCATGTGGTAGAACAGTTTGCATAAAAGCTGGAAACGTGCAGCTTAAATCCTCTCCTTTGGAGAGGATTTAGGTGAGGCGAATATAATGACGTTGTAAAGCTCGTCTCCTGTCTCACAGATACATGACACACTTTGAAACACCTGAAACAGATAAACAACCTCCTATCTGTAAATCAATGACTTAACCAACTTGCGTGAGACAACCTGAAACAAAATGAAACAAAAAATGTCAAAAAATACGCATTTTGCTGTTTCATAAGCTCACCTCAATACAGTGCCTCACAACCTCCATATAAAAGCGATTATCAGGAGCGTTTATGAATTTTTATTCCCATTTTTAGCCAATAAAAAACATCAACTCATGCTCTTAGAAAATACCTTCGTACACCACGTACATTTCTGGTTAAAGGACAAAGCCGATAAACAGCAACTGCTCGACGGCCTCAATACTTTAATCCCCATTACGCATATCCGAAGCATCCACATCGGCGTACCGGCCGATACCAATCGCGATGTGATCGACCGCTCTTACGATGTGTCGTTATTAATGCTTTTCGATAGCCCCGAAGCACAGGAAGCCTACCAGGTTGATCCTACACACGTCATCTTCGCTGAAAACTATGCAAAACCGCTTTGCAGCAAAGTTGTTGTGGTTGATAGCGTGAATGTTTAAGTAGTTCATAGTTGATGGATCATGGTTCATAGCCGGAGCGCCGTCAAGAATGTGCTATAAACTATGATCCATGAACCATGAACTCAAAAAACAAATCCATCCTGCTTACCGGCGGTACCGGGCTTATCGGCAAGGCTTTAACGGAGCAATTGCTGGCTAACGGGCATACCGTGAGCCATTTAAGCCGTAAGCCGGGGAAAGATAGCCGCGTTAAAACCTTTTTGTGGGATGTACATAAGGGTGAGATTGATGCGCGTTGCGTAGATGAAGTGGACATCATTATCCACCTTGCAGGCGCGGGCATTGCCGAAAAACGCTGGACCGACGAACGCAAAAGGGAGATCATCGACAGCCGCACCAGATCAATCGGTTTGATTTACGATTTGCTGCGGAAGAAAAAACATACCGTTAATTCCGTCGTTTCAGCATCGGCAATTGGTTATTACAGTGACAGAGGCAACGAACTACAAACGGAAGACAGCGCCCCAAACACCGACTTCATGGCCCGTTGCTGCGTAGAGTGGGAGGCGGCTGTTGATGAGGGTAAAGACATGAACCTGCGGATTGCCAAATTCCGTACCGGCGTGGTGCTTGCCAATGAAGGTCCGCTTAAACTGATGGCGCAACCCGTTAAACTTTATGTAGGCTCGCCGCTGGGCAATGGCAAGCAATGGGTTCCGTGGATCCATTGGCAGGATGTGGTTGATATGTATTTGATGGCCGTTGAAAATGAAACCTTTGCCGGCACCTACAATATGGTGGCGCCAAATCCGGTCACCAATAAGGAACTCATCAAAGCCATTAGCAAACAATTGCACAAGCCGCTGTGGGCGCCCAATGTACCGGCGTTCTTTTTAAAGTTACTATTGGGCGAAATGAGCACGATAGTTTTAGGCAGTACAAAGGTATCGGCGCAAAAAATTGAGGATGCCGGCTTCAAATTCAAATACCCGGTTATTGAATCAGCTTTGAGCGAGATCTATGGATAGGCAAACTCCGGTTTCTATTTTCTGGTTCCGCCGCGATCTTCGCTTGGACGATAACGCAGCCTTATACCGTGCCCTTAAAAGCGGCAATCCAGTTCTGCCTGTTTTTATTTTCGATGAAGAAATATTGGATAAGCTGGAAGACAAGGGCGATGCCCGCGTCACCTTTATCTATCAAACCATCGTTGACCTTGACAAGGAGCTTCAAAACCACGGTAGCAGCCTTCTGGTACTTTATGATAAGCCCGAACATTCCTGGCATCAGCTCATTAAAGACTATCACATCGCGGCTGTTTATACCAATCACGACTACGAACCCTATGCAAAAGAACGCGATGGCAAAATTGCCCGGCTGCTTCAAAAGCACAATATCAACTTCAACACTTATAAAGACCAGGTAATTTTCGATCGCAACGAGGTTTTGAAGGACGATGGTAAACCCTACACGGTTTACACGCCCTACATGCGCAAATGGCACCAAAAGCTTAAACCGTTCTATTTAAAGGCCTATCCCAACAAAAAATATTTCAAAAATTTCTTCCACACAAAAGCTTTTTCTATTCCATCGTTAAAGCATATCGGCTTTGAAAAAAGCGACCGGGAACTACCCAAAATCCGTTATAAAGAACTGATAGCCGATTATGCAAAAACAAGGGACTTCCCCGCTCATCACGGCACCACACATATCGGTATGCACCTGCGTTTCGGCACAGTAAGCATCCGCGAGCTGGCTGCCGAGGCTAATAAACATCATGATAAAACCTGGCTGAATGAACTGATCTGGCGCGAGTTTTATATGATGATCCTCGACAATTTCCCCCAAACAGCCGATCATGCCTTCCGGCCGGAGTACGACCGCATCCATTGGATAAACGACGAAAAACAATTCAACGCCTGGTGCAAGGGCCAAACCGGCTACCCGCTGGTGGATGCCGGCATGCGCGAACTCAACGAAACCGGTTATATGCATAACCGCGTGCGCATGGTGGTGGCCAGCTTTTTAAGTAAAGACCTGCTGATCGACTGGCGCTGGGGCGAACGTTACTTTGCCGCTAAACTTCTCGATTATGAGATGGCCAGCAATGTAGGCGGCTGGCAATGGGCGGCTGGCTCAGGTACCGATGCCGCACCCTATTTCCGCATCTTCAATCCCGATTCCCAGACCAAAAAATTCGACCCCGAACTGGAATACATCAAAAAATGGGTTCCGGAATATGCCGACTTCAGCAAATATCCAAAATCCATTATTGATCACGCTTTCGCGCGGGAAAGATGTCTTAAGGCCTTTAAGCAGGCGCTGGCGAAATGATTTATTAATATTAACAACAAGGGAAAGTGTAAAACTGTATTCCTATAGAAGTCCAACCGGTTGGGGGAGTTGAACTAAAAGAAAAATAATAATCGTGGGTTGATGGATTAAGATATCCATAAACTGCTTGTTGACGACCATAATTAATCAATGGTGGATAAGCTTCAATTCCCATAATCCCTTCTAAGTGAAAACCGCCTGGAGGATTAGTGGTTGTCGAGTAAAAATGGGCGCCGGTATCGGAGTTGTAGTACCTATAAACAGCAGTACCGCTTGCTGGCGCGTACAAGTTACCCAATGGTGCATCCTGTACCCATCCGCCGGTTCCAACATGCACTTCGTATTGATTAGTTGAATAAAAATGTTTACCGTTAATAGTGTTATAAAAACCGTAGATGGTTACTTCAGTCTGGGCTTTAGCAAAAAAACAAAGAAATAGGAAAGGAATAATTAAAAAGATTTTCTTCATTGTTAAAAGTTTAAGTTATCTAATAAGCAAAAATAACTTAAACTCTTAAACAAAGAATTAATTTATTGTAACTATTGTATGACCGTTATAATCTGATAGGTAAATCGCAACACGCTATTTGCCGGTATTGAGCCGGATGTGGTATTACCATAAGCTAATGTTGAGGGAATAACTACTGATATCTTTGTACCCGCTACCGCAAATTTCTCCAAAGCCTCTGATAAACCTGAAAGGACTATATCAGAAATAGGCCGGGTATCGATATTGTCTCCATTAAAACTTCCGTCAAATACGGTACCGTTTAGCAATGAACCTGTATAGGTGTCAGTGATAGTGCTGTTAGGTGTAATCGGGTCATTCCCAGTCCCCGGAGTTAAAATTTTATAGTAGTAGAAATATCCGGGCTTAGCAACACTTTCAACTTTAGTATAAGTCGATACATCATACCTATTATGTATCACTTCCTCATCATAGGTCTTATAATCATGTATAATGTGTATGTAGTAATCTAAACATTGGTTACCGGCAATCCTGGTATTAACGGTTGTAGAGCTTCCCGAACCGAAACCGTTAACCCCATAAGCCAAACGCGATGGTACGAGCAGCCTTGCGCTGGCGCCTTTATATTTTACAAGGTTCTTGATAGCAAGCATTACGCCCGGCGTAATGTATTGAGCAGAGGTAATATGCCCCAGGTAATCATCAACGTGGTTGGCAATGGTATCCTGTGCCACAAATTTACCATCGAACGAACGGATTGTAAATACAAACGATACGTTGCTCGGGTAGTCGAGCGCGGCGGTATCTGTTTTACCCGGCATAATAATTTTATAGTAAATGCCCGTGGTATCGGCGGCTTTTTGCATCCCGCTTAAACCAAAAACACTAATATAATTCTGGATCTGGCTATCGTCATATTGCTGTATGGTTTGCTCAATTTTATCTTTACGGCACGATGCTAAACCTATTACAGCAGAAATTAAAAGAAGGGTAAAAAATCTTTGTCTCATTTGGTACTTTTTGTTTTGCCGCTCTGGCATTGCCCTCTGTTTGTTTTTATTTATAAGGGCCTTTAGTTCTTTATATCGTAAACAGTTATCGTAAAAATCAATATCGCGTTAGCCGGCAAACCCAGCGTGGGCTGCGCAAACGGTCCGTAAGCATAGTGCGATGGTAAAAACAAGCGTATCGTCCCCCCTTTTTTAACCTTCGGCACTCCTAACTGCCAGCCTCTGATAGTCGCCCCCAACACATACGAGGGGTGAAACTCATCCGTTGTAATAAACTGGGTACCGGTTGTAAGCAGTGTACCTGTAAAACCCACGGTAATGGTGGTGGCACTGCTGTAAAGATCGTTCCCCGAGCCCGGTTGGTCAATAACATAGCGTATCCCTGTCGCAATGCCCGCCGAATCAACCGACAAAGCGGTAATGTTATTCTTTTGCAGGTAATCGCCTATGATCTTATTGTCAACCGCCAGCTGTGCGCGTATCTGCGCAGGCACATCGTTGGTGTTCTTACATCCCGCAAAACCGGCGCATACAAGCAATAAAAATAACAGTATCCTGTTCATCCTGTCAATCAATCAGTTTACTTTGCCTTTATGTATGGCAGTCCATGCACACGCGCTTATACCCTGTCGTTTCAATCGGCAAATTTATTCTTTTAAAATTCAAAAACAGCAGCTTAACACTTTTTAACAATTAATTAGTGACCAGCCGTTATAGCCAATACGTTTATGGCCTCATTTTGCTACTAAATAACGGCGATTTTATGCGGAAGTTGTGCGGTGGTAAATTTTGTAGAGACGCGATGCATCGCGTCTTAAACCGGCAAACAGACTGAGGCAACGGATGGAGTATTGATTGTCCTAAAGGAGACGCGATGCATCGCGTCTCTACAGGTATGTTTAGGCTTCGTTTCCTGCGATAAAGATTTGAATTCACTGTCTTACTTACCTTCCGGCTTAAAGTTCAGGGTTAACTGATTCACCTTCTTCAGCATTTTGATCAAATACTCGCGGTCGGCATCGCTGATATGTTCGTTGAGGTGATTATTAAACAGTTTACCGATCACCCGGGCCTGGTGACGTTTTTCCTTACCGAGTTCGGTTAAGTATATCTTTACAGAACGTTTATCTCCCTCGTTCGATTCACGGTAGATCAGGCCCGACTTTTCCAGTTGCGCCAGCATCCGCGAGAGACTGGTGGATTTCAATCCCAGCAAGGCAGCCGCATGCGAAACGGTGGTTCCCTCCTTCTCGTCAATATTAATCAACAAATACCCTATCGACTGTGTAATGCCAAACTCGGCAACCAGCTGGTTGTAGCGGTTAGCTACCGTTTGCCAAACCACTTTTAAAAAGTAATCGATCGTTTCCTGGTGCTTTATCTGGCTCATAGTTGTTTTGGTCGATAGTCCATTGTTCATAGTAAAAGTAGCAGTGGCAGTTGATAGTAGCAGTCTTTTTTGTATTGACAGTTTTGCAGCTGCTATGATCCATGAACTATCAACCATGAACCTTTTCCAACTGCTAACTGCTACTGCCAACTGCCAACTAATACCCAATCGCCGTATCATCACCGCGCGGATCGGCGCCCCCCTGGTAACTGCCGTCTTTGGTAATCAGTATGGCATCTACCCTGCCGCTTGGGCCGCCTGGATTTATTACGTATCCCTTTTTTGTCAGGTTATCGGTGGTTGTGCTGTTGAAACCGTCCTTCTCTACGTTCACTTTATCGGGCAGCCACTGGTGATGGAAACGTTTGGATGTTACCGCTTGCTGCATATCCTGATCAAACTCAATAACATTCAAAATAGTTTGAAAAACCGATGTTATAATTGTCGATCCGCCCGGTGTGCCCACTACCATGAATAACTTGCGGTCTTTTTCTACAATGGTGGGCGTCATTGACGAAAGCATGCGCTTGCCGGGCTGTATGCTGTTTGCGGTGCCGCCAAGCAGGCCAAACATATTGGGCACGCCCGGTTTGGCGCTGAAGTCGTCCATTTCATTGTTCAGCAAAAAGCCCGCTCCGCCCACAAATATCTTTGAGCCGAAAGAACCGTTAAGCGTGGTAGTGACCGATACTGCGTTACCGTCTTTATCTACGATGGAAAAATGGGTGGTCTGGTCGCTTTCATAACCTACAAACGATCCCGGCTGTATGCTGCTGCTGGGCGTGGCGGCGTTCCAGTTAAAGCTGGCCATTCGTTTATCAAGATAGGCGGGGTTCAGCAAACCGTCTACCGGCACCTTAAAAAAATCCGGGTCGCCGAGGTATTTAGACCGGTCGGCATACACGCGGCGCTCGGCCTCAACAATCAATTGTACCGTCGAATCCTGGTTAAAGCCCCAGCGGTGCAAAGGGTATTTCTCAACCGAATGCAGCAGTTGCAGCAACGCTATCCCCCCGCTCGATGGCGGGGGCATGGTAATAATTTTATAGTCTTTATATTTTCCTACAATGGCACTGCGCCAAACCGAGTGATAATTTTTCAGATCGGCTAAGCTGATGATGCCCTTGCCATTGTTCATTTCGGCTACGATCTCATCGGCTACTTTGCCCGCATAAAACCCATCCCGGCCTTTATCGCGGATCAGCTCCAGTGTTTTAGCCAGGTCTTCCTGCTGCAGCAGGTCGCCTTCCTTCCAGAGCGAATCCTTCAGTAAATAAGTTTTACCTGGATTCAGCTTTTTAAATTGAGCGCTGCCCCAGTTTAATGAACCGGCAAGGCGTTTGGTAATTTTAAAACCGTTCCGGGCAAGGTCTATAGCGGGCTGCACCAGCTCGGCCCATTTCAGTTTGCCATATTTGCGGTGCGCTTGTATCATCCCATCCACAGAACCCGGAACGCCTGATGCCTGGTGCGTTGCCAGACTCATATCGGGGATCACATTGCCTGCGCTGTCTAAAAACATGTTCGTATAGGCGGCAGCCGGGGCTTTTTCCCTGAAATCGAGCGTATTTGTTTTGCCTTTGTTGCTGCGGTACACCATAAACCCGCCGCCGCCAATGTTGCCGGCTTCCGGATGGGTTACCGCCAGGGCAAACTGAACAGCAACTGCCGCATCGACAGCGTTACCGCCTTTCTTTAAAATATCTACCCCCACAGCCGATGCATTGGGCGTTGCGCAAACAACCATTCCGTTACGGTAAGCATTATCCGCAGTTTGGGCACAGGCTTGTCTTGAAAAAATAAAAACCGGTGCCAGCACAAAAGCTGTTTGCAAAATAAACTTGCGGATCATAATTGGTGTAGATTTATTGAACGGGCTAATTTATCATATTTAGATTTAAAAAAGGAAACGCCCGGCTATTCTATACCTGCGGTAATTTATTTTGATGTATTTTTTACCACTTAGCTCTGCATTTATTTTCATATCGGGCTACCGGTCGTATTACAAATATTTCTCTTGAAAATCAATCCGTTGTTGGGAGGTAGCATTTGTTTTGGCGCCGAAACCCAATAAAATCACAATTCCGGCGTTAATTTGCTTTTACATATTATGGAATATTATTCATAGAAAATCAGAATAATAGCTCCGTAAACCTTGAAATACAATTACATCTGATGAAAAAATTACTTATCTGTACTTTTATTGCCGCTTCATTTTTATTGCTGGGCAAACGCTCTGACGCGCAAACCTACCAGGCAGCCGCAGGCCTTAAATTCGGCGGTTACGAGAACGGTTTCTCGGGCAAATACTTCTTAGACGATCGGGCTGCCATCGAAGGATTATTAGGCTTCCGCTCTCACGGCGGCGTGGTAATTACCGGTTTGTATGAGATCCACCAGGAAGCCTTTGGCGTAAAGGAATTGAGGTTTTATTATGGTGCGGGCGCTCACATCGGCGCTGTTGGCAAGGGCCTTTACCGCCGTTTTAATGGCGACGACGAGCTATACACCAGCAGCCACATACTGTTGGGTATAGATGGCGTGCTTGGCCTGGAATACCTGATACCACGCTCCCCAATTGCCGTAAGCCTCGATCTCAACCCACGCGCCGAACTGGCTACAGGCCCGTTCTTTGATATTGCGCCGGGACTTGGCTTGAAATATACTTTCTGAAAAAAGAATCAAGAACCAAGAGCCAGGAATCAAGATAGAAGAAAAGTAAAAAGTCCCGTCATTACAAGGTACGAAGCAATCTCTGCAAAGGACATTACCGCCAATGCAAAGTTCAGAGATTGCTTCGTACCTCGCAATGACGTAAAGCCAGGATTTTACCGCATCACAATTACCTTTGTGGCATAATGCTTATCCCCCAGTTGTATCTTTAAAACATAGGTACCCGGTGCAAACGCGCTCACGTCCATTATACTGCTAAAATTGCCCGCGGCAATAGCTTGTTCGCTTTTTGCAGCAGTCTGACCCGCGGCATTAACAAGCGACATGGTAAGTTTGGCGCTGTTCTTTGCCGAAAAAAGTATATTCAGCTGCGTACTGGCCGGTACCGGGAAAACAGTAAGCCCTATCTCGTTATTTTCGCCCGAATTACCGTCAGGTGCGATGTAAACAAAATTGTCAGACAAGGCCATGCAGCCGCCCGCCATGATCTGGCCTACCTGGTAATTGCCGCTTTGTTTTGCCGTGTATGTTATACCTGTAGCTCCGGCAATGGCCGCGCCATTCAGATACCATTGATTGTTTGCGGTAAGGTTCGATGTCAGCACTGTTCCGTTTTGTGTGATCACTGGCTTGGTTACTATCACCGCCTGCCTGCCGGTCGAAGCACAGCCTGCACTCCGTACCTTCATATCATAAAAATAATAGTAGTAGCCTTTGTAAGCGGCGGTATCGGTGTCTGAAGTGGCGCCATTACCCGTAATACTGAAAATATTACCGATCTTAAAAGGATACCCGGTTACGCCCGTATTATTACGGAACAGCGTCGACGTATTATCGAAAGCCACGTTGATGGTATAATTCCCCGCGGCAGGTATCAGCAGGTTCAGGTTATAAACCGCACCCTGGTCGTTAGGATCATCCGGTTGTGTGCCGGGCTGTGGATTAGTACGGGTTGCAACAGCGCTGATGATACTGGTCGATACGGTTTGACCGTTCGCATCGGCTACGGTGAATGTTATTTTGCCCGAACTGCCTACATACAGCCGCGCACTTTCAATAATTACAGGCACTTTGGTATTTATGCTCACGTAAGGTGTAAACTGGTCATAATTACCCCCGGTAAATACCGCTTTGGTTGCCGGACCAATGCTCCCCGAAAAATCGTTCAACCCTGCATAAAAGGTGTTATTCGCCGAAGCCTGGTCGGTAACGCCCGGCGACCCGTAGGCTACCGGCAAGGCGTCGTTGTTATTCAGGTACCAGAACAAGGTACCATCGCCGCTACCTGTTAACTGGTATTGCTTCGTATCTGAACAGTAAAAAGCGGAAAGGTCCGTCGCGTCGGGCGGTGTGCTGATGAGGGCGGTTTGGGTAACCTGGTCATTAGCGGTGATCACGTCGCCCGGCAAGTGTGTAGCAGCCGTAATGGTATAGGTTGAGCCAGCCACGGCATTAAAGGCGTTACTTAAAATAAAATCTTCCTGCGCCAGCGGCTGTAGGGTACCGGGATAGGTTTGTGTGAGGGTGGTAACCGAATTATCGGGTGCGGTGATGGTTACCGTCACCGGGATATTGCTGATGGCCGCGCCGCCGTAATTTTTCAAGGTCACTGTCACCAATTGCGATGAGGCACAGGCCCCGGTCGCCGCAGGGTTGACAATAGCCAGAACGCCCGCATCGGTGCTGGTTTTAATGAATTGCACGCGGTAATCCTGGGTCTCCCCTTTGGCGTAACTTCCGCAGGGTGTAATAGTATTTGGATCATTGGTTTCTTCCAACACCACGCGCAACAGGCTGAAATTGCCCGGTGTTACATTAACAGGCACGGTAATATTAGCATTGTAAACACCCGTGCCGCTGATAATGCCCGATGTCGCCACCAGTTCATTGGCATCAAAAGTACCGTTACCATTCCAATCGATAAAAACTTTGGCGGCCTTGTTAAAATTGGCACCACAGGTACCAAGCGTAATAGCCAGCGGATAGGTTTTGCCCTGTTCAAGGCTAATGGTCTTGTCGGTATGATCGGAATAAGTGGTGCAGCCGGCTGGAGGACTATAATTTAAATCAGACAGCGTCACATTGTTCACCCTCGAATCTGCGCTTGATAGCGGGCCTGAATTGCAGTAAGGACTGCCGCCAACGCCTGTTACGATCAATGAATAGTCCTGTGCCCCCGCCTGCAGGGTACCTTTATGGCTCACGGTGATAGTGTACCCCCTTCCGCTTACTGCCCCCGGTATGTAAACCTGCTCGATATTGTCTCTTATATTATTGCCGGAAGTAGCGTTCACGCCCGGATGCAACGGGTCGAGCACCCAGGGCTTAAAGGTATTAGTGCCGTCGCTAACACTTATGTCAAGGTCGTTCACCAACTTTGGGGTACGGCTGTTAATGGTGCCGTCGGGCGTGGCTGTGCCTGCCGGGTCGGTCCATGAAACGGTTGCGGCAACCGGCCCCTGGCCCGATGCAGTTATGTGAAATGTTTGTGTTTGGCCCTGCTGTAAAATGTTTTCTTTGATCAGGCTTTTACCATCCATGTCTGTAATGGCCTGCGCGGCCTTCTTCATATCCAGCAGCCCCCAACCGTAAATATAATCGGGACCGGGATTGCCGGCGTCAAAAGCCGTATGACAGATCAATCCTTTTAAGGTTGATGCCCGCATAAACCGCCCGCCGTTCTTTTGCGCATAATATTCCTGAAGCAGGTATAATGAACCTGTAATGTTCGGCGCCGCCATCGATGTTCCGGAGAGTGTGATGTACCGAGTTGGGCTGCCCGCCCCGGTTGATACCACGCTTACGCCATCGCCAACAATATCCGGCTTTATACGCCCATCGTCTGTTGGGCCAAAGCTGCTGAAATACGCAACGCTGATGTCGCTGCTATTGGCGGGGCCATTGGGCAACGGATTTATCGCGCCCACGGTCAAAATGTCTTTTGCATTGGCGGTAGTGGCAATCACATCATACCCGTCGTTACTGCTTATCCCTGCCGGGCGGGGGCCTTTATCTACCAGTGTTTGATTGGACGCGCTTGCATAGCCCCAGTAATGTTCACCAACCGAGGGACCGGTATCAGCATGGCTGTTTCCAGCCGACTCAACAATCAGGTAGTAGGGTGCGTTGTAGGCTATTTTGTCCCAGTCCTGCGTGCGGCTCCCGTAAAAACCAAAGTTATAATCAACTGTGTCTCCGGGCAGTCCGTACCATTCCCAATGCCCGGCAGCATCGTTATAATACCACCCGGCAGCATCGCCATAAGAATGGTTCGACAGCAAAAGGTTGGGCGCCGCAGCGCTCATTTCGGCAACATCGTTGTCAAAATCGTATGACTGCAGGGTGGCCGCGTTAAAAGCCATCCCCCTGGCCGGGGCGTATACCCCTTTGGCTATCATAGTACCAGAAACATGGGTGGCGTGATCTATTACCGCCGCCGAATCATGCAGCGTAATGGTTTTCCCGGCAAATTCCTGATGGGCTTTATAAACCGAGCCGCCATCCCATACAGCCAGCTTGTTGTTTAACGCCGTGCTTGAACCTGAAAGGTTTAACCCGGCGCTGCCGCCTGGCTGCACTGTATTGGTACCCGTAGTTGCGGCGGCGGTGGTATTATTATCAGTTTTAAGGTAGATGGGGAAACCAAGGCTGTTAACACCCTGCAAAGAGATCAATCCCCCCTGTTTGGTTTTTCGTTTAATGGTCCAGCCATTCAGGCGGGCAAGCGCCACAGCCGTATTATGATTCCGGATAAAGGCAGTGCGCGATCTTTGCGCAATACCGGCCAATTCCTTCTTTTTGGCATCGCTCACCAAAACCTGCTGGCCAAATGTTTTACCTGCAAAGCACAGCAATAAAAAGGTAATACTAACTGCTGTGTATAGTTTATTCATATCTAATTAGGGAAGAGCCGTTTAAATGCTAAATATACCTGTAAAACACCTTCTTCATTTAGGCCGCAATATAAAATTTGTTTTTCACTAAAATACTGAGCTGTTATTGAAACTAACCGGGCCTTTTACCGTAAAACCCGGTGCGAGGTTTCTGCTTATTCTTTCGACGGCCGTTTTAAGTCGCCCGGCAAAGCTGAATCCCCGCTTTGATAAATTAACCGGCTTTCAAAAAAACACTCCGGGAAAGAATAATTGCAACTAACTGATTTTCATAACGTAGAAAAGACTTCTATTAAATAGTGACTATTAACAAACCTAAATCCGGCCATTAATTTACCCGGTTTAATGTTAATAACCATCAACGCCAAATGTTGATATGTTAATAAATACCTATTAATGTGAACATTATACTGCTTACTTAAATGTTAATTTTGCGAACCTAATTGTTTAAAAGTGTTGAAAACTAACCTAATTGCGTTTATTTTACTCCCGTTCCTGCTGCTTTTCCTTACTATTGGCGCGAAAGGTATATCAGCGGCCCCGATATGGCCTGGCACAGCACGGACCACGGTAAAAAATTGGGGGGAAACTACTAAACAAGGCAGCATCAAATTATTAAGACTGAAGATGATTGCCGACTCGGTGAATTACGACGATATAGTGATAGGCTTTTCACCCTCAGCAACCGCAAAATTCGACGGCTACGAAGATTCGAGGGACCTTGGAGGCATGGGCGCACCCGAGGGATTGACGGCTTTTTCATCAGATGGTGTAGCGCTTGCGGCAGACCTTCTGCCATTGCCCAAGGCTAAACCGTTAACTATACAGTTGGGTGTAACATCGAACGCTTCGCGCAGATACACCATGCAAAGGCAACAACTCGATTCCATTCCGAAGATTTACGAGATATGGCTGATGGATAAGTTTAAGAAAGATTCGCTCGACCTTCGCAATAACAGCTCCTATGTTTTCGATATCGACCTGGCCGATACTGCAAGCTATGGTAATAACCGCTTTACAATTGTAATACGGCAAAACTCCGCCCTCGGTATCCACCTGCTTAATTTTACAGCTGCCAAAGCAACCAATGGCTCACAAATTGACTGGGAAACCGAAAACGAAGAAACCTATACCAACTTTACCGTTGAACGCAGTACCGATAATGGGGTTACATTTGGCGTGGCAGGTGGTTTTATTTCGGACAGCCAGGGGAAATACACGCTGCCCGACAAGAACCCGGTTGATAACGCCACCAATATCTATCGCTTAAAAATTGAGGACCTGAACGGAGTCGTCAGCTACTCGAAAACCGTATCGCTGATCTATGGAACCGGAAGCAATACGACGGCGGGCAATACAATCAGCGTTTATCCTAACCCGGCGGTTGGCACACTAAACCTTTCCATTAAAACAAAAGGGCCTTCAAACCTGATCTCGGGTGTACAAAGCGTGGGGACATCGTCAAAAACGTCAAATCAGTCGTACGCTATTAAAATAGTAAACATATCGGGCAAAGTAGTAAAAACAGCAACCTCACCGCAGGCCACATGGCAGGATGACATTGCAACGCTGTTACCCGGCACCTATATTGTACAAGTGCTTAATAATTCTGATAAAAGCCTTATTGGCCGGACTACCTTTGTAAAAAGGTAGGCTAAGGATTTACAGGCCAGAATATCTTTTCGTTCTTGCTATCCCCGCTCCCATCTTTCCCAAACCGGGAAGCATTGTGGAATTTTTTTCTTCAGCCATCCAAAGTCTTTTGGACCTTATTTCTCAAAGAGCAATATTCTTGTAACTATTATTTCAAAAGCATCCTACACAGGCAAAATAAGTAACCATTGGTACGGCTCACAATTTATTCCTTCATAAACCGGCTTCTGCCTTCCAGTTAGCATTGTTATTGCATATCCTTTCCCGATTTGATAAATTATTGATTTTTTGTTTTGGGCGGTTAACCTTTATTAATCCGGAAACTAAATCCGTTAGATCAACGGTAAGCTTCTTCTTCCCAACACAAAAAATAACGGCTCGGACTATAGGCATGGCTCTTTAGTTTATGAGTGAAGATGTTAATAACTTTCGCCAAAGATGTTCGTGGTATAAAATTTTAATAACTATTATTTTAATATTATACATTAAAACGAAAGAAAACTACAATTATTAAAACACAATTGATATTTATCAACATAAATTAATAACTTAATAGCCCCAAACCCATCCGACGGCTATTTGGGGATGATTTGATACTTTATTGTTAAAATGTGAAAACACGATTACTATTTAGTTTAATTGTAGTAACCATTTTTTGTGCGCTGAAAACAAACGCTACTCCTTATACGTGGACCGGGGCAGTAAATGGAAACTGGACTAATCCTAATAACTGGACCCCTATGGCGCCTGCGGGCGGACCAGGTGCGGGCGACGATATCGCCATCGGCGTAACTGCAAACAATTTAACTATTGATAACTCCGGCATTTCCTGCAATTCTATCACTTTTACACCGGGAACAACCATTACCCTGAATTTGGCAAATGTCCTTACAGTAACCGGATCGGTAGCCATAAACACCGCCGGAACGGTTAAGTTTACAGGTGGAACATCATTAACATCGGGCGCTCTGGCCGTTGTTAACGGCGCTGTTATAGACGGAAACAGTACATTAACGTTTGGATCGTTGACCATTAACGCAGGCAACACTTTTACCACCAATAATGGCCCCACATTAATTTTTAACGGTGCCGTTACAGTAAACGGGATTTATACATGCAATGCAGCCACAACCTTTAATAATACCATAACCATAAACAGTGCCGCCGCTTTTACTAATTCTAAAAACAATCCTGTTATACTATCGGGTGTATTGAACGTAGCCGCGGGGGGTGTTTTTACAAATAAAGGTACGTTGACGGGCAATAACGGGTCGCAGGTTAACTTAGGCAGCAACACCATTGCCGCTGTTCCGTTGATCAACTCTGGCACTATCACGGCAACAGGCGCAACATTTAACGGAGGGGCTTATACTACGCTTTCTACCGCCGGCGTGTTTACCTGCAGCGGTTGTACAATTAACCTTAACAGCACCAGTGCAATAATCAGCAACGGGGGTACTTATAACGATAACGCATCCACCTATTACCTGACGGGCACTAACAGTAAGCTCCAAAATTCGAGAACGTTAAATGCCACCGGGTGTGTTTTTAATTTTACTGGCAAAGGCTCCAGATTTATGAACAAGGCTGCGGGCAACATGCACCTTAGCGGTTCTACCGTAAATTTCATCACCAATAACAGCATGAAGATAACCAATCTGGGTACTTTCACCGCTGATGGATCGAGCATTATCACCGTTGCAACCAAAAGTTCTGTTATTACAAATTCAGGTACGTTTTATGCAGGCACAAGCGGATCGCAATGCCTGATCACCCTAAGCGGGCAAAATAGCTCGATAACCAATACCGGTACGTTTTACCTCGGTTCAACTTCAACCATTTTCCCGCAAGGCGATGGTGCATTGATCGATAACACTGCAGGGATCTCTTTTACCCTCCAGTCCGACGCTAAAGGCACGGCCTCGATCGCGGCTTTTGGTACCAATGCTACCTGCGCAGGCAATTTTAATGTACAACGTTATATGCAGGGTTACCGTGGTTACAGGCTGATGAGTTCGCCTGTTTACGCCTCAACTATAAACTCGAAGAATGTATATAGCATCAACTATATTAAAAATAATGCGGTGCTAACCGGTACCACAGGCAATGCCGGCGGCTTTGATAAAAGTGGAAATCCTACCATATATATTTACCGGCAGGATATCCCCCAATCAAACGCGTCATTTACCAGCGGCAACTTCAGGGGCATCAATAATATTTTGTCCGCTCCCAATTATATGATCGATGGCGATGGCGGTCCTTTTAACATCCCAGCGGGTAACGGCTTCCTGTTCTTTTTCAGGGGCGAGCGCGCCGGGCATACCGTTGCCGAGCAAACTGTAGCTACCTACGCCGCTACGGCATCAACCCTTACAGCAACAGGCCAGATAACCCATGGCGATGTGCCCGTGAACTTGTGGTATGGCGGTTCGGACCTCAAGACGGCTATTACCGGTTTTACTCTCCTCGGTAACCCCTATCCCTGCTCTATCGATCTTGACGGCTTTTCAACAGGCACTATCGCCTCGGCAGGATTACGGCCTGTATTGTATGTTATGAATCCGCAAACAAAAAATTACAATACTTATAACACCTTTACCCGCATACCATCGGGCGGTACCACCAATATCATTGCCAGCGGTCAGGGCTTTTTCGTAGAAGCAGATCCGGCTGCTTCCACCGCCTACGTTACTTTTACCGAGGCAGCCAAAGCCCCGCTGTCGCGGCCAACAGCGGGTATTGGCGGAAATTTATTAATGGGTACTCCGCTTGCGTCGGCGTATGACGTACGCCAGATCTTGCGCTTAAAACTATTTATCGACTCGCTGAATTACGACGATATAGCCATCGCCTTTAACTCAAACTCCTCCACTAAATACAATAACCAGGAAGATTCAAGATATCTTACCGGGATGAGCGGCGTGGCCGAAGGATTAGCCAGCTTTTCGACCGACAGCATACCCGTGCCCTTGTCTGTAAATTTTTTACCATTGCCTAAAAAAGCACAGGAAGTTATCAAACTAAAAGTTGATGCTACCTACAGCGGCAGGCTTACGCTCAGGAAAACTTCACTCGACGAATTGCCGAAGCTGTATGAGATCTGGCTGATGGATAAATACAAAAAAGATTCGCTCGATCTGCGCAACAACAGTGATTATGTGTTTGATGTCGATAAATCGGACGCAGCAAGTTCGGGGGATGACCGCTTCCAGATAGTCGTACGTCAAAACAAGGCGCTGGGCATACACCTGTTAGACTTCACAGCTACCAAACAACCTTCTGAAGTACCGCTTAAATGGATAACTGAAAATGAAGATAACTATACCAATTTTACGGTAGAACGCAGCACAGATAACGGCATAACATTTAATGTACTGGGCGGCTTTGCCTCAAACGGACAAGGAACCTACACCTTTACCGACAAAAACCCGGTTAATACAGTTGATATTTACCGCTTAAAAATAGAAGATCTTAACGGCGCCATCGCCTATTCAAAAGCCATAACTGTGGTTTATGACCAGAGTAAAGTGGTTGCCGTTACCACTAAAGTGAGTGTTTATCCTAACCCATCGAGCGGCATCATAAATCTGGCTATCGGGAATACCGGCTACAATCAGCCCAACCTATCAGGCGTTCAGAAAGTGGCGCTAAATTCAACCCTGGCTTCAGCACCGTCAGGATCGTCGGCGTCCTATGGTATAAAGATCATCAGCATTACCGGGTCGGTCATAAAAACGGCAACATCATCAGGCTCAACCTGGCAGGACAACGTAAGTTCGCTGCTCCCCGGCACCTATTTCATACAGGTAGTGAACAACAGCGATAACAGTGTCGTGGGCAAAAGCTCGTTCATTAAGCTGTAGTTAGAGATCAGTTGATCGGAAATTAGAGATTAAGTAAAAGATAATAAAGTAACGCCCTTGCAGAATTTGCAAGGGCGTTACTTTTTAAGCGGCTTCACTTTGGGGCAAAGCATATTTCTCATTCCGCCGTTGCCTGCTAACTAATCTAACCGCTCGTAATCCCCAACCTTATTATTCAGTTTTGAGACTCTTTACCGGGTTCATCAACGCCGCCTTTATGGATTGAAAACTTACCGTAATCAACGCGATGGATATGGCCGCAAGCCCTGCAGCAACAAAGATCCACCATTGTACCGGTTCGTGATAAACAAATCCCTGCAGCCATTTATTCATACCCCGCCAGGCTATCGGCGAGGCAATGAGGATAGCAAGCACTACCAGCTTTACAAATTCGAGCGATAATAGCCTGGTAATACTGCTTACACTTGCGCCCAGCACCTTGCGGATACCTATTTCCTTACTGCGCTGCTCGGCCATGAATGCCGACAGTGCAAACAAGCCGAGGCAGGCTATGATAATAGCCAGTATGGCAAATGTTGTAAAAATACGGCCCATGCGCTGCACATCGGCATACATTTTGGCATAATTCTCGTCCATAAATGTATAGCGGATAGGCTGATTAGGTGCAAACTGCTTCCACACCGCGGTAATGGATTGCAGCGTATGCTTCATATCTGTTCCCTTTACCTTTATGCTCATCAGCGATGGACTGTTGCGCAATACCGAATTTTTGCTGCCGGTACTCAATGCTCCCTTTAATACCTGCACCGGCCTGAACGCCGACAGGTAAAATGCCGGGTATAAGCCCGCGACGATGCCGATAATAAAGGCCGATAAGAGGATAGTTGGCAGTAACCACCATTCGCCCCATGGCATAGTTAATGATTTGGCTGCAAGCGTGTTAAAATAAGGCAGCAGCAGCCAGGCCAGGGCCAAGCCGATAATAAACGAAAGGCCGCTGTAAAGCATGGATTCGGTTAAAAACTGTTTGATCAAACCGGAACGTTGTGAGCCTACAACCTTACGTAAGCCCACCTCCTTAGCCCGGTTGGCCGATTTGGCGGTGACAAGATTGACGAAATTGATACAGGCAATAACCAGGATAAACAACGTTGTTCCAAATTACTAATATATTGGCAGACAGGAAACAGGGCTGATATTTCAAGCCTTATAATGTAACAAAACCGGACGCTGCTATGTCCGGTTTCGAATGAGTCGTAAACAGTTATTTTTCGAATGCTTACAAATGCTCCGTCATAAACTGAAGTTCTTCTTTATCGGGCAGCGTTCGAGGCATCGAAGTTTCGCCAAACACCATCACTTTATTTTGAGAGCGGCTGTATTTTGGCCACACCGGCAGGTTTCCGCCATTCGGATTACCTGTTTTGATAAAGTTGGCCCAATACCCCGAGATCTGATCGGCCAGCGGCTGGTCGGCCGCCTTCCAGGGCCGGTTCAGGAATTTGAGATTGTCCAGTGCATAAGTAACTTCGCCTGTATGAAACGCGCCATATTTTTCAAAATCGGGCGTTGCGGGTAATTTATGCTGAAAATAGTAAACGTAAACCGGCGCCTTTCCTGCCGCTGCATGCATACCGGCCCATTTGTAACCCGAAACTGCAAAGATCATATCGCGGCTCAATTTCAATTGAGACTGTGCAACCTCAGCTTCGGTATTTGAAGGAAAGAAGTGCAAAAACTCGTCGGCATCTTTACCATACTTATCCTTTGCTTCCTTTTGAAACTGTTCTTTCGTTTCATTTCTCATTACAAAACCCTCATCGGCATTCCAACCGATGAGCAGCGAAACCTTATTTCCTTTGCCTTCGGCGATGATCTTCGAAACAGGTTCGGGCAGCACATAGCGGTCAACTATCGGTGCATATTGGGCAGGGGCCTTTAGCAGGTCGACTGCCGGGATTTTCCTTAGATCTTCCAGAGAGGCTGCGTGAAGGCTTGCAGCGATCCTTACTCCCTGTTGTTCCGCATCAGTAAGGTTGCCTGCGTTAAAGCCTCCTTTTGTAAGCATCAGCGAACCGCTTTCGGCAATGGCCTTATTGAACAGCTCTTTAGCCAAAGGCGAGGCCACCAAACAGTTCACACTCATCGATCCGGCTGATTGGCCGCCTATGGTAACATTATTAGGATCGCCGCCAAATTTGGCGATGTTGTGCTTCACCCATTTTAGTGCGGCGATCTGGTCCATCAAGCCATAATTTCCCGACGCTTTTCCGGGCGATTCTTTAGTCAGTTCAGGATGCGCCAGGAAACCAAAAATGCCCACACGATAATTGATAGATACGAATATGATCCCTTTTCTGGCCATCGCTTCGCCATCATAAATGGGAACACCGGCCCCACCCGAACCAAATCCGCCGCCATAGATCCATACAAAAACAGGCTTCTTAGCTGCGCCGCTATTTTTTGCCCATACGTTCAGGTAAAGACAGTCTTCGCTGATAGGTTTCTCCGGAATCAGGAACTCTTTGGTATAAACTCCAAAGGGCACCGGCTTATTTTGCATCGGGCTTGGGCCAAAATCCGCGCAGTTCTTAACTCCATTCCAGGGAATTACGGGCTGCGGCGCCTTCCAACGCAGATTACCCACCGGCGGCGCGGCAAATGGAATGCCCTTAAATGACACAACATCACCCGCCTGGCTCGGTAAACCGGTTATGGCACCGCCTTCAACTTTAATTATACCGGGCAATGTCAAATTTCCATTCATTTTAAACGAATAAAATAAACCGGCAATACACAACAAGAGCGCAAATGCAGCAAAGGGGTAAAGTTTTTTCATGAAATTGATTTATAATGTGTCTGGTTGACGCAATATAGCTATTTTTGGTTGGAGTTGATTGAGTTAGATTAAGTTGATTGAGTTGGTTGTCGGCCAGGCATTAATCAATATACTTATTCAACTTAATCTAACTCAATCAACTAATTCACCAAACCACTTCTTAATATTATTTAAAAAGTATAATTTGCATCCAGATATCCCTGCCAATAAAACCCTTTTATCGATTTCAAATATGAAAAAACTATCCTTAGCGCTTTGCGGCTGCTTTTTTGCTGTTTTGTCGTTTGCCCAGCCTGCGCAACCCAAGCTGGCCATTATTCCCGAACCGGTTAGCACAACCTTAAAACGCGGCCAGTTTGTGCTGCCCAAGGTAGTAACCATACAGGCACCGCTAACTGCCGAGGTAATGCCTGTAACGGACTACCTGAGAAAAAAATTATCTACTGCAACCGGTGCAATGATTGCTATAAAAGCCAAATCAGCCACACCTGCTACTATTAAATTAAGGCTGTTTAACAACACCAATACCGAATTGGGTAAAGAAGGGTATCAGTTATCGGTTGGTTTAAAGGAAGTTATTATCTCGGCTAATGAACCGGCGGGACTTTTCTATGGTGTGCAAACGCTTATGCAGTTATTCCCGAAAGAAATTGAAAGCGCCGAAGTTCAGCATATTAAATGGACCGCGCCTTGTGTCGATATTACCGATTACCCGCGCTTTGGATGGCGCGGTTTGATGCTTGACGTATCGCGCCATTTCTTTACCAAACAGGAAGTGAAGGATTATATCGACCAGATGGTACGTTATAAATTTAACCTGCTGCACATGCACCTCACCGACGATGAAGGCTGGCGCATCGAAATAAAAAGTTTGCCGCGCTTAACCACCGTTGGCGCGTATAATGTGAAAAAAGTTGGCGAGTTCGGCAGCTTCACTCCGCCTACTGCTGATGAGCCGCGGACCTATGGCGGTTTCTACACCCAGGACGACATCCGCGAGCTGGTAGCTTATGGTAAGAAGAACTTCCTGAACATTATGCCCGAGGTTGATGTGCCGGGCCATAGCCTTGCTGCCGTGGTTGCCTATCCGGAACTGTCGTGCACGCCGGGTGCCGATCAATACCAGGTACGCTCGGGCGAGCACATGATGAACTTTACAAAAGAGGGCATCAAAGCCCTGGTTGATAATACACTTAACCCTGCCAGCGAAAAGACTTATGCATTTCTGGATAAAGTAATGGGCGAAATTGCACAGCTTTTTCCATTCGGTTACATCCATCTGGGCGGCGACGAGTGCGCGAAGAACTTCTGGGAGCAAAGTGCAGATGTGAAAGCACTGATGCAAAAAGAGAACCTGAAAAATATGGAAGAGGTTCAAAGCTACTTCGAAAAACGTTTGGAGACCATTGTTGAATCGAAAGGTAAAAAATTTATGGGCTGGGATGAGATCATAGAGGGCGGCCTCGGACCAAAAGCGGCTGTGATGAGCTGGCGCGGCATCAAAGGTGGTATTACAGCATCTCGCCTGGGCCACGAAGTAGTGATGAGCCCAACCACATTTGCTTATCTCGATTACATGCAAAGCGATCGGGTGATGGAACCGCATGTGTATGCAACCTTACGCCTCAACAAATCATACCAGTTCGATCCGGTTCCTGACAGCGCCGATGCCAAACTGATCTTGGGCGGACAAGCCAACTTATGGACAGAGCAGGTATTTAATTTCCGCCAGGTAGAGTACATGACCTGGCCGCGCGGTCTGGCCATTTCAGAATCGGTATGGTCGCCTAAGGAAAAGAAAAGCTGGGACAATTTTTATCCGAAAGTAGAGAAACACTTTGCCCGCCTGAATGAGGCCGAAATTAAATACGCACCTGCCGTTTATGATCCTGATTTCAAACCAACAATGGTTGGTGACAAAATGAATGTGGAACTAACCACCGAGATCCCCAACCTGGATATTTATTACAGTTTTGACAATTCGTATCCCGACAGGTTCTATCCAAAATATACCTCCGCATTAGAGGTACCTAAAGATGCTACGCAATTACGTGTGATCACCTACCGCGGCAAAGAACCAATAGGCCGTATGATCACCATGCCTATTGCGGAGTTGAAGAAGAGGATCGGAAGACCGACGGAATAATATATCGTCCATTCGGATAAAAAAAGCGAGAACGGGCTCTGGGTTGAGCTGGTTCTCGCTTTTTTTAATTTAATGCTCCCTTATTAATTCTTTGGATTGGCGCTGATGATATGAAAACCACCGTTTATGAGGGTTGATAACGGAATAGAATAACTCAAAGTAAAAAATGTTCTTTTCTGGCCTGCGGGCACCGAACCAAATTCGTGACCAATACCCGCCTGGAAATTCAGCACACTTATGCCACCCATCAAGGCAAATATATTATTGGGCTGACTTCCTTTATCTGAATCATCAGTTTTGCCGGAGCCGGTATTTGCGGCAAAGAGAAAACCAAGTTCAAGCCCTATCGTGTTGGAAAAATCGGCTGAGGCCGTACTACCATCTTTACCGACTGTTTCCTTGATCTCTCCCCATGAAATATTAAGTCCGGCGCCTACCGAATTAAAGAACGACGTACTTACGCTGGAATTAGTATTGTTGGGCGGATTGTTGTTTAATAAATTTATACGCAGCATAGGCAGGGTAAAGTTGGTGCTTAAAACCCACGCATTATAGGTATTTACTCCCGAAGTGTTTTCATCTGCATTTTTTCCCGCGTTCCCGTCTTGCATACCGTTCTCTCTAAAATTCCAGTTACGCACAGCTATCGAATCCAATATGCCGCCCGATGCAGCCTTTTGATAATGTGACAGCTTAGCGCCAGGCAAATGCATTTGTGAAGACGCCAAAAAAGGAAGCGCAAGCAATGTGATAAATAAAAGTGTTTTCATTTGAATAAGGATTAAGATTTATTGATAATTCTTAAGATTTTTTTGCCATAGCTTTTATGATTTGATGCTATGATTGATACTGACAAAACTCCTTTGAAATACAAGGCAGCACTACCGTACAAAAACCTTTATTAACAGGGTAATTTTACGGTATTAAAAAGGGCGGAAAGACGTTGGGGATGTGACGGTTAGATAGGAATTTTGAGTTATTAAATCTCAAATTAATTAACTAAATTTAAAGCAACTTAAATCTTAAACAATGAAAAAATTACTCCCTCTCTTGACGTTGATAATTGGCATAATAATAGGATATGCCATTTGCCAAAAAACATCCGATCAACCCTTTGCAGATTTTCATACCAAGGGGAAATTGACTGAAAGTCTAACTGAAAAAGAAAAAGCTATCTTAACAGCTTATTACAAAAAGTTTGCTCCAAGATTTAGTTCTCCATTAAGTGTAGTTCCTACTTCCGATGCTTTAAAACGAATAAAAGCATATCAAGTTAAAAATCATCAATCTTCATATCAGTTGCTCAACACCGCTGGCGAGGAAATGGTAGGCTATTTTATAGATATGAATGATATTAAGCACATTTGTAACGACACAAGAAGCTTCGACGGCATTAGTATCTTTCTTGCAACAGATGCAGGTTCTTCCTCAGGTTCTGCTGAACTCGTTTACAGTTTGGTTTTTATGGGTGCCAAATTAAATCCGAATTTTGACTCCACTAAACCAAGATCACTTACTAATAGCAGGTATACCAACCCATACAGTGACAACGACACATTTGACTATTTAAAACCCTGCCCAACTTACTGCGGTAATTTTGACCAAAATCCATAAAATTTCATTTCACGGGAATATGTACATCGAACTAATTATATATTTTCTAATACTTTTTACGATAGTTTTAAGCGGACTTGCAAAGGTCCGCTTATTAACCTATCCATTTAAGATTTTATTATCGATTATTCTTTTTACACTAATTAGTGAATTAACAGCCAGATTTTTAGCTATTAAAATACATAATAGCAACCCACCATATCATATTCTCTGTATTATACAGTTTGCTGGCTTCGCCCTAATCTTTCGCAACTTAATAACACATCCGTTTGCGAGAAAAATTACATCGTATTCGATACCCGTTTTCACATTGATCGCATTATTGAATATCATCTTTTTACAAAATTTTTTTTCTTTCCCATCCAATGCGATTATGTTTTCTGATATAATTTTTATCATATTTTCATTAGTGTTATTCGTGCAGATGCTCTTTGAATCAAAAGAGTTACCCCTTTATAAAAAAAGTATCTTTTGGTTTAATACCTCGGTTTTGGTTTATTCAATAGTAATGCCAGTTTGCTTTGGAGTTTTAAATTATATGATGAAACACGCATATAATTCTGAAATTTTGGCGGATTTTATTGAATATTTCACATTTCTATTTTATATAACCTTAGGATATTCAATAATAATTGATAAAAGACAAAAACAGCAGCAACAAAGCGATGGCCAACTTGAAGTTTGATTTAGATATTTATTTGATTCTGTTGGTGATAGTTATGTTATTGTTAGGATTAGCGTGTTTTATAATATATTCTATATTTTTCTACCGTAAAAAACAGGCGTTAAATATTGTTGAGCGGGATAAATTGAAAGTCAGTTTTCAAAAAGAACTACTCCAAACCCAGCTTGAAGTACAGGAGCAAACTATGCAAACCATTGGCGCCGATCTGCATGATAACATCGGCCAGTTGCTTAGCCTCACCTCGTTAACGCTCAACTCTATCGAACTGGATAATGCAGTGAAAGCGCAACAGAAGATCGACGCGGCTATTGATCTGACTGTCCGGTCTATCAAGGAAATGCGGCTGCTGGGGAAACTGTTACAGGGCGATCAGTTGATAGTTATGGGGTTGTCGGCGGCTATCAGTTACGAAATTAACTGGATAGAGAAATCAGGGCAGTATAAGATCAGTTATGTAAACGATGGCGAGATGCCGGCGAGCAATAGTCCTGATAAAGACCTGATATTGTTCCGTATCCTGCAGGAAATCCTGAATAATATTATGAAGCATGCAAAGGCCACTGAAATCAACATTAACCTGGAATACCAGGATGCTACGCTGCTGCTGAGCGTTGCTGATAATGGCATCGGCTTTGATTTGGACAACCCATCTGCCGATCAAAATGGCATGGGCCTGCAGAATATCAGGAAAAGAGCCGGTATTATAGGCGGCAATGTTTCCATTAGTTCAAGCCCGGGCGCGGGCGCAATTATTACCGTTACTACACCTTATCCATAACATGCAAACAGATAAAATTTTAATAGCCATTGTTGACGACCACACACTTTTCAGAGACGGCGTGGCATCATTGATGAGCGAATTCGACGAGCTACAGGTTGTATTTGAGGCCGAAAATGGCGAGCAGATGCAGCACTTACTGAAGAAGCACCCGCTGCCTCATATTATTTTGATGGATATAAATATGCCGGTGATGGATGGCTATGCCGCTACGAAATGGGTAAAAGACAATTATCCGCAAATTAAGGTATTGGCGTTGAGCATGTTTGAGGAAGATAAAGCAGTTATCAAAATGATCAAGGCCGGTGCAGGAGGCTACGTTTTGAAAGAGTCGAAACCGAGGGAGCTTTTAAACGCAATCAAGATCATTAACGAAAAGGGTGTTTTTATCAATGAAATGGTATCAGGTAAACTGATCCGCTCGGTAGCTGACGAAGGGGCGCCCGATTTTTCGCGCAAGGAATTCGAATTTTTACGCCTGTGCTGTTCGGAGCTTACCTATAAAGAAATAGCCGATAAGATGTTTGTGAGTCCGCGCACGGTGGACAACTACAGGGAATCGCTTTTTCAAAAACTCAACATAAAAACGCGTACCGGACTGGTTATGTATGCTATTCAAAATGAAATATTCAAGTTTTAATCTCGCCAAAATCGACTTTTCCACATCCTCTGACTAACTTTTTGCGTATAACCGCCCTGAATAGATTTATCTTAGAAAAATTTAACTTCATTTTCAGGCCGTTTTGACACAAAAATCGCTACAAAATTATATACCAGCTTTAACGGGGGTTCGCGCAATGGCAGCCTACCTGGTATTCATTTCTCACTTTGCGTACATCTTCGATGGTGGGTTCCCGCAAATTTTCCAAAGGTTTTTTGCCGAGTTTCACATCGGCGTAAGTATCTTCTTTGTTTTATCGGGCTTCCTGATCACGTTCCGGTATTACAATAGTTTCCACCTTACCAAAGAATGGTTTAAGCAGTACCTCAAAAACAGGGTGGCGCGCATCTACCCTATGTATTTCCTGCTTACTGTAGCCTGTTTTGTTTATTATTTTATCACGAAAGATGAATCCATTACCAAAGGATCAACCAATCCTGTGGGATTAATGATATTGAACATCACCTTTTTGCGCGGCTTTTTTTACCAGTATTGGGATACCGGTATTGCGCAGGGATGGAGCTTAACGGTAGAGGAATGTTTTTACTTCTCTGCGCCTGTCATCTTCCTTATCGCCAAAAAATATAACAAGTTTTATATACAGCCGGTAATCATCACTTTGTTTGCGGTGGCAATGGTGTTCGTTTTCAGTCATGTGAACTGGCATGGCTTTTTTGGCAATTATACTTTTGTGTTGGTTTTCACTTTCTTTGGGCGGTGTTTCGAATTTTTTGTAGGGGTACAACTGGCGCGTTATGTGTTGAAGAATGGCTTTAAACGCACCAACAAGATCAGCTTTACCTACGGCGGCTTTATCCTGATCTTCGTTTGCGTTTTGGTAATGGCGCTGCAAAACCCGATCGCCCCATGGCCGGCCGGACTGGAAACCCCGATAGGCATTATCACCAATAACTACTTTTTGTGTATCATGGTGGCCTTTTTCTTTTACGGCATCCTGACCGAGGAAACGTTGTTTAAGAAATTCCTTGCTTTACCGTTTATCGAACTGCTTGGTAAAAGCTCGTACATCTTCTATTTAATTCATTTAGGGTGGATGTACAACCTGTTGCTCGGCAGCATTAACCGGTTGAACGATCACATCTTTGAGTTGTACGATAAGTGGCAAAAAGACTGGATTTCGCCATTTCAGAACGACATTGTGAACCTTCTGATCATTTTTATCGTATTAAACGCCGTTTCTATAACATTATTTAAACTAATTGAGGAACCGCTAAACCACCGCATTCGCAAATCGAACTTTTTGGTGCCATATAAACCGAGGCCAAAAGGAATAGAAGATTAAGCATTGTGTATTAACAGCGGATTTTTATAATGAAAAGGACTGTTGCGTTAAGCTTCTTTGTATGCCTGCTTTTGGTGTTAGCAACAACGCCAAGATCATACGCCGGCTTTCCTATCGGGAAATACCGCAATTTAGTTGTTCCCACCTTCTCTTATTACCATCAAAGGGATAGGTTCGACGATAAGGATAACGTAATTAAAGGTGCGCCGGGTACGGGTTTTACTTCGTACGCCACAACGCTTTATGTAGGTTACGGCATTTCGCGCAGGCTGGATGTTATTGTGACCGTTCCTTACATTTATACCCAAAACATTATAGGGCCGGGTGCCAAACTGATGGAACAAGGACCAGGCGACCTGACAGCCGGCTTTAGCTACAACCTCATTAATACCAACTTTCTGAGATATTTTTCGGTAGGTGTATCGGGCATCTTTCCGCTTTATAAAAACGACAACGGGCTTTCGGCGTTGGGCATTGGCAGCTATGGTACCGAAGTTAAGCTGATGTATTGCGGCGCCCTGCCAAAAACGGTATCCGAAAAAGGGTATTTCAATACAGAGTTTGCATATCGTCGGTACTTCAGCAACCAGGGACCTGACCAGTTAGGCCTCACCGCAACTGTTGGCTACCCCATTTCCAAACACAACCAGGTAAGTTTGGATATACTGCTGTTCCGGTCGTTCAGTTCAAATAAGGCATTCAACAATAACATTTTTGCAGCACGCGACTATTCATTTTTTAAACCCCAGCTGAATTTCGGCCATACATTCACCCGCAGGTTCTCGCTGTTTGCCGGTGGCTTTTATGTTCCATTTGGCGTAAACACTGGTGTAGGCTATGGCGGATCGCTATTAGCGGTTTTAAAATTATAAGTTATGAAAAGATTCTGCTACTTATTGGTTTTTGCACTGGCACTGGTGCTGACCGCGGCTTTAAAAGTTAAAGCGCAGGATGAGCAGCAAACTGCTGAGACCGGCGATATTATACTGAAAGCCATCCCTCAAAATAAGGACGCCATATTTAACGATGGCGACGATGTGAAATACAAGCTCCAGATACGCAACAATACCAATCAGCCCCAAAACGGCAAAATATCGTACCTGGTTACTACCGACGAAGGCAAGCATGTGGCGCTCTCATCGGTAAACCTGAACCTTAAAGGCAAAGGCGACAAGGAAATGCTCATCAAAGTCCCGGCGAAGTCTACAGGGTTTTACCGGATAAATTTTATGGTGAACACCTCCGACTACGATGATACGGTAAGGCGGGTATTTGGTATCAATCCCGAAAAGATCCGTTCGCAGCTGCACAAACCGAAAGATTTTGATGAATTCTGGAAGAAAAGCCGCGAACAACTGGCACAAGTAGTTCCGAATTATAAGGTGCTTGAGCGCCGCGACCTATCAACCGATGAGAAGCGTGTTTACCAGGTAGAGATGCATTCTTATGATAACCTCGTGATCCGCGGCTGGCTGGTGGTTCCGCGCGATGGCAGCAAATTCCCGGTGCATTACCGCGTGCCTGGTTATGTGGTTTCGCTGAAGCCCAACATGGATAACGACGATTTTATTGCGTTCGATCTGAATGTGCGCGGTAATGGCAACAGCCAGGATGTGATCAATATCGGCACTGATAATTATTCGGTGATCAATATCGAGAATAAGGAGAAATACATTTACCGCGGCGTTTATATGGACTGCTTGCGCGGTCTCGACTTCCTGTATTCGCACTCACGTTTAGGCATCGATACCTCAAAGATCTTTGTGGAAGGCGGCAGTCAGGGTGGTTCGCTGGCATTGATAACCGCAGCGCTGGATAAACGTGTGAAACTGCTTACCATGCAGGTTCCGCTGTATGCCGATATTCATGATAACTACGCGATATCCGAATCGTACGAGCAGCAGGTGTTCCCGTTTAAGGTATTCAGAAAATACCAGAGCCAGCATGCCGGTTTCTCGTGGGACAAGTTCTATGAAACGTTTGACTATTATGACCCGCAGAATTTTGCGCCGATGGTGAAGTGCCCTGTATTAATGGGCATTGGCCTGCTGGACCAGTTTTGCCCGCCGCGATGCAGCATGGCGCTATATAATCATATAGCCAGTAATAATAAGGAGTTTGTGTGTGTACCAAACTCCACACATGAGGTTAACTTTAATTATTTTATGTTTCAAAACCTGTGGTTACGCGAAAAATTCAGGATACCATAGGGTATGATTGTTGAATTGTTTACCCACTTGCGTTATTAAACAATTAAGTAGCGGCTTATTAAATACGTTTAAACCCTTAAAAAACTATATAATAGATATTTCGTTCAACGATTATGTGTATTGAGCGAATTTCGGCACGGTAATAGCCATACAAGGCAGTTGAAAAAGCCCCGGTTGGGTTATGCCCGGTTCAAAAACGTTTTGATGAGCTTATGCGCTCCGTTAATTTATGAGTTAATATGATGGTAAAATTTACAAATAAATTCCTGGCTGTTACACTTTCTTTGGCTGCACTGGTTTGTATGAAGCCGGCCGCTGCGCAGGAAAGTGAAGGCACGGTAAATACCGTTTTAACCCCGCACGACAAAGATGGTGTTTTCAACAGCACCGCTTCTTATACATTTGATGTAAGCAGCACTTATTCAAAACCGCAAACTGGTACCGTTAAATACGAGGTAACCACCGAGGCCGGCAAAAAGTTACGGTCAGATTCTGCAGCCGTTAAATTGGGCGGACATGGTTCTGCCAGTTATAATTTCGATATCAGCGGTTTACCATCCGGGTTTTACAAGATCAATTTCATGATCAATGTGAGTGATTATGACGATACCACGCGCCGGGCTTTCGGCATCAGGCCCGATCAGATGCGCTCTACTCACGCCAAGCCTGCCGATTTTGAGAAGTTCTGGGACGATACCAAAGCCGAACTCGCCGCAGTTGATCCTGAGTTCACGGTAACAGAAATGCCCGATTCGAGCAAGGATAACCGGAATGTATACCTGGTAGAAATGAAATCATTGGGTGGTTTAACTATCCGCGGCTGGTTGACAGAACCCAAAACCACCAATAAACATAAAAAATTTGCCGTAATGCTGGCGCTGCCCGGCTACCAGGTAAACTTAGAGCCATTATATGGCGTCGACCCGGATATAGCCATTCTTTCGTTGAACATACGCGGACAGGGGAACAGCCGCGATGTGATCAATGTGCGCAAGGAAACTTACATTACGCTTGGTGTTGAGGACAAAAATAAATATGTATTGCGTGGCGCCATTATGGACTGTGTGCGCGCCGTCGACTTTATATTCACACGCCCTGAACTAAGGCATGACAATATCATTGCCGTTGGCGGTAGTTTAGGCGGATTTCTCGCCGTTGCAACTTCCAGCGTTGATAAACGTATAAGCTTCTGTTCAGCTGCAAACCCTATACTTGCAGACGTACGCAGTTTGGTGCACCAGGTTGATTGGCCGTTTATTGACATCAGAAAATATGTAAATACAAGGCCGGGAGTTACCTTTGACCAGGTGTTAAATAACATGGACTATTTTGATTCGAAGAACTTCGCATCAACTTTAAAATGCCGCACATTGGTAGGCATGGGTCTGTTGGATAACATTGCACCGCCAAATACCGTACAGGTACTTTATAACGGCATCCCGTCAGAAAAACACCTGATTATTTTCAGGGACCTGGCACACGAGATCGGCAAAAAGTACGTAATATATGAGGGGCGCTGGATGCGCGATACTTTTGCATTGTTTTAAACATTAACCATTAATCATGAGCCTTTTGAAAACTTTTACAAGGATTTTATTTTTTGCCCTGATACTCTTTATTGCCGCACCACGCGCCGGCTACGCCGACGGAGGTTTCCCTGTGAGACCGGGCCGTTTGCTCATAGCCCCTTCGGTAAGCTACTTTTTTGCAAACTCGCAATGGGACACCGATGGCAAGAAGCAACGCTTTGCCGATAACGGTAAGTTTTCTTCGGTAGGCACCACGCTATATGCGGAGTTTGGCATCAGCCGCAGGTTCGCTGCCGTGGCATCAGTTCCGCTGGTTTTTAACCGGTACACCACTGCTTCGAACGCCCCGGTTACAAGTTCAGGCCTGGCCGACCTGGAAACAGGCATCCGTTATTACCTGGCTAACATCGATTTTATTTATTATTTCTCGATCCAGGGCACTGCTATTACCCCATTGTATTCAAACAACCCAAGCCTGGGCTATGGCGAGGAAGGCGCGGAGTTAAAACTCGCATTTTCGGGAACTGGCCATTTAGGCGGCCTTGCTACCTATTTCAATGCTGCCGACGGTATCCGCCAGTATTTTGGCACCAACGGCCCTATCCAGAACAGGTATAACGCTACCTTCGGTTTATCGCTCGACAGCGATTACGAAAACCAGATCTCGGCTACACTGAGCGGCATTTATTCCCAAAGCGACGACAAGAGCTTTTCAGTGATCCCTGAAACCAATAAAGATTTTTCATTTCTCCAGGCATCCATAGGTTTCGGCCACTCATTCAGCCGTGAAACATCATTGTTCTTAAGCGGTGGCAGGTTCATCACCGGTCGTAACACCGGTATCGGTACATCGGTATCGCTGGCCTTTATTTACAGGCTGGATTACCGGTAGGCAGTTAGTTAGTGGCAGTGGCAGGAGGTAGTAGCAATCATAAACAGATTAGTAGATAGTATAAAAAAAGCGTTGGAAATACTCCGACGCTTTTTTTATTTTGATGGAAAACTGCTACTTCCCACTGCCACTATCTACTTATTTAAACTCTCCAAACAACTCCCTGATCGCTTTCTCGCGGAATTCAAAGATCTGCCTTACCTTTTTGGCTACGAAAACCGAATTGGCTAAACGTCCTACCGGGCCGTAAGGTATGGCGTAATAAAGGAGATCATTCATCAGTATCCCGCCCTTTATTTCCTTAAAATGATGCTCGTGATGCCATAGTGCGTATGGACCAAAGCGCTGTTCATCTATAAAATATTCGCCTTCGCGTACGTGGGTGATCTCGGTCATCCAGTTTACTTTTATACCGCCTGCGGGCGATACCTTGTAAGTGATAAGCATGCCCTCATAGATCTTGGTATTCTCGGTATAATCAGAAGTTACCACAAAGCTCATGTTATTTGGCGTTATCTTCGTTAGGTTCAGCGGGGATGTAAAAAAATCCCAGGCCTCTTCAAAGCTGATGGGTATGGCTTGTTCTGTTTTCAGGGTATAGAATTTCATATTTAGCGTAGAGAAAAGGAAATAAAAAAGCTGAACATTTTCATGGCAATGGCGCGGGCTTACAGCATTTTTTACCATTTACGTTAATAGAAAGCGAAAGGATTGCTTCTTCTTTCCAAATGATCAATTTTTATGACTATTTTAAACCTAATCGCATCTCCAGCAAATTAGGTTTAAATCCTGCTTTTTCATAAGCTTTAATGGCAGGCACATTTTCGTTATAAACTTCCAGCCGTAATTCATTTATTCCCTGCTGCAAAGTCCATGCTTTTAATGCTTCAAGGATCAGGTTATTTATTCCCTTACCGCGATGCTGCGGCACAGTGTACATAAAACCGAGATAGCAATGGCGGTCAAACTTTTGGTAATCTTTTGATACCACAATACGGGCATAGCCAGAACTAATGACCTTTCCGTCCAATTCGGCTACCACTACTTCAACATCATCGGCCATTATATATTTGGCCAGATCATAATAATGGATCTCGCCGTCTTTCAACGTAGGGTCGAACGGGCGCTCGGCAGTTATGATGCCCTGTTCAAAGCTTAGTAAAGTATCCAGATCGGAAAGCTGTGCTTTGCGGATGAGAATTGGTTCCATAAATATCTACCTGAATAATTGATTAATACCCAATCAATTATTCAATAACTCAAAACTAAAAACGTTCGCTGGTTGCCATCGGCAAGTCTCTTCTCGACCATTCGCTCCATGAGCCTACATACAATTTGGGTTCAATAATACCAGCATAAGCCATGCCCAAAAGTGTGTGGCAAGCCGTAACGCCCGATCCGCAATGAACGATCACATCTGATGGTTCTACTTCGCCGATGGTATCCAGGTACATACTGCGTAATATCTCAGCCGGCAGGAATTTCCCGCTCGCGTCAAGATTCAAAACATAAGGCAGGTTCACGGCACCGGGAATATGTCCGGCTATCAAATCCAAAGGCTCCGTCTCGCCGAGGTAGCGGGGCGTTTCGCGCACGTCTATAACTATACGACGTTCGTCCTGCGCGGCCTCCCCTACTTCTTCAATATCAACAGTTCCTGCGTATTCACCATGTGTATGATAGGGCGGTTGTTTTGATAGGGTAAAATCGTCCTTCCGCAGATCGAAACCGGCTTCATTGGCAGCCTGCAATCCGCCGTTCAACACTTGCACCTTTTCGTGGCCGAGGGCACGCAGCATCCACCATAAACGTGCGGCACTGAACGCACCCGATTTATCGTCATAAATCACAACATGGTCCTTTGGCGTTATACCCCAATCGCCCAGCATTTTTGAAAAGGTATTTACGGGGGGTAGCGGATGCCTGCCACCGATAGATGGATCGGTAGTTTTTGCGGCAAGATGTTTATCGAGGTCGACGAAGATGGCATTTCTCAGATGACCGGCACGGTAGCGCTGGTAAGAGTCTTTCCCTCCGCGGGCGTCGATAAGGATAGTATTAGCGCCGGCAATAGCCGGATCATCGATTTCAGTTAGTGGCGACATAGCTTTGATGTTTATGAGAGTCAAGATGCAAGAAATCAAGAATCAAGATGCGTTTTAAAAAATCCTTTTTCTTTCTTGATTCCTGGCTCTTGATTTCTTGTATCTCTTAAACATCAAATATAGTCACACCGCGATCGTTTCAGCAAATTACTGGACCATTTTATTGGCGCAGTACGAGCTGGCGAAGGCCTCTGGTTTGGCTTTGAACACAAAACCCATGCTCAAAATGTATCCCATAGCTTCGTGCAGGGCAGCATTTGATTTAAACATCGGGTTGGTGTTAATGTCGGCGTGAACTTCCAGGTCTACATCGTAAAGGTCTAACAGATCGCAAAGACGGTAGGCGCAGTCAATGGATTTCTGCACCTCGGTGAGCATACGCTCTTTAATGCTCATTTTTTGCGAAGTACGCTCCTGGTGGATGAACATAAATCCTCCCCGCTGCTCGCGCAGGAAAACGATCACGGTAGCAAAATCGGTAACGGTGCCTTTTACCTGCGAGTCGGTTCCGATACATACTTTGAGCTTGTTCCCGAGGCTGGTTTCCCTTTCGATGGCCCTCTCCACTTCTTCTAAAATGGACGATTGGATGATCTCGCCGCTGAATTTTCTCCAGGTCATAAATTTATTTTTTAGGTAAAATTTAAGTCTGACCTTTTTCGGTCTATAAAAATAAGCGATAAGCTTCCATATAAACGTGAATACAATGTGATTTATTTGTTAACATTCAATTGAATATTAACAAGTTGAGTTGGGAATGAGCGAATGACCGGATATGCGAATGTGCGAATATTTTGATTCTCGGGTTGGCAGATGTATCGTTATTCTTTGAAGCTGTAAAACACTATATTTATCAACCAAAACTTAAATCAGTATGAAATTAGCAAAATACATTTTGCTTGCAGTACCGGCAATTATAGCCGTGGGATGTAAGCAAAAAGACCAATCGGCAGGTGTGCCCAGGCGTACCGTTTTTTTTGATAAATCGGGGATGGATACTACCGTTAAACCCGGTGATAATTTTTTTGAGTATGCCAACGGTAAATGGGTAAAGGAAACCAAAATACCGGGAAGCGAAAGCAGCTGGGGGCTGGCGAACATTCTGTATAATGATAATCAGAAAAACCTGCACACCATTCTGGAAGATCTTTCCAAAGGCGATAATAGCTCGGGCAGCAAGGAACAAAAGGTTGCGGACCTGTACAAAAGCGGTATGGATACCGTTACCATAGAAAAACTGGGGTACGAACCGGTTAAACCCTTGCTTGCCAAGATCGATGCAATTAAGGATTACAAGGACCTGTTAAAACTGTCGGCAGAGAGTTTTAAAGATGGCGATGGTTTCCTGCTTGGGTTCTATGTTTCGCCGGACGATAAGGTGAGCAGCAGAAATGTAGCGCATTTCGACCAGACCGGGATTACGCTTCCTGAAAAAGACTACTACAGCAAAACCGACTCGGCCTCGAAAAAGATCCGCGATGAATATGTAAAATATATTGCAAAGCTGTTCACGCTCACAGGCGTAGATGCAAAAACCGCAGCAGCGAAGGCCGATGGCATTCTGAAGTTGGAGACGGAGATTGCTAAAACGCATCGCAGCCAGGTTGAACTCCGCGATCCGCAGGCAAACTATAACAAATTCGCCGTTGCCGATTTCCAGAAGCAAATACCGGATATTGATCTGAAGCAGGCTTTCGACCTGATGGGATTGAAGACAGATACCATTTTGGTTGGACAGCCCGGATATTATAAAGGGCTGGATAATTTATTAAAGACTCAGCCTATAGCCGTTTGGAAAGACAAGCTGGCTTTTGGTGCACTCGACGGTGCAGCAACTGCTTTGGATAAAAACTTCGAAGCCGCTCATTTCGATTTTTATGGAAAGACACTAAACGGTCAAAAAGTTCAGAAAGAGCGCTGGAAACGCATTGTTGCACGTGTAGACGGCGGCTTGGGCGAGTTGCTCGGTCAGCTTTATGTGGCTAAGTATTTCCCGCCTGAAGCCAAAAAACGCATGCTCGACCTGGTGAACAACCTGCAAAATGTTTACCGCGATCGCATAGAAAAACTGGATTGGATGAGTCCGGAAACCAAGAAACAAGCTATCGCCAAACTGAACATCGTTACCAAAAAGATCGGGTACCCGGATAAATGGAAGAATTATGATGATGTGCAGATCAGCAAGGATGCATATTATAACAACCTGCAGGCTATTGCCAAACATGATTATAATGAGAACATTAAAAAGGTGAACAAACCGGTTGACCGCTCGGAATGGAGTATGACACCGCCAACGGTTGACGCCTATTATAATCCTACCTTTAACGAGATCGTTTTCCCGGCTGGTATTTTGCAATACCCTTTCTTTGATAAGGATGCGGATGATGCCATTAATTACGGCGCTATCGGCCTGGTAATTGGCCATGAATTAACCCACGGTTTTGATGACCAGGGTCGTCAGTACGACAAAGATGGTAACCTGAAAGACTGGTGGACCAAAGATGACGCCGCCAAGTTCAAAGCCAAGGTTCAGGTAGTGATAGACCAATACAGCAAATACACCGTATTGAACAACGTTCACCTGAACGGCAGCCTTACCCAGGGCGAAAACCTGGCAGATTGCGGCGGTTTGGCCATTGCTTACCAGGCATTTAAAAATACTCCTGAAGGAAAAAGCGATACCAAAATTGACGGCTTCACGCCAGATCAGCGTTTCTTCCTGTCGTGCGCGCAAGTTTGGCGTGCCAAACGCAGCGACGAAATGACCCGCATGCTGGTGAACGTGGATCCGCATTCGCCGCCAATGTACCGGGTGATTGGTCCGGTATCGAATATGCCGGAGTTTTACAAGGCATTTGGCGTTAAAACAGGTGATAAGATGTACAGAGAGGAAAAGGATAGAGTGAAGGTTTGGTAGAGATTTGAATTGTGTAATTGAAATGCCGCCGGTTTCCGGTGGCATTTTTGTTTGCGGGATTGCAAATTTAGGAAAAACGTGATGGTAAGGCTAACACGAACAAACCAAGATTGGCTACGATTTTGGTTTTGTTTGCGCCGTTTCGGCGGCTCCATAGGAGTCAGATATTGGTAGCAGATCCATAATAAGAAGGTTGCGTGCCGTAGGTACGCCACCTGGCGCTTTATATCGAATGCGTTATCAATTGTTTTTAAACTGTTGCTATATTGGCCCCGCCTAAATATCTAATCAATGGCCAACACTTACAGTCAAATTCATATTCAATGCGTAATAGCGGTTAAATATCGCGCGTCGCAAATTCAACCCGAATGGAAAGACCAATTGGAAAAATTTATAACCGGGATATTGCAAAATTATGGACATAAAATGCTGGCCATATATGCCATGCCCGATCATTTACATCTGTTTTTCGGGTTCCGGCCTAATCAATCGCTTGCCGATCTAATGCGGATTGTAAAAAGCGAATCATCGAAATGGATAAATGATAAGCAATTTACAAAAGCCGTTTTTAACTGGCAGGAAGGATACGGCGCATTTTCTTATTCACGCTCACACGTAGAAAAAGTTGTGGAATATGTTTTAAATCAGGAAGAACATCATCGCCATAAAACATTCATTGAAGAATATGAGCAGTTTTTAAAGCAGTTCAACATTGAATACGATCAAAAATATATTTTTAAATCGCCGGAATGATGGTGGTGAACACATCGCTTAGGTTACGCCCCCATAGGGCGGATCTGGGGGCGGTGGCTTTTTCTACCAATATTGGGCTCCTAACGGAGCCAGTTAATATGTAAAAATGATTATTTCACGCAGGAAGCATGAATAAACGTATAGTATTTCTTACGAACATTGGGCTCCCAACAGATTGCAGAAATGTGTAAGGCTAACTATTAAATCCGGTCCTGTAGGGATCCAATATTGGTAAATATCGATCAAAAGAATTTTGCGTCCCGTAGGTACGCCACCCGCCAATGTATTCACGCCAATCCAAATCTTATCGGTTTATTTCCTCCGCGAAAAATTAAAAACATACCCCAACTTCAATCCTGCTACCGCCGTTATGCCGTTGCCCACCTTTTCGATATTAACCACCGAGGTAAATACCGATAGCTCCAGCGTGCTATGTTCATCCAGATTCAGATTGTAACCGGCGGCAGCAGTACCGCCAATACCGCCGGCTGATATATCATCGCCCCCGGCACCGATGAAGAGCATTGGTCCTGCCTTCACGAAAATATTCCTGCTGAAATTATATTTAGCGGATGCACCGGCATAGATCATGCCGATATCTTCAATATGCCGGGAATAATATGGATTAACTACATAGACGCGCCCTTTTGAATCCAGCGCTTCCACACCAATATTTGGTACAATCTCCCAACGGCTACTGATGGCTATATCACTAAACAACTGCACGCCGCTGCTCAGTTTATAATCGCCGGATAACGGTTTGCTTGGGCCGTAAGCCAGCCCAATACCGGAAGCCGCCTGCCCAAATGTTTTGGAGGCGATGAAAATTAAACCGAGAAAAAGGAAATGTTTGATAGAGTTCTTAATACCCATAAGTAAATAGATCCGATAAGTGCTTAGGGGTATTATCTAATTCGATTTGCAGAATATAAGACTTACGAAGTTTTGGAAACTTCGTAAGTCTTTGAGCGGCCGGTTAGGCTGTCAGCTTTTTATATTTGATCCGTTTCGGCGCTACATCCCCCAAACGTTTCTTGCGGTTTTCTTCGTAATCGGTATAGTTCCCTTCGAAGAAATAAACCTGCGAATTGCCTTCAAATGCAAGGATGTGCGTGCAAACGCGGTCGAGGAACCAGCGGTCGTGGCTGATGATCACGGCACAGCCGCCAAAGTTTTCGAGAGCCTCTTCGAGCGAGCGCAGGGTATTCACATCGATGTCATTCGTAGGCTCATCGAGCAGCAACACGTTCGATCCTTTTTTCAGCGTGATAGCCAGGTGCACACGGTTACGCTCACCGCCCGATAATACGCCTACTTTCTTTTGCTGATCTGCTCCATTGAAGTTGAAGCGAGATACATAAGCTCTTGAATTCAGCGCGCGGCTGCCAACCATAATATTATCTAATCCATCGGTCACGTTCTCCCAAACAGATTTATTAGGGTCCAGATCGTCGTGCATCTGGTCTACATAACCCAGGGCAACGGTATCGCCTACGCGGAAAGTTCCGGCGTCAGGTGTTTCCTGTCCTGTAATAAGCCGGAACAGCGTGGTTTTCCCCGCACCGTTGGGGCCAATGATCCCCACAATTCCTGCAGGCGGCAACGAAAAGCTCAGGTTATCGAACAACACCTTATCACCATACGATTTAGTTACATTGTTGGCTTCTATCACCACGTTACCCAATCGCGGACCCGGCGGGATGAACAGTTCCAGCTTTTCTTCCTTCTCCCTCGATTCCTCGGATGCTAATTTGTCATAGTTTGACAGACGCGCCTTCGATTTGGCATGACGGCCCTTCGGTCCCATACGTACCCATTCCAGCTCGCGCTCCAAAGTTTTCTGGCGTTTGCTTTCAGATTTCTCTTCCTGGGCCAAACGTTTAGCTTTCTGATCGAGCCATGAAGAGTAATTGCCTTTCCATGGAATGCCTTCTCCCCTGTCCAATTCCAGGATCCATCCGGCAACATTGTCGAGGAAGTAGCGGTCGTGCGTTACGGCAATGACGGTGCCTTTGTATTGTTTAAGGTGCTGTTCCAGCCAGTCGATCGATTCTGCGTCAAGGTGGTTGGTAGGCTCGTCGAGCAATAAAACATCCGGCTCCTGCAGCAGTAAACGGCACAAAGCTACGCGGCGGCGCTCACCACCCGAAAGTACCGAGATTTTGGTTTCCGGGTCGGGGCAGCGTAGCGCGTCCATAGCTCGCTCCAGCGTGGTATCTATTTCCCAGGCATTTGTGGCATCTATCTTATCCTGCAATTCACCCTGACGGGCCATCAGCTTATCCATCTTATCGGCATCGCTGTAATATTCTTCAAGGCCGAATTTTTCGTTGATCTCTTCGTACTCTTTTAATAGCGACATTGTTTCGGCGGCGCCTTCTTCCACCACTTCCTTAACAGTTTTATCAGGATCGAGCTCCGGCTCCTGGCTTAGGTAACCAACGGTATAACCTGGCGAAAAAACCACCTCGCCGATGTTAGTTTTATCTATCCCGGCAATAATTTTTAATAAAGACGATTTACCTGAGCCATTCAAACCGATCACGCCGATCTTGGCGCCATAGAAGAACGACAGGTAGATATTTTTCAGAACTGTTTTTTGCGGAGGATAAACTTTGCTAACCCCAGCCATTGAAAAGATTATTTTTTCGTCAGCCATATTTATAATGAGTGAATTATTGAATTAGTGATTGGATCAATTACTGAATTATCGATTTAGTGAATTACTGAATTGGGATGGCTAAATTAGTAAAAGTAAACCGGGATTAAACAGATTTTAGGATTTATCAGATACCGGCAATTGCGCCTAAGGCCTGCAGGCGTATGAGCAGACAGCCCGGCCGCAGGCAACGCCCATATTTTATTAAACTAAAGCGCTGTTGCACTGTTTCACACAAACATGAAACAGTTGAAACAAAGTGAAACAGATGAAACACCCCACTGCTGTAAATCAATCACTTAACTGCATTGTATGAAACAACCTGAAACAGTATGAAACAAAAAAAGCCCTATTTCGGCCATTTTACTGTTTCACCTGAAACACCCAATCAAAGTATTTTAGGGAGAAAAAATAACGAACAATAAATGGACAATATCCAGGTGCTTTTATTCTGTTATTCAATATCGGTTATTCAATATTTCTATTCTTAACTTATCCAACACATTCCAACTTACTCTATTTAACCACTCGCCTAATCAACCGAATTCAACCAATTCAACCCATTCAATTTAATCCAACTTACTCAACTTAACCACTCACCTAATCAACTCAATCAACCACTCACCTAACAAACCCACCCCTAACAATGCCTTAATGTCATGTTAATAATAAATTTGGCGCAGGCTGTCACCTTTACACGGTTTGGAGCGTATATACTTTAAACCATTTAATGCGTTAAGTATCAAACAGATAAAAATCAATGTATTTTTATAAATACCTGTTGTATATGCGGGTTTTATTTGCAACATTGCTAAACAAAAAACCGACTTTTTAAGTAGTTTATCATCGAAATGTCTGCTTTGCTGAACGCCTAAAAAATTGGCAACAATATTGTTAATATGTGTAAAACAACGCGTCCTGATTATTGAAACATTTTGATAGCTTAGGACGTTCATAAATCGGAAGGATATATATGGAAGCTAAATTTTCGCCGCGGGTAAAAGACGTTATTCAATATAGCAGAGAGGAGGCCTTGCGCCTGGGGCACGATTATATTGGTACAGAGCATCTTTTGTTGGGATTGATCAGAGACGGAGATGGCGTAGCAATTAAATTATTAAGGGAACTTACTGTAGATACTGCCAAATTGAGACGTTCGGTTGAAGATGCAGTTAAGGGAACTATCGGAACAAACGTACATATCGGCAGCATCCCCCTGACCAAGCAGGCCGAAAAAGTATTAAAGATCACTTACCTCGAGGCAAAAATTTTTAAGAGCGATGTTATAGGAACCGAGCACCTGCTGCTTTCCATACTTCGCGACGAAGACAATATCGCCTCTCAAATTTTAATGCAATTCAACGTGAATTACGAAATATTCAAGAGTGAGGTTGAGTCGCACAAGAACGACGTAACCGACGAAATGCCAGGATCACCTACCGGCGGCGATGACGATTTCAAAGAAGAAGAATCATTCAGCCAGCCTAAAAAGGTATCAGATATAAAATCGAAAACTCCGGTGCTCGACAACTTTGGCCGCGATTTAACCAAAGCAGCTGAAGACGGTCGCCTTGACCCTATTGTTGGCCGTGAGAAAGAAATTGAGCGTGTATCACAGATCTTATCACGCCGTAAAAAGAACAACCCTATATTAATAGGTGAGCCGGGTGTAGGTAAATCGGCCATTGCCGAAGGACTTGCCCTGCGCATTGTTCAGCGTAAAGTATCACGTGTGTTATTTAACAAACGCGTGGTTACGTTAGACCTTGCTTCACTGGTTGCCGGTACCAAATACCGTGGTCAGTTTGAGGAACGGATGAAAGCTGTAATGAACGAGTTAGAGAAATCGCCGGACGTAATTTTATTTATCGATGAGATCCATACTATAGTTGGCGCAGGCGGCGCATCCGGCTCGCTCGACGCATCGAACATGTTCAAGCCGGCTTTAGCCCGTGGAGAGATCCAATGCATCGGCGCAACCACATTAGATGAATACCGTCAGTATATCGAAAAAGATGGTGCATTAGACCGTCGTTTCCAGAAGGTAATGGTTGAACCGGCCACACCTGATGAAACCGTTGAGATTTTGAACCGCATCAAAGAAAAATACGAAGAACACCACGGCGTTACTTACACCCCGGAAGCTATTGCAGCCTGCGTGAACTTAACTACCCGTTACATAACCGACCGTTTTTTACCGGATAAAGCTATTGATGCATTGGATGAATCAGGTTCGCGCGTTCACCTGACCAATATCCATGTGCCTCAAAACATCCTGGATATCGAGCAGAAGATAGAGCAGATCAAACTGGAAAAGAACAAGGTTGTTCGCAGTCAGAAATACGAAGAAGCTGCAAAGCTGCGCGATACTGAAAAGCATTTGCTGGAAGAACTGGAACAAGCCAAAGCTATCTGGGAGGCCGAAACAAAATCGAAACGTTACACCGTAACCGAAGATAATGTTGCCGAAGTGGTTTCGATGATGACCGGTATCCCGGTACAACGGGTAGGCCAGGCCGACAGCCAGAAATTGCTGAACATGGCTGTTACCGTTGGCAGCAAGATCATTGGTCAGGATGACGCCATCAAGAAACTGACCCGCGCCATTCAGCGTACCCGTGCAGGTTTGAAAGACCCTAAAAAACCTATCGGTTCATTTATCTTCTTAGGCCCTACCGGTGTTGGTAAAACCGAGCTGGCTAAAGAGCTTGCCCGTTTTATGTTCGACACCGAGGATGCACTGATCCAGATAGACATGAGCGAGTACATGGAGAAATTTGCTGTATCTCGTTTAGTGGGAGCGCCTCCGGGATATGTAGGTTATGAAGAAGGCGGACAGTTAACCGAAAAAGTACGCCGTAAACCTTATGCAGTAGTATTGCTTGACGAGATTGAAAAAGCTCACCCTGATGTATTCAATATCCTGTTACAGGTATTGGACGAAGGCCAGCTGACCGACTCATTAGGCCGCAAGGTTGATTTCAGAAATACTATTATTATCATGACATCGAACATCGGTGCCCGTCAGTTGAAAGACTTTGGCCAGGGTGTTGGTTTCACCACTACTGCAAAAGCCGACCAGGCTGACGCACATTCACGTGGCGTGATTGAAAATGCTTTGAAACGTGCCTTTGCTCCTGAGTTTCTGAACCGTATTGATGATGTGATCGTGTTCAACTCGTTGGGTAAAGACGAAATCTTCAAGATCATCGATATTGAACTGGGTTTTCTGTTCAACCGTGTAAACATCTTAGGTTACAAGATCGAGCTTACCCTGGGTGCCAAAGAATTTATTGCCGAAAAAGGTTATGATTCACAATTCGGTGCACGTCCGTTAAAACGTGCTATTCAGAAATACCTCGAAGATCCGATCGCAGAAGAGATCCTGAAAGGCGAACTGACCGAAGGCGATACCATGGAAGTGGACTACGACAAAGAATCGGGCGAGATCAGGATAGTTGCCAGAAAAGCAATTACTGATAGCAAAAAGCCTGAGGAAGAAGAACAGAAATAAGCTGATGCTTTAAATATAGAAGGCCCCGTTAATTAAGTTAACGGGGCTTTTTTGTTATCTTCACTTACAATTCCGTCTTATCACATGAAAAAATTATGCACCCTTGCTATCTTAACGCTTATTACTACAAATCTACTGGCACAAGTTAATTTAGAGGATACTGGCTGTAATTGCTTGCCCGCTTTACACTACAAAAATGGCACCGACACGGTAACCATAAAAGCCGTGTATGAAGGCATCGTTCGCACCGCACCAATGGCATCAAGAGTAATCGATCAGATAGATAAAGCTTACCATATTAAAAGGCGATACTTCTCGTGGATAAATTTTTACCCGGTTAATTGCCACGGCCTGGTCACCTGTCTTATTAGTAATAACGGTTGGAGTAAATCAACTGATTTAGATGTAGACGGCAATTTTGGAAAGCCCTTCGACATTAAACTGGTTGTGTTTAAAGGATACAAGGGGAATTATCCTAAAATGCCCTATTTTATAGCAATACAGGCCAAACGGGCAGATGATACGCTGACTGATACAACTGTAAAAATAATCTCACTACCCGATGTGGTAGAACGAAAAACCGGTAACAGCGCTTTTGAAGAGCCCGGTCTGATAACCATCAATGCGAAAGATGCCTATAAATATTCCGGCAAAAAAGTGATTGTTAAAGGTTGGATATTGTACTCGAAGTTTATCGACAACGGCAGAAAAGTATTTCTACAAGTTAGAAATGACAGCCCTTATAAGGAATTGGCGATCGTCATAGAAAATCCCGGCGAATTTGATACGCCGGAATCAGTTTTCTCAGGAAAGCAAATAAGAGTCGTTGGAAAGATCATTGAAGATGATGATAAATTGATCTTATCTGTCGATCACCCAAACCAGATCCAATGGATATACCCGAACAGAATAAAGCGTCAATAACTTTTTATTCAGAATTTCTCCATTTGCCGCAAAAGAAAATCTTGCTTTTTCGGCAGATACGCATTTTGTTCATTTTGTTCCTATGGCAAAAAGCCCGCAAAACCTAACTATTAAGAATTTTATTTTCTTTACTAATTAAATTTTGCGGGTTTTACGTATTTAAACTGCGGGTATCACCCAAAAAAAATGGGTGAAAATACCGGATTGTCAAAATCTGATTTGGCCGTAATTTAGAGTCAACCTAAAACTTATCACACCGCGATAAAGTTAGAGACCCTTGTTTATAAGCTCCGGCTAAAGCAAGGGTTTTTTTGTTTCTAATACCTTTTCTCTACCTTATCATAAAAACCGCCAAAGGTGTTGATGCGCACAGCTTCCTCCCTGAAGAAATCACCGGGAAAGCCCAATTGGATAGCGCTGGCCTCATTAAGTTTTTGCAGGTGTGCATCGCTTAATTCAACGTCCACCGTCTTCAGGTTGTCTTCCAACTGGTTTAGTTTGGTTGCTCCTACGATGGGGATAGATGAAAAGCCCTGCTGCATGGTCCATTTTAAGGCTACGTTACCGGGTGTGGTACCTAACTCATCGGCTATCTCGATCACAACTTTGGTAATGGCAATCGCGCGGTCGTTACGGCGCACGCTTTCTTCTTTAATCCTCCCCTGTTCGCCGCGCAGGTATTTACCGGTTAATGCACCACCGGCCAAAGGAGCCCAGGGTGTAACCGTGATACCGAAATGTTTCGCCATCGGGATCAGCTCGCGTTCAGGTGTGCGGGAAAGCAGGCTGTATTCTACCTGCAGGGCCACAAACTGGCTCCAGCCCATCAGTTCGGCAAGGGTATTTCCTTTGGCTACCACCCAGGCCGGGGTATCGCTGATGGCGGCATAGTTCACCTTGCCTTGTTTGATCAGGTCGTCCATTCCGCGCAGCACCTCGTCAATCGGGGTAATGTCGTCCCAGATGTGCAGGTAAAGCAGATCGATGTAGTCGGTCTTTAAACGTTTCAGGCTTTCCTCCACGCTGCGCATCATATTTTTGCGGTTATTTCCCGATGCGTTGGGATTGGTCATGTTATCCTTCAGCGTGTACTTGGTGGCCAGCACAAAATAATCGCGGTCATGGTTGCCAATGTAATCGCCGATGATCTTTTCACTGGTGCCGAGCTTGTAGATATTGGCAGTATCGAGAAAATTGCCGCCGGCATCGGCAAAGGCATCCATAATGGCAAAGCTGGTATCTTTATCGGCGCCCCAGCCGCCCTCGGTGCCGAAGCCCATGGTGCCCAAACATAGTTCCGAAACTTTAAGGCCCGAGCGGCCCAGTAATTTGTATTTCATGTTTTTAAAGTTGATGACAATATTGTTTAAGGTAAAGTTAGAGATATGGACGCTTGGCCCGAAACAAATAATAACATTGACTTGTAATTTATTAAACAACACCTATCAGCTATGAAAATCATCGATCTGCATAAAACCATTAACCAGCAAGAACTTTTGTCGCTCATTCAGCAAAAACTCACCCCGCTGTTTCACGAGCAAAAGCAAAGCGATATTAATTTCACAACCGAACAAAAAGACGGCGCGATCGAAATATCCGAACCGCACCTATACGAGGGCTTCCTGTTCAGAATAGAAGCTGACGGCACCCAACTCAATATTACCCGCTCAGAACATTACGTGGATGATGTGAATTCCATAACTGTTGAATCGATATTGAATACGCTCTTCGGAGAATTATCAGGCGATCAGGGCGTGTCGTTAACGCAAGAGGGATGAGGAAGTCCGAAAGCCGGGAAAGTCCGAAAGAGAGAATTTGTCAGCTACTGTTAAATGTAAAAGCCTTCGCGTTAAATCGCAAAGGCTTCTTTTTCTTTCTCTCTTTCGGACTTTACTGCCTTCCGGACTCCATCTACCCATTTATCCAGCTGAATTTATATTCCAGCATGGGGTTTTTCATACGTTCGGCAACGCGAAGCAGGCGGTCTGGTAATCCCATCAGGTAATCGCGGGCTTTTTCGCCGGTTTCTGATAGGTCGGCCATGCTGGCAATGTGCCAGTCTTCTATTAATTCCTTTAATATATCTACGTAATCGATAGCAGTATAAATGCCGAGGCGCTGAGCTGCATCGGTAAAGTGGCCGAAGGTTTGGCCTATTTTTAAACCCACCTCACGTAAAAAGTGAGCGGGCATTACAATCTTTTTGCGCATCATATCCTCAAAGGCGATCATCGCCTCGTTCGGATCTACCTCAAAGATCTTCTCGATAAAGTATTTATAAGCTTTGGCGTGGCGGGCTTCGTCGCTGGCAATTACGCCGCACATTTTAGAAAGCAGGGTATCGCCTTGTTTCTTTGCC
>DATCQV010000078.1:0-15769 GCA_036569325.1 Mucilaginibacter sp. | reverse complement strand
CTGCTGCCCTGATACACCCTTTTCTCCAGGAACATTGGGTTCTTTTCAGGGGCTCCCGTTCCGTAAGTAGGTATGCTGACTTGTTCAATCCAGGCTTTTACTTCCATATTCGTTTACTAATTTATAAATATTTTTTATTGGTTAGATGGCACCAGCTTCACCATAATGGCATCGGCGGCAGCCACGTTGAAAGAAATTTTATCCTGCCCTTTGGCTATTTTTCCAACGGGCTTCCCGGTCAGGAAATCGTTGATACTGTATTCGCCGTCGCCAAGCTGTAGTTCTGCGCGGCTCCATGAGGCATCGTATTGTTTTTTATAGTCGAAATTAAACACCGATAACATCGTTTCTTTACCGGGCAGATAGAAGGCAATCTGCTGATCAAGCGTTTCGCCATCGGCAAATTTTAAGGGGGTGAACGCTTTTGGATTACTGAAGTATGCGCACAGATACGGGTTATTGAGATATTTAGTCGCCCGTTCGGCAGCCAGCTTATCGCGATAATCAGAACCATCCCCCAGAATGCTCCCCATCGACATCATGGCATATAAGCGCACCCTGATCTCCTGCTCATTCAGGTCTTTGTTCTTCTGAAAGTTCTTCATGATGGCTACGTCCAGGTTGGTATAAGGCCAAAGTGTGCCTTGCGTCCACCATAAATGCGAGCCGTTAGCGAGCGAGCCTTCGGTGCTGCCATAGTGCGGAAAGCCCGGCGAGTCGTCGCGGAAATGCGAATAAACGTCTGTCGATATAAAACGGGCGTGTGCGTACTGGCTCGGAAATGTTGGGGAGATGGCTTCAGTAATGAAGATATCCTTACCCACGATCGAATCGCACAGCGTTTTCAGCATTTTCATGCCATAATTGTAAGCCTGAATACCGGTACGGATGTTTGGGTCGTACCGTTTAGTCGACTCCAATGCCCCGGCTGTCAGGAAGTCGATCTTGATAAATTTGGCGCCAATGGCCTTTGCCTCATTTAACCTGTGAATTATAAACTGGCGAACGGCAGGGTGAGTTGGATCGAGCGCAAGGCATCCCCAATCGCCGTCCTTAAACCATATAGGCTGCCCCTTTTTATCACGCAGCACAACATCGGCCAGGTTGTAATCGGTTCCGTCCAGTTTGGTGTTGTCGGTATTGTTTCTCCACGCCCATTTGGCAAAAGGGATAAAGTAAAAACCCAGCTGCTGGTTCTTTTTATCGATGTACTTACCAAAAGAAGTAAGCAAGCTGGTAGTGTAAATAGATTGATCGTACGAATCGATACTGATCACCGGTTTTGCGTACTTGTTAAAGTTCGGCAGCGTTTGGATAAAGTCGGGGATCTTCGTCAGGTCCTTCGGCAGCATTTTGCCTTCATAGCCCAATACACCTTCTACGCCAAAGCTGTTCCAGTAAACCGGGGCGTCGCCCTGCCAGCTTAACCGGCCATTGAACTGTGCATTGGCATTGCCGTATTCAACAAAGCCCTTGCGCGTATCGCCCGCAAAAAGGAAAATAACGGATGAGTTAACCGATTTACCCTTCATGGTGCCGTGCGGGGCATGGTCGTGTGTACCGTCGTTGCCGCCATAATCGGGTGGCAGCGCGGAATTGTCTTCAGTAGCAGCGCCATCGAAAATCTTCAGTGAATCGATCACGCCTTTTTGGGCAGCTGCGCGATAAGTGATACCTGTTTTCCAAAAATCGTGAGAGACACTACCCATTACCAGTCCCGAAAAGTCATCATTGTTATAGGCCGATGAAAATTCGTAGCTGATGCCGCTGAAGGCTGGCTTACTACTGTCCCACCTGCGCTCCAGCACATGCGACCAGTTATCATTATCAAACGGAACGTCCAGCAAGCGCGGCTCTGCGCCGGGTGTTATCAATTTGGCCTTTTCCTGCGGCAAAACGGCCAATGCGCAAATGTCGCGGGTTTCCAGCTCTTCGGTGCCGTCGCTTTTTACCGCCGCTACATTGGTGAACAGGTAGGGATGATCCTTATAAAGCAAAACCTGCTGGATCAGCGTAATGCCGGCATCATTTCCCCAATGTTTAATGATGATGCGCACGCCATTGCCGGTTTCGTTGCTGAACTCATCGGTAGTGGCCTGGTGCGCCTTGCAGGCCGAGGAAGTGATCAAACCAGTTGTAACCTCGTTTACATAAGCAATGGTGTTGTTAAGCACAACACCATTGCTGAAATGATAATTTAAACGCCCCGTTTTTGTGTTGACAGATACGGCCGATGCATCTGTGCTCACCGTCAGGCTGTCGGCATATTTGGTTACCTTTTGTGCGGATACCGCTGCCGACAGCAGTAGTAAACCGGATACTAAACATGCAATTGCGGGGCGTTTTTGATACTTCATTTATAATTCTTCTTTTGAAATTAATAGCCGGGGTTCTGTGCCTTTAATCCTAACGCGGCATTATTTTGCAGCTCGCTCAGCGGAATAGGGTACAGGTAATTTTTGTCTGACACGTTCTGCGCCGGGTGCGGATCATCGGTTGAATTATTCTTTTTCATGAAATCGCGTTTCGGGTCGTTGTAGCGTTTCAGCCGTTGTACCAGCGTACCGGTACGTTTCAGGTCGAACCAGCGCCATCCTTCTGCTCCCAGTTCGCGGGTACGCTCGTCCATAATGATCTCGCGCAGCGAAGCCTGGTCGGTCGGCCCAAAATCAACGCTGCCGTTGCCGAAAGCGCGCTCGCGAACTTTGTTAAGCGGCGCCAAGGCTTCATTTGTCTGGCCCAATTCGTTCAGCGTTTCCGCATACATCAAAAATACGTCTGCCGAGCGCAGATAGTACAGGTTTTTACCTGAGTGATAAACGTCGATATCGCTGTTAGAAATATCATATTTCCTTACGGTTGGCAATCCCGGGTCTACCCACCAGCTCATGGTATTCCCATTGCCGTCGTAGCGGTCGTGATTGATGGAGACCTTGTAGCGGGCATCATATTGAGACGCCCATGTATAAGGCTTTGAAAAAACGGTATCCGAATAAAATGCAGTTGCCATTACCACAGTACCGCCATAACCGGGGGTATGCTGATCGAATGTCTCGCCTGAAATCGGCGGACCGGCATACGAGCCGTACAGGTTTTGCAAGCCCTGGGTATCGTTATTGTTATCAGTCGAGAACTGGACCTCAAACAATGACTCTGCATTATTTTCGTGCTTGCCGTCAAACAGGTCGGCATAATTTTGCAGCAGGGTAATGTGGTTGTTGTTGATCAGATCCTCGAAGGTGGTCTTTGCATTAGCATAATCATGCAGGGTTAAATAAACTTTACCCAGCAAAGCCTTTGCCGCTTCCTGGCTGGCACGGCCTACATCGTTGCCGCCCAGCTTGCTTTTTGGCCAGCAGTTGGCCACGGCAAATTTCAGGTCAGACTGGATCTGCGCGTACACCTGTGCCTGCGGAATGCGGGGCAGGCCGTTAGCAAACGAGGTATTTTCCAGCGGCATCGGCACATCGCCATAAAGCTGAACAAGATAGAAATAGAACAACGCCCGCATAAAACGTGATTCGCCCATCAAACGGCTTTGAACGGCCGGTTCACCAAAATTCTTGATCTGCGGAATATATAAAATCGCTGCATTTGCATTGGCTATACCCTGGTAGCAATCTGTCCAGAAGCCGCTGATGTCTGAGTTCTGGCTGTTAAAGGTAATATCGTACACATCCATACCCACAACACCTGCCCAGTAGGAGCCGTAGCCTTGTGCCTGGTAGGTGCAGCGTGCCTCGTCAGTGCCAATAACACCGATAAGCTGATAGTCTGATTTTTTGAGGTTTTGCAACTGCTGGTAAATACCGGTTACTCCTGCAATGGCTCCCGGCTCATCTTTGTAAAGGCTCGGCGCCGAAACAAACACCTCAGGCGTATAATTCAGCTCCTTGCGGCAACTGCTGAAGCCCTGCAGCAGCAGGATGGCCAGCCCCACAGGCCATAATTTCTTTAAATATTGCGTAATACTTTTCATATCGATAATTTTTTAATGTTATAATCCAATTTTTGCTCCAACAAGGAATGTACGATAGCGCGGATAAACCTCATTGGCTGCATCAGCACCGGCTATGTCCGGATCGACACCCTTATACCCGGTGAACAGGAATGGATTGAGCGCCTGCGCATAAATATTCATGCTGCGTACCTTTATCTTGCTCAGCAACGAGGCCGAAAAATCATACCCTAAGGTAATATGCTGGATCTTGAAATAGCTTGCACTTTGGATCGAATAGCTCGATCCCTGGCCTACTCCGCCCGGAAGCGTTTTCAGTGGCGTTCCAAAGGTATTTGGTCTTGGTATGTTGGTATTGGTGTTGGTAGGGGTCCAGTAGTTTCCGCCCTGTTTGGTTACGTTGCCTGCGCTGCCATACAACGAGTTGTAATAAGACAGATCGGTAAACGTAAGGTTATTCAGCTTCTGCCCGTATTCATAAGTGCTATACACGGTAAGCGATACATTTTTGTACCTGAAATAGTTCCAGAAGCTGCCCCATCCTTTGGGAATGCTCGAGCCCACAACTACTTCGTCAAGCGGAGTGATCTTACCATCGCCATTAACATCTTTAATCTTGATATCGCCCGGTTTGCCGTTAGGATTCAATGCAAAGTTATCCCCTTGCTGATACAGGCCGTCGTAAATGTAATTCACATAAGTTCCGCTTGGCGGTAAGCCTACGCGCAGGGCCAGGTTTACAGAATCTCTGCCAGGGAACAGTTTGGTAACCTTGCTGGTGTATTTCGACCAGTTGATCGACGTCTGCCAGGTGAAATCTTTAGTTTGTACAGGGGTTATTTTCAATGCCACGTCAACGCCTTTGGTGTTCATAGCGGCAACGTTGATATATTCTGTCTGGAAGCCCGACGATGGTGCCAATGGCAGCGGCATCAACAGGCTGCTGATATTCTTGTTATAAACGTCAACCGATAGGGTGATGCGGTTATTCAGCACCGCAACGTCTGTACCGGCGTTAAACTGGTGCTGTACTTCCCATTGCAGCGAATTGTTTCCAAACACGCCATTTGTACCTGCTGCTGTGTAACCGCTGGTGATCGACGAACCGTTGAACGGATAGCTCGCAGCGTCGTAACGGGTGTAAATGGCATCATAAGGCAGGTTCTGGTTGCCCACCAAACCATAGCTTGCACGTAGTTTAAAATCGCTCAGCCATGTTTTCAGTTTGTAGCCCATCCACGGCTCGTCAATTACGCGCCATGCACCGCTCACGGTAGGGAATACGCCGAACTTGTTGTTCGAACCGAAGCGGCTCGATCCGTCCTGGCGAATAGTTGCGTTAAGAATATAACGGCCTTTGTATTTGTAAACAGCCCTTGCTAATAGCGAACGCACTGTCCAGCCATCATAATTGCTATTGTCCTGCAATTTCTGACCGGCGCTGCCGATGGCTTTGTATGAAAGCAGATCTGTAGGGAATTGATCGCCCTGCATATCGGTGGCGGTATTTTCATGCTTCTCGAAAGTGAAACCGCCCAATAAGTTCACTTCATGATCGCCTTTGGTAAAGTTATAAGTGGCTGTGTTTTCCCACAAAACATCTGTTGCGCGGGTGTTATAGATCTCGGCAAAACCGTTGGTTGGGGTATAACCGGGTCCGGTTGTTCTTGGGTAATATTTATCTTCCTCGGCCTGGTAAATATCCGCGCCTATGCTCGAGCGGAACGTCAGGTTTTTGAGCGGTGTAAATTCAAGGTAAAGGTTAGCGTTGGTACGGTTGGTGGTATAAAGATCGATCGCATTCAGCGCCAGTGTAACCGGGTTGAAAATAGTAGGCGTACCTGTAGATTTATCGACCACGATCAAAGGCTGACCGCCGGCATCATAAATAGGTTGCAAAGGACTTTCGGTGAGCGATTGCTGGAATTCATTAGGCAAAGCATTATGCGTAATGTCATGAGCAAAGTTCACGCTTCCGCCTACTTTCAGGAACGATCTGATATTGGTTTCGTCGCTCAGGTAACCAGAGTATTTTTTGTACCCGGTATTAACCAATGTACCGTCCTGATCCTGGTATTGCCCGCTGAAATATACCCTGTTCGATCCTGTACCGTTCGATACCGATAGGGTATAGTTTTGAGTAACGGCATTGTTGTGCAGGATAGCTTTTTGCCAGTCGTAATTGGTGTAACCGTTGGCAATGCTTTGCAGCTCGTAGCTGTTGAACATTTTATAGTCGGCGGTATCGGTTCCCGGCGCACCGAAAGTACCGGGATCAGCATCCTGGAAGCCGGCCCTTTTCATTTTAGCATAGCTACGGGCATCCAGCATCTGGTAAGCAGGATTATTAACCTGGATCCCGGCGTACATATCAAAATTGATGCTGGTAGCACCTGCCTTTGGTTTTTTGGTGGTGATCAGGATCACGCCTTCAGCAGCGCGCGAGCCATAAATACCGGCGGCGGCGGCGTCCTTCAGGATCTCTACCGATTCGATATCGCTTGGGTTAATGTTGCGGATATCGCCCACCAGCGCCACGCCGTCAACAATATACAGCGGGCCTTGCAACTGGGTAATGGAGTTCAGGCCGCGCACGTTTACCGATGCGCTTGCGCCTGGCTGCGTACTATTGCTGTGTACCTCGAGGCCCGGCGCGCGTGAGGCCAGCGCGGTGGCCAGGTTGGTAGATGGCGCCTCGCTGATCTGCTGTGCCGAAATACTGGTAACAGCGCTGGTGAGATCCTTGCGTTTTTCCTTACCATAAGCAATAACCACAACCTCTGCTAAGTTACCGTTGCCTTTCAGCAGGATGGTAATATTGGTGGAATCGCCTACGGTTACCTTGTTGGGTTCATAACCGGTAAAGGTTACTTTAATTACAGCGCCAACGGCGGCGTCAACGGCAAACTTACCGTTCTGGTCGGCAGCAAACTTGTTGATCACTTTGCCGGCATTCTCCAGCGAAACGGTGGCAAATGGCAGTGTTTGCCCCGTTTGCGAATCCTTTACCGTTCCGTTGATCTTTCGCTGTTGAGCGTGGGCACTTAGTAGCCCGGCCGAGAACAGCACAATGATTAGTAATAGTTTTCTCATTAGTTATTTGGTTTAAATCAGGTGTATCTTAGCTACAGGATGGACAATAAAACTCTCCTGAAAAATTACCGTGCAATTCTCCATGATTACGAAACAAAATGTCTCCCGAAAAAATATTTGCAATTATGCCCCGTCCTGCTAATAAAATATTATAATTGGTTTATTCTGACAAACGTAATATGATTGAAAACAAGTTGAAATGACTAATTTTATGAAAATGATGGATTTTTATACACTTTTACAAGCCTAATTGAAGTAACCCGATGTCGAAGGAAAAACCATTGCGGAAAAGGGAGGGATTTGAGGGCCAGCGCCTCATTGTGATCCCCAAAAAGATAGTTTCTGAATTCCTGGTGAAAGACCCGGTAACCCGGCAGATCTATATCACCGATATTGGTTTTTATCCCAGGGCAATGTTTCATTATGCCGAAAGGCTGCACGGCATCAGCCAGCATATTATTATCTATTGCATTGAGGGTTACGGCTGGATTGAGATAGATAAAAAACGGATAAATATTTCTCCGTCGCAATTTATTACCATACCGGCTAATACGCCGCACCGGTATGGGGCCGATAAGAAGGACCCCTGGTCAATCTACTGGGCGCACTTTAAGGGAGAGAACGCCGCCTTTATCGCTGATTTGATCGTTAAGAACAGCGATAACTACAAGCCGCAATTAACCTTCAGCGAAGACCGCATCGGGCTTTTTGATGATATTTATTATAACCTCGAAAACGGCTACAGCGATGATGCCCTGCGGTATGTAAATATGATCTTTTACCACTTCCTTTCATCAATGATCTATGAGGACAAGTTTAACCGGATGAAGAAAACGGTTGATACCGACATGGTTGACCGGGTGATTAAGATAATGCAGGATAATATCCAGAAAACCATAACGCTTAAGGAAATGGCCGCTGCTTCCAATCTTTCCGTCACCCATTTTTCATCACTCTTCAGGAAGAAAACCGGGCATTCGCCGATTGAATATTTCAATCACCTTAAAATACAAAAGGCCTGTCAGTACCTTGCGTTTACCGGCATGACCATTAAGGAACTGGCGTTTTGTGTTGGGGTTGAAGATCAATATTATTTCTCGCGCATGTTTACCCGGCTGATGGGCATGTCGCCATCCGTTTACCGCCAGCGTAATGCCGGCGATAAATCAACTCCAACAGCTTAACCCTTTGTTACTTGTGCGTCGGTCAACACGCCATTTATTTTTAAACGCGCCGTTTTGTTATTTGGCGAATGCAATTGATATGAGGTTATCCGGCCGTCCTTCCACGCGAAATCAACAGTAATATTTCCACGCGCTTTAAGTCCCTTTACCCGGCCCGACGATTTCCATGCATCGGGAATGGCGGGCAATAACTCGATATATCCGGCATGACTTTGTACCAGCATTTCGGCTATGGCGGCAGTCTCGCCATAGTTGCCATCGATCTGGAACGGCGGGCCCGATGAAAACAGGTTAGGGTAGATGCCGCCGCCTGCGGTATAATTGATGTCGGTTTTATCATTCACACGCATCAGTTGTTTCAACAACAGGTAGGCGTGATTGCCATCGTGCAGGCGCGCCCAGAATAGTTGCCTGTAAACGATAGACCAGCTCGGGCCATCGTCACCGCGCGCTATCAATGTTTTCCGGCAGGCTTCTGCAAGTTCGGGTGTGCCATCGGTGGTAATAAGCGACCCCGGGTACAAGGCATACAAATGCGAGATATGACGATGGGTGATCTCGGTTTCCTTATACTCCTTCAGCCATTCCATCAATCGGCCATCCTTTGCAATCTGGCCCACCGGCGGTAGCTGTTTGATCTTCAGCTTAAGCGAATCGCAAAACGCGCCATCTACATTCAAGATCTTACCGGCTTCAATTACGTTGCCGAATAACTCCCTGATGATCTGGTTATCGATGGTCGGTCCTTCGCTTACGCTGGAGGTTTTACCATTGGGCAAGCAGAAGGTATTTTCGGGCGATACAGACGGCGAGGTAACCAGCCAGCCGGTCTCCTTATCAGGAACCAGCATATCGTTATAAAATAAGGCAGCCCCTTTAAGAACAGGATAGATTTCTTTGAGATATTCCTTATCGCCGGTAAATTCAAAATGCTGCCAGAGATTGTTACACAGCCAACCCGAGCCGGCCTTGCTTATTCCCCATGATGCTTCTTCACCCGGTTCGGTAAAGCCCCATATATTGGTGATGACGTGCGCAACCCAGCCGCGGGCGTTGTAATAGGCCTTTGCCGTTTTATGTCCATGGGGGATCATCCCTTCCACCAATTTAGCCAGCGGCAAATTAAGTTCCGAAAGGTTTGATACCTCCACTGGCCAATGGTTCATTTGCACGTTCACATCCAGGTGATAATCGCCATTCCACGGGGTTTGAATTTGGTTGGCCCAAAGCCCCTGCAAATTCGGCGGCAGCAGCCCAACGCGGGTACTGCAAATAGTTAAGTACCGCCCAAACTGATAAAAGAGTACAGGCAATCCCGAATCGGCATCGGGGTTTTGCTGGTAATTACGCAGGCGTTCAAAAGTTGACAACTCAATTTTGTTATCCGTTCCCAGCCTGATAGCTACCCGGTTAAACAACTTCTGAAAATTACGGATGTGTGCAGAGCGCTCGGCCTGGTAAGGTTTGGCCATCGCTGCTTTGGTAATAGCCGCAGCATGGGTTTTATATCCAGCATCCTTATAATCGGTTTTGGCAGACACATAAATAATCGCCTCGGTAGCATTCCGTACCTGCAAACTACCCTGATCATGACTTAGCTGACCTCCCTTAACTTTCACATCAACCCCGCCGCAATATTTCATACCGCCGCCGCCTTTGCCATCTGTAAGTTGACCCGAAATCTCCAAGTGATTACCAATTGCGCGGGTCGAGAAACACTCAGGGCGGTCAATTCCAACAGAAAAATTCAATTGCCCCGGCTTGCTGGCAGTAATGCGGATTACATCCACATCATCGCCAAAGCTGGTAAAATACTCACGGGTATAGGTAACGCCATTAATGGTATAACTGCAATGGGCGGTCGCATTGTTTAGGTTTAAGGTTCTTTTATAGTCCTTTACTTCCGCGCGGCTGCTATCGGCATCAGCATAATTGAACGAGAGGTGCAGGTTTGCCAGGATCTGAAAGCAGCCAAACTGCACATTGGCGCCCGCTCCGAAACCGGAGCCCGGTCCTTTACATATAAAATATTTATTGATGATGGCCTGCGCCTCATCATTCTTACCTTCCGATAACAAGGCCCTTATCTCCGGCAGGTGTTTATAGGCATCGTAATCATTAGCATCCTGCGGCGAGCCCGACCATAAAGTGATATCGTTCAGCACGATATTTTCATTAAAAACCCTGCCATAAGGCATCATACCCAGCCGGCCGTTACCAAGCGGCAAACTTTCCTCCCAAACTTTAGCGGGGGTTGTATAAATGAGTTTTTGCTGAGGTGCCTGGCATTTACTCTCAAATGAGAAAAATGTTAAAAGCAGCAATAAAGACGCTAAACGCGATAAACAGTTTTTTTGCATAATGGTACAGAATAGGGCCGGTATCGGTAATTGGTTATTTTTCCCAAAGCTATTCTATTTAATGATTGATCGAAATGGATAAATGCATTGAAATAATGGATTTAGGTACATTTCACTTGAACCCGGATATCTTAAGTGCAAACACAACAAACTTTATCTCCGCTGTCCGAAGTCTTCGACTTCGGACGACTATGCGCGTAGACTGTGTCTACACGCATAGTCTTAAATTCCTGCTATCTAAAGCACCGGCCTGCACCCCTTAACGGCGCTGTCCGAAGTATTCCTACTTCAGACTAATATGCCTGTAAACTATGTTTACCGCTATCCCAAATACCGGTTATCCCTAAAGTTTAAAGAGCGTTCAAGTACCTTTTCGGGTGCAACTTTACATTCAATACTTTAAGTATGCAGCTGATGCTTTGTACAATGATCAAATTTTATGCACAAAGATAAACCCCTCATTCACAAGGAAAAAACAACAATTCACAAAATAAATTTCTGTATTCCCTGCTTCACCCTTGCATCGGTGAAGTATTACTGTCAATTTAGTGTTAACCTAAAACCGGTCATTATCACAAATAAAAAATCCCATGACCTGTTAAGCTAAGAGCGATCCCAAGCTCTCTAAAAACAGGACGCTGAACATCTGACCCATGGCGACAGACAGGTGAGGAAAACGGCAAACAAATTAAACATGAAAAAATTAACGAGTATCAAAAACTCATTGTACCAAACTCTCGAACCGCAGGCTATGAAGCAGCTACGCGGCGGTTACATGCCTGAGCCTACAGCCACAGGTCCTTCTCCAATTGTAACCGTAAGCAAATCCACCGGCCAAACTACCAATGACGGCACCAATCCCGGCAGCAACAATGATGGTGACGACAATACCTGATTAATTCATTTTATTAAAAAAAGGGTCGAGGGATCGGCCCTTTTTTAATTTCTGCTGAAAAAATGATCCTCATATTAAGTACAGATGGCGATTTCACCACATCGGAAGTAATCGATTGCCTGCAAAACGCGGGCGCCGAATATTTCCGGTTGAATGACAATGATATATTCAGGTACGATATTACTATTATGTTTTCGGAACAAAGCGGCCGGCCATATTTTTCAATAAGTACCGGCGAGACTGTTATCAATTCGAACGACGTAGATGTGGTATGGTACCGGAAATTTGGGTTTTTCAATAATAGTGACGACTTTAAAACATTCGAAAAACAATATGGAGATGCATTCCTTCAGCAGTTTAAATCGGAATACCGGGGTACTTTAAACTTAATTTGCAAATGCCTGGCCGAAAAGAAATGGCTGGCCGATTACAGAACCGTTAAGCCCGATAAATTTGTAGTATTGAACAAAGCGCGGCAGTTTGGCCTGCATGTGCCAAAATCGATAGTTACCAATAACAAGGCAAGCTTGTTTGTTGATATGCCGCCCGATACCATTGCCAAGAGCATAACTGATATTTCATTCATCGAAACCAAAACAAAAGATGTGTTGTCGATGTATACCTTTCTGCTAAGGCCATTAAAGAAAAAAATCCCGAACCATTTTTTATCGACTCTCGTACAACAGGAGATTAAAAAAGAATTTGAGATCAGGACCTTCTATATCGATGGCCGATTCTTTTCTATGGCCATCTTTTCGCAGGGTGACCCGCAGACAGAAACTGATTTCAGAAAATATAATTATTTTCGCCCGAACCGATTTATACCCTATAATTTAGACCAATCTGTAGAACATAAACTGAGCGTTTTACTCGACGACCTGGGGATTAACACAGGATCGATCGACTTGATATACACGCCCGAAGGTGAAACCGTGCTGCTGGAAATAAATCCGTGCGGGCAATTCGGAATGATGTCAAGACCATGTAATTATCCGCTTGAAAAAATTGTAGCTGATACGCTGATCCTTTTTGAATTATCAACAAAAGAAAAACCATGCAAAACCTAAACCTATTTAGCGCTTCTTTTACCAGAGGACTTTCGGCATTCCTTATTACATCAGTAACCGTAATTGCCTTAAACGGATGCCGCACAGATAAAACCATTGGTAACATTACTGAAACGCATGCAAAAACTTTACGTGACAGCGCCAATAAATATGCCTGGGCTTGTTTAGATGTTAAAAAAGCGGCAGTTTATTATGATTCATTATTTGCGTCTAAATATTTAATAAAAAGGGACTATTACGATGCCGGGCAGGTTTATGCCGAAGTTGGAAATTACTCAAAAGGTATTTCAATATGGACAAAAATGCGGAACGTAAAAAATGACGACGAATTTGACTACGCTTATTTTTTGCCCGACTTAGTCGGTCGTCAGTTTTTTTACTACGAAGGCCTCATCAAAGCCAGGGGCTTTAAAAAACTTTGGTCGCATTATAAAGAATATCCTTTAGATCCCCGCCTGTCACATACCGATTCGCTGCTGGTAAAGCAAATTAACCAGATGTTCATAGCCGACCAAACCGTGCGGATTAATTACCGCAATAACAAAACCCCTCAAAATGCTTATTTATGGAAACGCTGCGATTCTTTGAATTGGATAACAATGGATAGCATAATTGTTAACCGGGGTATTATAACCACTAAAAAATTCGGATACAAACCGTCGAAAGACTTTTCTATCTTATTCGCTCACTTAACGGATTCATTATTGAAAAAAAACATGCCGCTAATGACGGATGCTTATAAAGCCGGCGGAATTTGTAAAATGTATTTTGCGCTAATTGCAGACAAGTATTCGCTGTATGATCAAGGACATCAGATTTATGGCACCCAGTTCGGCCCGGACAATGCTACGAACAAAAACAAAATTTTTCCTATTGCAAAAATAAAGCGCGTAGACAAACGAAGAAAAGAGATGGGCCTGCCAAGTTTAGCCAGTTATGCAGAAAAAAACAACGCAAAACTTCCGGATGATTACCCCCGATATAATGAAAATAAAGCGGTTTTTTGAAACCATACGGGTTGCAGAGCGCATACCGGTATCACTGAATATTTATTTTGCAGAGGTTTCTACACCAACAGTTAAGGAAAAGCCATTTAAAAAAATATATTCCAAAAAATACAACGATACAATGTTTAGAAAATATGGACTTTATAAGCCTGTTTCCAGAATGCCATGACCGGGAAATTAGACAAGTGCTTTGTATTGTTTTCATGCTGCCTGATTACTAAAGGCGTTAACCGGAGTATCATTATCGATACGCAGCGTAACGAATTCCATTTTATTCCAAATGAACTCTGCGAACTGATAGAGGAGTTCCGGGCCGAACCGGTGCGGCAGGTAATGAGTCGTTTTACCGATGCCGGAGAGCGGGATATTTTTCTGGAGTATTTAAACTTTTTTGAACAAAATGAACTCGGCTTTTATACCAATAATCCTGATTCATTTCCCAGGATCGACAATGAATTCAGGTCGCTAAACGCAATCAGCAATGCTATTATTGATATCAGGAATGTTGTTAATTATGACATTGACGCCAAATTACAGGAATTGGAAAGCCTGGGCTGCGAAGCGGTTCAAATAAGGATTTTTGAAAGCCTTGCGCATCAGGCGTTCGATAAATTACTGCAAAGCTTTGCAGGACTGTCTTTCAGATGCGTTGAAATATTGATGAATGCAGATGAATTGTACGATAAAAAACACCTCAGGAAATTGCTGAAGGCTCATCCTGATATCAATAAAATTGTACTTCACAGCAGCAAAAAGAACGGCTTTCTTTCTTTAAACCACTACCAGCTTCTTGAATTTAAAACATCCGTTTTAGCGAACAGAACACAATGCGGCCAAATAGGAGCAAAATACTTTATCCCTAATTTAAGTCATGTTATCGAGTCGCAAAGCTTTAACGTATGCTTAAACAAAAAAATAGCTATCGATGAAGATGGCTTTATCAAAAACTGCCCGAGTTTTGATCAGCATTTCGGAAATGCCAGGGAAAGCTCGCTAACCGAAGCGATGGAAAGAAAAGGCTTCAAAGACTTTTGGGCCTTAGGGAAAGATAAAATAGAGACCTGTAAGGATTGCGAATTCAGGCATATTTGTACCGATTGCCGGGCATATATTAAAGAAGAGGGTAATTTGTATAGTAAGCCCGCAAAATGCGGATATGATCCATATACCAACATCTGGCAGGATTGGAGCCTTAACGCTTTAAGAAAATAGTTGGTAGTTGTTATTTGCCCAATGCCCGAAATCTCCCAACTTCGGGCTAATATGCACGCAGACTAATGTAAATTCAAATCATGGGGCTTACGGTCTCTGCGACCTTCGTGAATTTCTCTGCGTTCTCTGTGATTTTAACCGCATAGCACACAAAGCAGGCATAGAGGCGACAAAGACTCCAATCCATAATCGTTGTTTAATAATGACCCATTAACTCCGCCCAAATCGTCCGCCTTTGTATCACTGACCGTTCGGAAACGAACAGTTTCGTAGATGGGCAAAAAATTAATCATCTGATAGTCAGCCAAATAAAAATGAGGTATCAATATTGGCATAGCATCCTCAAATTACAACAACGATGATGACCACCGACACAAAATTAGCGGAAATGTGGGAAGGCTGCCTGAAGAACGATCGTAAGCAGCAGGAATTGTTATATAAAACCTTAGCGCCACGCATGCTGGCCGTGTGCATGCGCTATGCCCATGATAAAGACGAAGCCCAGGATATTTTGCAGGAGGGCTTTATAAAGATGTTCAAAAACGCGCATAACTACCGCGGCGACGGCAACCTGGAGGGGTGGATCCGCCGCATTATGGTGCATTGTGCCATATCGCGCTACCGCAAGCTGAAGCCGATGGTTTTGGTAGAGGATTTTACTGAAGAGAACAGCGGTTCTGGCAGCGGCTATAATGCTCACGGCCTGGAAGCCAAAGATCTGCAGAATATGATCCAGCAGCTGCCGCAAACCTACCGTTCGGTTTTTAATATGTATGCTATTGAAGGCTACTCGCACCAGGAGATAGGCAATAAGCTGGGGATGACGGAGCTGCTGTCGCGCACCAACCTGCACCGCGCCCGTGCTATTCTGAAGGATATGGTAAATAAAATGACCGGCAACGATATGCATTATATGGCAGGATAACATATCCGCGTCTGGCCGTTAGCCACGCCCATAATACGATCAGTAATAAATAGTTAATTACCCAAACT
>DATCQV010000077.1:0-13405 GCA_036569325.1 Mucilaginibacter sp. | reverse complement strand
TTAATATACATCCATCTCTCAAAAATGAAAATAGCATATATATCCACCTATCCTCCCCGCGAATGCGGTATCGCAACCTTCAACTGTAATTTGATGAACGCGATCAACGCAAATTTCCCTGAAAGGAAATCGCCGTTGAACGGCGGCTTTGTTGTGGCCCTGAATGATTCGGAAAACATGACCGAGTACGAATACCCGGAAGAAGTTAAGTACATCATCAGGCAAAATCATCAAAAAGATTACATCCGCGCAGCTAACTATATTAACACCAGTAATGCCGATGTGTGCATAATGGAACACGAGTTTGGCATTTACGGCGGCGAGAGCGGCATTTATATTTTGCCCCTATTAAACAGGCTTGAGAAGCCGCTGATATCTATATTACATACTATTTTACGTGAACCAAGTTATGTGCAGCGTATTATTATTAGGGAGATAGCAGAGCAATCATCAAAAATTATAGTGATGAGCAGGAGGGCGGTAGAATTCCTGACCACTATTTATGACGTGCCTGCAGATAAGATACAAATAATAGAACATGGGGTTCCGGATATTGAAGCTCCTGAAGATAACCCGGTAAGGAACTTAAGCCAGTTCAAAAACAAAAAGGTGTTGCTAACCTTTGGTTTAATAAGCCGGAATAAAGGCCTGGAGACGGTGGTACGGGCTTTACCCAAAATTGCCGCGCAGCACCCGGATGTGATGTATGTGGTATTGGGAAATACGCATCCGGGTGTACTTAAAAACTCGGGCGAGGAATACAGGGATCATTTAAAAACGCTTGCTGCACAATTAAATGTATCCAGGCACCTGAGCTTTATCAACAAATTTGTTTCTGAAGAAGAACTGATGAACTACTTATTTGCAACAGATATTTATGTAACACCATATTTGAATGAAGCACAGATAACGAGTGGTACACTCTCGTATGCAGTGGGAGCCGGTGCGGCAGTGGTATCGACACCATACTGGCATGCAACCGAACTTCTGGCCAATAACCGCGGGCGGTTGTTTGATTTTAAAAATGCAGATGCGCTGGCTGACATTGTGATAGAGTTGTTAGACCAGGAGCGGGTGTTGAAAGATCTGCAAGAGAATGCTTACGAATATGGCCTGCATTTGCGGTGGCCGGTAATAGGTGCTGAATTTATACAAGCGGCGCAGGATGCAAGCGAATCGCACGATTTTAGCGACAAGATATTAAAGAACAGCATTGTTGACCCCGAAATTATGCCCAAGTTTAGTCTGGCCCACGTGATGCGGTTAACTGATGATACCGGGATTGTTCAGCATGCAAAATATGGTATTCCTAATCTGAAGGAAGGTTATTGTTTGGATGATAATGCCCGTGCCCTAATTATGGCTTTAATGGCGCATCAACGCAATAAAAGCAGGGAGGCATTCGAGCTTTTGCCGATATACCTGAGTTATATCCACTATATGCAAACCGAGGATGGCAACTTCCGCAATTTCCTGAGTTTCGACAGGAGATATCTGGATGAGGTTGGATCGGAAGACTCATTTGGTCGTACAGTTTGGTCGCTGGGTTATCTGATAGCCTGTTCATCAAGCAACTCATACCGCGAATTTGCAACCGAACTATTTCACAGGTCGTTCAGGCATTTCAAAGCACTGACGCACTTACGCGGCATGGCCAATACGATAATTGGCATCAGCTTATACTTGAAAGTTTATCCGGGCGACGAAGGGATGCTCAAGGAGATGGCAAACCTTACAGAACCACTAATAGCTGCTTACGAGAAGCATCAGACCGTAGACTGGCAATGGTTTGAAGAAAAGATGACCTACGATAACGCAATACTTCCGCTGGCTTTGCTACACTCGTGCGAAATAACAGGCAACGAAAAAGCAAAACAGGTAGCATTGAAAACCATGGCGTTTTTAGATAAGCTGACCTTATCAAATGGCTATTTGAGCCCGGTAGGTAATGATGGATGGTATTATAAAGGTGGTACATTCCCGGTTTACGATCAGCAGGCTATTGAAACCATGGCGATGGTGCTTATGCACTTCCAGGCGTATACTATTTTCCGCAGGCCGGAATACATTGAGAAAATGTTTTTGTGCTATAAATGGTTTTTGGGTGAAAATACACTGCGTGCACCGCTTTACGACCACGAAACCAAGGGCTGCTGTGACGGCTTGCTGCCAACCGGTATAAACCGGAACCAGGGGGCAGAGAGCACATTGGCTTATTTAATATCGCACCTAACGGTACTCAAGGCTTTTGAACTTGAGTATGAGTACAACAAGATCAATGGCGATCAGCGGTTTTCAATGTCGTTTTAAATGAAGGTAGCTGTATTATCGCCGGTTGCGTGGCGTACGCCGCCAAGGCATTACGGGCCGTGGGAACAGGTTGCATCGAACATAGCTGAGGGGCTGGTAAAAAGGGGCATCGATGTATCACTTTTTGCGACTGGTGATTCGATAACCGGTAGTAAGCTGTTTTCTGTTTGCGAAAGCGGGTATGAAGAAGACCGTAGCCAGGATGCGAAAGTTTTGGAATGCCTGCACATCAGCAATCTGGTGGAGCGCGCCGGCGACTTCGACATTATTCATAATAATTTCGATTTTTTACCGCTTACTTATTCGGGGCTGGTGAAAACGCCTTTTATTACTACTATACACGGATTTTCCTCACCAAAAATAATTCCGGTTTATAAAAAATATAACTCGAGGGGGCATTACGTTTCGATAAGCAATTCGGACCGCAGCCCGGAATTGAATTACCTTACCACAGTTTATAATGGCTTAAATACCCAACAATTTATTTTTAATGATAGGCCGAAAGATTACCTGTTATATTTTGGAAGGATCCATCACGACAAAGGAACTGCCGAAGCCATTGAAATAGCCCGGAAGAGCAAACGAAAACTGCTGATAGCAGGACTTATACAGGACGGACGATATTTTGATGAACGGGTTAACCCTCACTTAGGGCCGGATGTAGAATACATTGGCAATGCAGAACCCGCACAGCGAAATGAATTGCTCGGCAATGCCTATGCCTTACTTCATCCTATAAACTTTAATGAACCTTTTGGGATGAGTGTTGCGGAGGCCATGCTTTGCGGTACACCAGTTATTGCGTTTAACAAAGGTTCTATGCCGGAATTGATAAAGCATGGGCAAACGGGCTTCCTCGTCAATTCGGTGGATGAGGCTGTTGATGCTGTAACTGCAATTATAAATTTAAACCGCTTGGATTGTCGGCGTTGGTCGGAACAACGGTTTTCGTGCGATAAGATGGTTCACGATTACCTGGAACTTTACGGGCGAATAATATAAAAGACGGCTATTTGACAATTGTGCGAGTTGTCAAATAGCCATCTTTTTTAAGCGCTTTTTGCATCGGCATTGCCGATATTTGCAGTTTGGTCTGCCTTGCGTTGGTCAACCTGCTGGTGATCATAGTTTATGAGCGGCCGCAGTTTTGGTTCGGTTACTTCATTCTCGGGCTCTGCGTTCTCTTCGAAATGAAGTGGTTGGACACCTATTTCCTGCGCATATTTATAGCCTAATCTTTTATTCTCTTCCTCTATAAACTGAAATAACTCGCCAAGACTCACATAAACAGATTGCAGGAATTTGTAGTTTGTTGAGGTAAGGCATTTACCCGGATCGTCCGGGCCTTTACCGGGTTCACAAAAATTAAGTTTAGTGATCACGCCATTGATCAGTTCAACTTCGAATTTCCCCTCATTATGCCAGGTGAGGTTGTTCTTTATTTCTCTAAAATGATCCATCGCTTTATAATTTTCTTTTCATAGGACATAGTTAACAGTCACATTTTCAAATGGAAATGTTCTCTATAATCTATATCAAGGCATGTGCCAAAGGGGACGAAAAAATATAAAACGGCTTTGTTTCGCAATTAACGGCACCTGGCAATTTACCGCTTAAAACAACAACCGAAAAGTGTATAATAAAGCGGAATTTTTTGAATGAGGTTGTTACATTCCGGCGGCATCTGATTCTTTTTTGTCGGCAATTAATTTAGAGATCAATTCAGTCATATCAACTTCGGCAAAGGCGGTTGACGAGTCGGATACACCGTAAGGGATAATCAGTTTACCATTGTGTACGATAGCTCCGCAGGAATAAAGCACATTTGGCACATATCCTTCGCGCTCGTCGTTGTTAGGTATCAATAAGGGCTCTTTCAGGCGGCCTATTTCAATTTCCGGATCATCGAGCTTAAGCAGGCTTGCACCTAATACATACCGCCGCATTGGGCCTACGCCGTGGGTTATTACTACCCATCCTTGTTCGGTTTCAATGGGAGAGCCACAATTGCCTATTTGTATAAATTCCCAGCTAAACTTTGGCTGTTGTAACATAATGGGTTTTTCCCAGATGTTGATCTTATCGGAATACATGATGTAATTATTCAGGCCATCTATCCGCGATATCATAGCGTACTTGCCGTTTATTTTACGGGGAAACAGCGCCAGGTTTTTATTTTGAGCACCGGCACCATACAAAGGCATTATTTTGAAGTTATAAAAATCATTTGTTTGAAGCAGCTTCGGCATAATGAGTGAACCGTCGTAAGCGGTGTAGGTAGCATAGTAAACTGTGCTGTCATCGTCATTCTTGAAGTGAACAAAACGCGCATCCTCAATCCCTTTACGCTCGTATTCGGAGATCGGGAATATTACGCGGTCGGAGATATCGGTGTCGAGCGAGAACACGATTTCATAATAGGAATCAGCCAGCCATAACACCTTGTCATATTCAAGTTTCATCATATCGCTTTCCTGTAATTTTTGCGAATCGATGATGATGCGGCGCAGGTTGGCATATTCGAAGTGATGATCAAGCTTTGATTCCAGTTCATTCAATACATCGATATTGATCTGTGTAACTACGGCCTTTTCGAAAAAAAGCTTCTTATTGTAAACTGCGTTCCGTACTATTTCCGCCTCATCAATATAGCTGCCTGCCGGTGTTACGGTGATGTCGTTATTTTGATCTATCAAAGCACGGCGGAAAGTGATGGATGAGATATGGCCCTCGCCCACAGCCCGGAAACTGATAATTACCCGTCGCTGCCCTTCGTGAAGTTCGGTTTGATCGGGGTCTTCGACGATGGATGGGTTAAAAAAGGCAGCGGACTCAATCGAATATTCGTGCGTGAAAAACGAGCCGATGAGCAACTTCCGATATACTGTTAAAGTATCGAAATCGATATCGAGCTCGGCAAAGAGGGGTTTAAGTTTGCTGCAATGGCGGTTCAATGCGCGGGTTATGTTCCGGTGGCGTTTTGAATATTCCTGCAACAGGGGTGAAACAATACCGAAGGCTATTTCTTCGCTGAGGTTCATCACCCGCTGGATGACTTCTTTGGCGCGGTCGTTTCCATTAAAAAAGAATCTGGCTATTACACGTTTCGGATCTGGATTTATTCGTATTGGCTTGCGTTCAATAGAAAGTCTCATAAAAGAAAAGATATATTATACTGTAACAGTGTTGCGACTAAATTGATTGCGGCAATTTTAACAAAGCTTTTATTTAATTTACGTTGATATTAATCTGTTAGCCCGGTTAAAATCTGTATTGTTAACTTAAACAACAAATGGGCTAAGTTCGTATCTTGTGGGCAAATGAATGTTTTAATAGTTGAAGATGAAAAGGGACTGGCGCAGGAGGTGGATGAATTTTTAAGCCACGAAGGCTTTACCATTGAGCATGCGCATACCAAAGGCCTGGCCGGCGAAAAGATATTTGTAAACAGCTACGACTTTATTCTGCTGGACTTAACCCTGCCAGACGGCGATGGTTTTGACCTGCTGCACCTGTTGAAAGGCATTAAAGACCGCGAGGATGCTGTGATCATATTAACAGCGCGCGGTGCTGTGGACGATAAGGTACACGGCCTTGAACAGGGTGCAGATGATTATCTGGCCAAGCCATTTTCGTTAAACGAGTTATTAGCCCGCATGCACGCAATTACGAGGCGTAAGCATAAGCTGGAAAGTAATGACATTTCTGTAAAAGATTTCAGGATAAACATTCAGAACCGGACTGTACATTATAATGCCGAGCGGATCAATCTTACCAAAAAAGAATTTGAGATATTTAACTATTTGGTGTTAAATAAAAACCGGGTAATATCGCGCACAAACTTAACCGAACACGTTTGGGGCGATGTACTGGAGATAAACTCTGACTCGAACTTTGTTGACGTACATGTGAAAAACCTGCGAAAGAAACTGTCGCAATTTGAGCCGGTAGACTGGTTTGAGACGGTAAGAAGTATTGGGTACAGAGTGAATATTTAAGGCTGTGGTTGGAATGTTGAAAGGTTGTAAAGTTGAAATGTTATTACAAAGCGGTTAATAACAAGGCAATAGCCCAACTTTACAACTTTACAACCTTTCAACATTCCAACAATACAATGAAACTGCAAATAAAACTGGCTTTATATAATACCCTTACAAAGCTGGCCATTATTGTGCTTACCGGGCTGCTTATTTTATTCTCGCTGGAGAAGATAACTTATGCACATATTTCATTACGATTAAAGAACAAAAAAGACATCTTCATCAAAAACTTGTCGTCGGAAGAAATTGATCAGATCCTGAACCAGCAGCAGAGTTTTACCAATTATAATATTTTGAAAGAGGAATACATTTACCTGAAACTGATTCCTTTTGAGCCAAACCGCAAGCCTACCGAAAGTTACAGCACGCAACGACGCACCATAGAGAAGAATCGCGACAATTATTTGATACTCAGCTATAAGTTCAACTTTGATAACCGCAGCTACCTGCTGGAAATTGGCGACACAATGGATGCGGTGATACAATTGAAGCAAACCATTAAACAATTTACGTTAGTGGTTTTGGTACTGGCCTTGTTACTTACGCTGGTTATCGACCTGATCTTTACCAAATATTTGTTAGCGCCCTTTTACTGGATCATTGACCGGAAGCTGATAAAAGTAAACGACCCGATGAACTTTGATTATGAGAAGGTTGAGACCAATACCCAGGATTTTAAACTGCTTGACGACAGCATAAGTACGCTGATGAAAAAGATAGCAGATCTTTTTATCCTGGAGAAACAGTTTATTGCCAATGTATCGCATGAATTGCTGACGCCTATTTCGATCATCAGCTCGCGATTGGAAAATATTTTGCTGAACGAAGAAATGAAGGAGGATAGCGAAAATAAAATATATGCATCGCTAAAAACCTTAAACAGACTGAAGACCATTATCAATAGCCTGCTGCTGATATCGAAAGTGGAAAACAACCAGTTCAACAAAAATGACAAGGTGGAGATAGGTGCCATAGTTGCCGACGTTTATGGCGAGTTGGAGGACCGGCTGGAGGATAAAAAAATTGAATTTAGCAATAAAATTAAACACGCTTACACCTTTTTGGGGAATAATGGATTGATACACACGCTGTTGTTTAATATTATCAATAACGCAATAAAGTATAACCGCGAACAGGGCCAGATAGTAATTAGTGACAATTTAACTACAGGTGGATATATGCTTGAAATTGCCGACACAGGCAGCGGAATGAGCGAGCAGCAGATCGAAAGGGCCTTTAACCGCTTTGAAAAGCTGGATACGGACGAAAAAGAAAGTTACGGATTGGGTCTTGCCATTGTAAAGAGCATTACCGCTTTTCACGATATAAAGATCAGGATAAAATCGGTGCGGAATGAGGGCACTGCTTTAAAACTTATTTTTAATTGATACAACTTCACAAAATCTTCATAAAAGCTGCGTTAATTTGGACTTCAGAGTTTTAGTTCCTTGTTACCCCTATAAGCTGATCTTTTGGAGAAAAGATCAGCTTTTTTTATATCATCTTATTTCGTTTGATGAGATAGGACCGTAGCACGTTATTGTAACCATCTTGAATATAGGCATCGACCAGATCGATATGATGCTGGGCGCATTTGAGTTGTAACTGACGGCGATATTGTGAGAGCGTAGAAATATAGGCATCCCTGATCTTACCGGGATGTACGCGAACTTCTTCACCGCTTTCTATATCGATAAACTGGTGCGGACGATTATCGAACTCAAAGTCGAGCTCTTTTTGTTTATCACTCACATTAAAAATAATCACCTCGTGCTTGTTATATTTCAAATGCTGAATAGCCGCGAACAGTGATTGCAATTTTTCAGTATTGAGGCTGTTCTCCAGCATGTCACTGAAAATAATGATCATAGAGCGCTGGTGAATTTGCCCGGCAACCTGGTGCAACACCTGTGTAATGTTGGTGGCAGTATTGGTTGTTGGGTTATTATACGCTTTCTCTAATTCGGCATATAAATAAAACAAGTGCGACGACGTTGATTTTACCTGTGTAAGGATATTGGTTTTGTCGCTGAAAAGGCATAAGCCAAACGCATCGCGCTGTTTTTTAAACAGGTACATCAACGAGGCTATGGCATAGATTGAGAATTGCAGTTTATTCAGGCCTTTATCCGGAAAATTCATGGACGAGGAAGTATCCAGCAGCAGATAGCAACGAAGGTTGGTTTCTTCTTCAAACTGTTTTACAAATAGCTTATCGGTACGGGCAAGGAGTTTCCAGTCGATGTTTTTTACAGATTCGCCGTTGTTATAAAGGCGATGTTCGGCAAATTCAACCGAAAAACCGTGGAATGGACTTTGGTGTAAACCGGTTATAAAACCTTCTACCACCTGGCGGGCTAAAAGCTCGAGGTTGGCCAAATGTCTTATTTCCTGGTTATCGGTTAACATTGATGATGATTGCACTGATTTTAATTGATGATTTCACCGATTGATAAAACCGCCAATTTCGGGTAAATATATACAAAGGGTATAAAATAAAAACACCGACCAGATAAATCCGGTCGGTGTTTTTATTATTTATTTAATGGTTATGCCAGTTGTTTAACCAATTTATCAGCTAAAACTGATTTTGGAACTGCGCCTATTTGTTTGTCAACTATTTCGCCGTTTTTAAAGTAAAGCAGGGCAGGTATATTGCGAATGCCAAACTTAACAGAAATGCCGGGATTGTGGTCGACGTTAACTTTACCAACAACCGCTTTGCCGTCATATTCTTTTGCAAGTTCTTCCACTACGGGGCCAACCATACGACAAGGGCCGCACCATTCTGCCCAGAAATCGATCAAAACAGGTTTGTCAGATTTAAGGACGAGTTCGTCAAAGTTTGCATCAGTTATTTCTAAAGCCATGATTTTTATGATTTAATTTTTTCTTTTTCGTATTACAAATATACTCTATTCAAATAGCTTGCCGCAACTGCCTGTATGACAATATGACAATTATATTATGGCTAAACTGCCCAATTGATAGGTTTTAATTTCGGTTGACAATTGTATGAATATTGGGTTACAATGTAATGATTAATAACTGTTTTTTTGACAGAATGTTTCAACATTTAAACAAGCTAATAGAAAATTAGGCGGTGGAATTTCGTCCATCTCGCATCTAAAAGTTACTTTTGAGATATGAGCATTGTTGTTGAATCGTTAACAAAGATTTACGGCGCACAAAAGGCGCTTGACAGTATAAGTTTTAGCGCAAAACCCGGAGTGCTTGGTTTTTTAGGGCCTAACGGCGCCGGGAAATCAACTACTATGAAAATATTGACCGGCTTTATTCCGCAAACTTCTGGTAAAGCCTCGGTGTGTGGTTTTGATGTTGAAACGCAGGCGATCGATGTGAAACGAAATATTGGTTATCTCCCTGAGAGTAACCCGCTTTATCTGGATATGTACGTGAAAGAATCGTTGGAGTTTATAGCAAGTATTCACAAATTAAACTCGCCTCAACAAAGGATAGCAGATATTATAGAACAAACCGGGCTTGGTCCCGAACAACATAAGAAAGTAGGGCAGCTTTCAAAAGGATATAAGCAGCGTGTTGGCCTGGCACAGGCTATTTTACATGACCCTGCGGTGCTGATACTCGATGAGCCCACATCGGGTCTCGACCCTAACCAACTGATCGGGATTCGTCAACTGATACTTGATCTTGGGAAGACGAAGACAGTAATTCTTTCTACCCATATTATGCAGGAGGTGGAAGCCGTTTGCAGCCAGGTGGTCATTATCAATAAAGGAACTATTGTAGCCGATGATTCTTTGGATGGCTTGCGAACTAAGAATAAGGGGCAGGCGCTGGAGAAGATCTTTATTAAGCTGACAAATAGTGAAATTGTTGCTGCTTGATAAAGTATGTAGTCACAAATTGTGATGACATTATATAATGAGCCATCATCACAATTTGTGATCATCATCATAAAAAAACAACTACGCTACCTCCAAACGTTGCTCCAAATGTCCTATCGGTACAGTAAATGAGAACTTTGTACCGAGGCCAAGCTTGCTGGTAACCCAGATCCTGCCAGCACATTTTTCAACCAGATCTTTACAGAACAGCATGCCCATACCGGTTCCCGACTCGTTATTTGTGCCGGTGTTGCTGTTTACTTTGCTTTTGAATAGCTTGCTTAGCTGATCATCATTCATGCCCATGCCGGTATCTGTTACAGAGATGATATAGTTATTTTCGTCTTGCTGAATGGCGGATATTTCGATCGTGTCGTCCTGTTTGGAAAACTTGATAGCGTTGGTGATCAAATTGCGGATAACGATGCGGATTGAATTTGGATCGGCAGAAGCAATTACGTCGTGCGGCACATTATCGATGAGGGTAATGCCTTTAAGCCTGGCTTGTTCAAAATAACTTTCGGCTTCGTAAGAAACGATGTCTTTAACGTAGAAACTCTTCGCAGAGTGCTCAAAATTATCCATCTGGCTGTTGATCCAGAAGAGCAGGGTGTCTAAAAAGTCGGAAGTATATTCCAGTTTTTTAAGTACGCCGGGAATCATCTCCAGCAATTGCTCATGCGAGATGGTTTCGTCCTGCAACAGGCTGAATAATCCTCTTAAAGTACTTAATGGGGCGCGCAGGTCGTGCGCGAGTATAGAGATCAGTCTGTCTTTCAGAATATTCAGGTTGTTGAGTTTCTGCGCCTGATCGTCAAGATCGGCCTTTTGCTGCAGCACCTCGCTGTTCCTCTCGGCCAGCATGGCGTTTATTTTTTGCTGTTTGCGCTTTTGCCGGTAGTAAACAATAGATACGGCGAGCATTCCCGCAATAATAGTCAGGAAGACAGTATTAATGAGGCGTTGCTGTTTGATGCGCTGCCTGTACGATTCATCTTTTTCACGATGTTGTTCGGCAATTTCGCGTTCTTTCGAGGCAAAATCCATTGCCAGGTTGTATGAGGTAAGTTTCTGCAGGCTTTCGTTATTGTTGAGGCTGTCCTTCAGTTCGTTATAACGCCTGAGCATATTGTAGGCATCATCATACCTGCCAAGACCCGCCAAAGTTTTATTAAGCTGTAGTGCAGCATTAGAGCGCACGGCCAGGTTGCGTAATGTTGCAGCTATGCGTTGTCCTTCAGTAGCATAGATGTAGGCATTTTTAAAGTCTTTTTGAAGATTGTACATAGTGGCCATGCCGATAAAGGCATAGGCCTGGTTATATACGATCTTGTATTTGCTTGCGATCCGGATAGATGTATCGAGATAACTTTTTGCTAATGCAAAGTTTCCTTTATGAGCATAGCACAAGCCAAAATCAGTGTACACTGAACTCATCCCGTCCTTATCATCCTGTTTTTTCGCGATCTTCAGGGCAAGATTAAGGTGCGTCATGGCGCGATCATATTCCTTGTGCGCAATAAGTACCTCGCCTATGTTTTCGTTAACGGTGCCAACACCGGTGAGATTATTGGTGCCTTTGCATAGTGCCAAAGCTTTATTGTAATATTCCAAAGCCTTTGGATAAACCTCCATTCCCTGCAACACTACGCCGATGTCATTATAAATAGCTACAGACGCGTTCTTATCGTTGTTTTTAAGCGTTAGATAGAGCGCTTTATAATAGTAATCGAGTGCGGTTGAGTTCCTTCCTTCACTGAAATAAACTATGCCGATGTTTTTATAGCAATCGGCTATTTCGGCTTCGTTATTTAATTTTTTATTCAGATCGAGACCAAGGTTCAGGTAATACAATGCATCCTGATATTTTGCCAGCAAATTGTCCATGCGGCCATAAAGCTTATAGCAATTGCTTAGCCCGTCAAGATCGTTAATGGCTTTATAAATAGTTAATGCTTCGTCGAAATCCTGTTGGCCTTGTTTAAAGTTGCCTTTAAAGAAATTTGCGTGACCTGTTTGTACCAGGCCATTGGCCAGGCCTGATTTATAATTGATCTTACGGGAAAGCTCAATGCTTTTACGGCCATAAAAAAGCGTACTGTCGGGGTTTGACTCGAAATAATTTTCGGCAAGATTATTTAACCTGTTTATGCTTACAGTATCTGCTGCTATCTGCCTGTTGGCCGATGATGCGATCAGCGTTTTTAAACTATCAACCCGGCCCCGGTCAATAACGGCGAAGCAGGAGATTGAAACGAACAGTAGTGATAAGGTGAAATAAATCCTCAATGCTTAATCTGTTTTAGTTAAGATAGCTGTTTGCTATCGATGGCTGTTTTACAACCACTTATACGAAAGGCGGGGATTATTTTGTTACTGTTTTTTCAAATTAATTAAAAATGTTTTCTCTGGCGAGTCCGAAAATTGAGGCAATAAAAAAGCCCGCTTCGTTTTACAGAAACAGGCTTTTTTATAAAAGTATCTAAACCTTATTTTAAGGAATTAACAAATTTGGTAAGCTTCGATTTATTGTTTGAAGCTTTGTTTTTATGAATAACATTCTTTTTAGCTAAACGATCGAGCATAGAAATTACTTTAACTAAAAGTACGCTTGCATCAGCTTTTGTAGTTGTACCTCTTAATTTCTTGATGGCGTTCCTGGTGGTTTTAGCCTGATACCTGTTACGCAGACGCTTCGCAGCATTTGCACGGATCCTTTTTAATGATGATTTATGATTTGCCATTGTATAGCTTTGTTATTCTTTTCTTTTTTATTTTAAGGACTGCAAATATAGGATGATTATTTATAATATCAAAAAGGTTTTTTTATTTTGTTTTTGAGGGAGTTGTGAAAGTAAATGCGGGCAATTTTAACAAGCGGATAAACTGGTAATTACTTCATAAACTTATATTTGGTTAATGAAGCACGCTATCCGATTAACTGCCGGACTATTTATCCTTATCCTCTTTTCGTCATGGGGCTTTTACGCACATCGTCGTATAGGCAGATTAGCGGTTTTTACCCTGCCAAAAGGTATGGCAGCTTTTTATAAAAGTAACATAGACTACCTGACAGAACACGCCATTAGTGCTGATAAAAAAAGGTATGTTGATTCGACTGAAGCACCACGGCATTTTCTTAACGCCGATCATTACGGGAAAGATCCCTTTAAGTATATACCGCAC
>DATCQV010000076.1:0-21732 GCA_036569325.1 Mucilaginibacter sp. | reverse complement strand
TATGTTAACCAACTTCGCTACCGTGCGTAAGTCGATCAAAAAGATGTCGAACATCGATAAATTGACTAAAGACGGTACTTACAGCAACCTTTCGAAAAAAGAAAGGCTGATGATTCAGCGTGAGCGTATCAAATTAGAAACCTTGTTAGGTGGTATCGCGGACTTAAACCGTTTACCTGCTGCATTGTTCCTGATCGACGTTAAGAAAGAGCACATCGCAGTTTCTGAAGCATTGAAGTTGAATATCCCAACCTTTGCAATGGTTGATACCAACTCCGATCCTTCGAACATCGACTTCCCGATCCCTGCTAACGATGATGCTACCAAATCGATCTCTCTGATCACCGGTATCATTATCCAGGCGATTGTTGAAGGTTTGGACGAGCGCAAACGCGAGAAAGAAGACGAAGCTGAAAAAGAAGCAGTAGCTGCAAAAGCAAAAGCTGACGCTCCGGAAGTTGCAGACCGCGCTGCCGGTGCTGAAGGCAAAAGAGCCCGCAGAACTGCGGTAGAAGCTGACGCTGCTATTGAGGACAACGCAGCCCCAACAGCCGAAACTACAGAAGAATAATTTAACATAGTTATAAGGGTTGTAGATGCGGCGAAAAGTTATCTTTGCGGCATTTATAACCCTTTTAGCATTTACACCACATTAAAACTAAAATACAATGTCTACAGTACAAATCTCTGCAGCCGACGTAAATAAACTGCGCCAGCAAACCGGCGCCGGTATGATGGATTGCAAAAAAGCCTTAACTGAAACCAATGGCGATTTTGAAGCTGCTATTGATTTCCTAAGGAAAAAAGGCGCCAAAGTAGCTGCCAGCCGTCAGGATCGTGAAAGCAACGAAGGTGTTGTTATAGCACGTGCTTCGGCCGATGGCAAATTCGGTGTAATTATCGAATTGAACTGCGAAACCGACTTCGTAGCTAAGAACGCTGAGTTCGTGGCTTTCGGTAACCAGATCGCTAACGCAGCTGTTGAAGCAAAACCTGCTTCATTAGAAGAACTGAACGCACTGGCTATCGATACCGAAACCGGTCGTGCCGCTATCAGCGAAGTGATCATCGAAAAAACAGGTAAGATCGGCGAGAAGATCGGCGTATCTAAATATGCTACCGTTGAGGCTGAAAGAGTGATCGGTTACATCCATGGTAACTTCCGTTTAGGTGTATTGGTTGGCTTAAGTGCAGACGCTGAAGGAGCTGAAGAAGCAGGTAAAGACGTTGCTATGCAAATTGCTGCAATGAACCCTGTTGCCATTGATAAAGACGGTGTTGACGCATCGACAGTTGAGCGTGAGCTTGAAATTGCAAAAGATCAGATCCGCGCTGAAGGCAAACCGGAAGAAATGGTTGAAAAGATCGCTGCCGGCAAACTGAACAAATTCTACAAAGACTCGACTTTGTTGAACCAGGAGTTTGTTAAAGACCCATCTAAAAATATTGCTCAATACCTGAGCGGCGTTGAAAAAGGCTTAACAGTTACCGCCTTCAAGCGGGTAGCTTTAGGAGCTTAATATTAAATCCCCCTCGATACGTCGAGGGGGATTTTTTTTGTAATAATAAGTTACCCAAGCCGCTGCCCTGAAAACGTGGCCCGTGCGATTCCCCTCTTGAGAGGGGTGCAGGGGTGTGTCTGAAGATGTTGATGGTTTGTAAAAGTTTGACAGCAGGGATGGCGAACACACCCCTGCCCCTCTCGAGAGGGGAACCCACCACTTGAGCCTAAAGAAGGCCAATGCAAATACGAATTTATTTGAGTTGATATGATAACAGCACTTCACAACCTCCGGCTAATTTCTGATGGCCGCATTGCCGGCAACAAAGTGATCCTCATCACCGGCGAAAAAATTGTAGCAATTACCGACGAAAGCGCCATGCCGGAAGGCGTAGAAAAAAAAGACCTTAAAGGTGCTTACGTAGCGCCGGGTCTTCTTGATCTGCAGATCTATGGCAGCGGCGGTAAGCTGTTTGCCGGTACACCGGTTGTGGAAGCACTGGAGCGCATGGAGGACGATCTGCTGGCCCAGGGCACCACCGGCTTCTTTGCCACTATCGGCACAAACACGCCAGAGATATTTGAGCAGGGCATAGCAGCTGCTAAGGAGTACCGCAAGCGTGCCAAGGGAAGTTACCTGGGGATGCATTTTGAAGGCCCGTACCTGAACGTGGCCAAACGCGGCGCGCATCCGGCTAAATTCATTAAGAAGGGCACACTGGAAGAAGTAAAAAAATGGGTGGAGATGGCCGAAGGCGAACTGAAAATGATGACCATTGCGCCCGAACTGCAGGATCAGGAAGTGATTGATTACCTGCATGGGCAGGGCGTTATCCTTTCTTCGGGTCATAGCAATGCTACTTACGATGAAGGAAAGCGGTTTTTAAATAAACCCGTTCCGGCAGTAACGCACCTGTTTAATGCCATGCCGCAAATGCATCACCGCGAACCGGGCTATATTCCTGCGATATTTGAGGAGCGCCCGTATGCCAGCATTGTTGCCGATGGTATCCATGTGGATTTTGCGATGGTGCGCCTGGCCAAACGCGAACTGGGCGACAAACTGTTTTTGATTACCGATGCCGTTACCGTAACCGATGAAGGCGTTTACCAGCACCAGTTTACCGGCGACCGCTATGTAATGCCCGACGGTACCTTATCGGGCTCGAGCCTGAGCATGCTGAAAGCCGTACAGAATTGCGTGGAGAAGGTTGGGATTGAACTGGCTGAAGCTGTTAATATGGCCTCATTATATCCCGCACAGCTGGCAAAAATGCCGCACAAAGGCCGTATTGCCGCAGGCTGTGATGCTGATATGATTGTATTTGACGATAAGTACCAGGTAAAAGGGACTGTGTTTAAAGGCAATTTAATGACCACGAATGACACGAATTGAGGTGAATTTAACGAATTGATTTTTAAGAGGATGCACGGCATATTCAACAAGTCCAGATTCGTGTAATTCGATATTATTCGTGACAATTGGTGCTTATTTCTTTATAAAATTTTAACGTTGATTATATTTCCATATTTTTGACCAATTTAACTACCTCTAATGGCGTATAAAAGGATCCTCCTTAAACTTAGCGGCGAATCGCTCATGGGCGACAAGCAATACGGAATTGATAATAACCAGGTTTTACAGTATGCACAGGATATAAAGGCCGTTTATGACAAAGGCGTTGAAATAGCCGTTGTTGTTGGCGGCGGGAATATTTTCCGCGGCTTAAGTGCAGAAAAATCGGGAATGGAGCGTGCCCAGGCCGATTATATGGGCATGCTGGCAACGGTTATCAACTGTATGGCCATGCAAAACGCGCTCGAAAGCATAGGCGTGCAAACCCGCCTGCAAAGCGCCATTAAAATGGAGCAGATCTGCGAGCCTTACATCCGCCGGCGCGCCATGCATCATCTGGAGGAAGGCCACATTGTGATCTTCGGCGCAGGTACAGGTAACCCATACTTTACTACAGATACCGCGGCATCGCTGCGGGCTATCGAAATAAAGGCCGATGTGGTATTAAAAGGCACCCGCGTTGACGGCATCTATACCGCCGACCCGGAGAAAGATCCAACAGCCACACGTTACGATGAGATCTCCTTCCAGGAGGTGTACGACAAAGGCCTTAACGTGATGGATATGACCGCCATTACCCTTTGCCAGGAAAACAACCTCCCTATCATCGTATTTGACATGAACAAGCCGGGCAACTTTATGAAGATTGCCAATGGTGAGCCGATTGGTACCTTGGTGAAGTAAGGGGAGATAGGAAAGCGGCGGAGTTAGTAACCACCGAAGATGTTGTTTTACAAAATTTGTTCTAATCTCTAATCTAAAGCCGCTAATCTCTATTCCAATCTTTTTACTATTTTTGCCTGCAAAACCGACCAAAGATGAGCGAACTCATTAAAAAACAAGTTACTGAAGCCAAAGCGCAAATGGAAAAAGCCATTGAGCACTGCGATGGCGAACTGCAAAAAATACGCGCCGGTAAGGCTAACCCGGCTATGCTGGATGATATAGTTGTTGAATATTATGGAACTCCAACCCCGCTTAGCCAGGTGGGCAGTGTGAATACTCCTGATGCACGAACCATCGTGGTTCAACCATGGGAGAAATCATTGCTGGCGCCGATTGAGAAGGCCATCAAAGAAGCTAATCTGGGCGTTAATCCTCAAAACGATGGTGTGATTATCCGCATCAATGTACCGCCGCTTACTGAAGAGCGCCGCAGGGAATTAGTGAAAAAAGTTAAGGCTGAGGCTGAAACCGGTAAAGTTGCTGTACGTAACATCCGTAAGGATGCTAATGAGAAGATCAGGAAACTAAAATCGGAAGGCGTTTCTGAAGATGAAATGAAGACCGGTGAAGCGGAAGTTCAGAAATTAACTGATGCTTTCATCGCAAAGGTAGATCAACTTGCCGAGGCGAAAGAAAAAGACGTAATGACTGTGTGAGTTTGCTCACCATATAAATATTTAAAAAGCCATCCTGAGAGTAGGGTGGCTTTTTTGTTACAAATTTTTTCGCTCCCATTGTCATTTCGAACGCAGTGAAAGATCTTATATGCTTTGTATTCGGGCTATGCATCGGCGTTAATGTATAACGATAATGTCGCTCGTCGAAGTTTTTTTCGCTACGCTCAACAGAGTAGTTCTCGCTCTCGCCCGAAATGACAGAGCGAGCCTTTGTTATTGTTATCCGTACATCGCTTAAATGTAAAATTCCGGCAATCAGGCTGATTGCGAAGCGGGTTGCTGTATTTTTGCCCAAAAAACTGTTTAAAACGGATGAAAATTCTACTATCATATTTGTCAAAACACCGCTGGGTGGTGGCGCTGGCCCTGCTTATGGCAGCCTTTAACATCGGCTTTTCCCTGCTCGATCCATATATTACCGGCCGTATCGTTGACGTGGTTATCGAGAAGCGTGCTTCGCTGAAATACGATGAATACCTGCATCGCGTAATTTATTTGGTTGCCTGTGCTATAGGTGTGGCCATGGTGTCGCGTATTGCCAAAAACTTCCAGGATTACTTTACCAATATCATCACTCAAAAAACCGGCGCAGAAATGTACGCCGATGGATTGAAGCATTCGCTCGAACTACCATACCAGGTGTTTGAAGATCAGCGCAGTGGTGAAACCCTGGGTATCCTGCAAAAGGTAAGGCTGGATAACGAGAAATTTATTACCTCATTCATAAGCGTATTGTTTGTGAGCCTCATCGGCATGATCTTCGTGATCGTTTACTCGCTGAAGGTGAATTACCAGGTTACGCTGGTTTATTTTGCGGCCATCCCCGTTATTGCCTTTGTGAGCATGGCCATGAGCCGCCGTATTAAAAGAATTCAGCGCACCATTGTGGCTGAAACCACGGCTCTTGCAGGTTCTACCACCGAATCACTGCGAAACATCGAGCTGGTAAAAAGTCTTGGTTTGGCCAAACAGGAGATCGAGCGTTTGAACAGCACCACTTATAAAATATTAGGCCTTGAACTTAAAAAGGTAAAGTATGTACGTAGTATGAGCTTTGTACAGGGTACTACTGTAAACTTTGTGCGCAGCACCATGGTAGTGGTGTTATTACTGCTGATCTTTAAACAAACTATTTCACCGGGACAATATTTCAGCTTTCTTTTTTATTCCTTCTTCCTGTTTAATCCATTACAGGAGCTTGGAAATGTGATCGTGGCCTGGCGTGAAGCAGAGGTTTCACTGGGCAATTTCCAGAATATCCTTAACACGCCTATTGATGCCAAACCCGAAAGACCGGTACTGCTTGAAAAAGTGAACACGCTGACATTCGGGAATGTTACCTTCAAACATTTAACGGCTACCCGTAACGCCTTAAACAATATCAGCTTCGAGGTGAACAGCGGCGAGACCATCGCTTTTGTCGGTCCGTCGGGTTCAGGTAAAACAACGCTGGTGAAATTGCTGGTGGGACTTTATCAGCCATTGGAAGGCGATATTCTTTATAACAACACGCTAAGCAAAGAGATAGATCTTGACCAGTTACGTGAAAAAATTGGCTTTGTAACACAGGACACACAACTATTTTCGGGGACCATCCGCGAGAACCTGCAATTCGTTCGTCCGGGCGCTACGGATGAGGAATGTATGGATGTGCTGCAGCGTGCCGCTTGTCAAACCTTGCTGGCCCGTGCCGATAAGGGCCTGAGCACGGTTATTGGCGAAGGTGGCGTAAAGGTATCGGGCGGCGAAAAACAACGCCTTTCTATAGCGCGCGCCTTACTGCGCAGACCGGACATCCTGGTGTTTGACGAAGCTACCTCGTCATTAGACTCCATTACCGAAGAAGAAATTACGGAGACCATCCGCGATGTATCGGTGCTTGAAAATCATATCACTATATTGATCGCTCACCGACTGTCGACCATTATGCATGCCGATAAGATCTATGTATTAGAGAAAGGTCATATTATTGAAGCCGGTAAGCATTTCGACCTGTTAGCGCAAAAAGGCTTGTATTATGCTATGTGGCGCCAGCAGATAGGTGAAAAGGTTAGTGTTGAGGCGTAAGATTTTTGATTCTCCTTTTTGTCATTTCGAGCGCGAAATTACAAGCGGGAATAAGAAAATGCGTTAACTTTTCTTCTCCCCCTTGTAATCCGTAATACTCAAATACTCATCACAAAAGCTGTATTCATGTTCCTGATTCGAGCAGATAATGGTGAGACGGCCGGCAGAAAATTGCTGCACCAAGCCTAAATACCAATCCACGCCTTGCGTATCGAGGTTAGATGTAGGTTCATCAAGCATTAGCATGGGGGTATCGGAGCAAAATGCCAGTGCTAATTTCAGGCGCTGTTTCATACCGGAAGAGAAATACCGGATCAGCTTATTTTTATTGGTCTGCATAGCCAGCAGATCAATCACAGCTGCTTTATCCATGCCGCTTTTGTAGGGCTTGAATTTAAAGTGAAAGTCGATCACTTCACTTAAGGTAAACTCTTCTATCAGTTCCAGATAAGGAGCCGCTAAACTGAGGTGTTTATATACCTCAGCCGCTTCAACTTCAGCATCATTAAAATGATATTTGAGCTGCCCGACAGATGGAGAAAGACTGCCGTTCAACACCTGCAACAGCGTTGATTTTCCGGAGCCGTTGGGCCCGAGTATGGCATACAACCGGTTATCGGTAAATGTATGATCAACCCCCCGGAAGATCCATTCGCGGTTAAAACGCCGGCCTATATTTTGGAGGGTGATTTGGTAGCTCATAGTTTATAGTTCATGGTTCATAGCCGAAATTGTGGCTTAGGTTAGCGTACGGCAACTTTTGCAGCTGCCATGAACCATGAGCCATCAACTATGAACTCCTTAGGAATTCCCAAACCCTTTCATAATGCCACGCTGCGAGTTCTGTACGAAGTTGATGATCTCGTCGCGTTCTATGGTTGGGTTGAATTCGGCTTCAATAATGTCGAGCGCTTTGGTGATGTTGTATTTTTTCAGGAAGATAATGCGATAAATTTCCTGGATCTCGTTAATGGTAGTCGCCGAAAATCCACGGCGGCGCAATCCCACAGAGTTGATCCCGATATACGACAGCGGCTCGCGACCGGCCTTAGTAAACGGAGGCACGTCTTTACGTACCAGCGATCCGCCCGAGATCATGCTGTGCGCGCCGATCTCTACGAACTGATGCACGGCTGATGTTCCGCCGATGAAGGCATAGTCGTACACGTTAATGTGCCCGGCCAGCTGTACCGAATTGGCAATGATCACGTTATCACCAATTACACAATCGTGCGCAACATGAACGTAGGCCATCAGCAGGCAGTTGCTGCCTATGGTGGTGGTATTTTTATCAAGCGCGGTGCCGCGGTTAAGGGTTACACATTCGCGGATAACGGTGTTATCGCCTACCGAAACGGTACTTTGCTCGCCTTTGTATTTCAGATCCTGCGGCGGGGCCGATATTACTGCGCCCGGGAAGATACGGCAGTTCTTGCCGATACGGGCGCCGTCCATAATGGTGCTGTTTGAGCCTACCCATGTGCCTTCGCCAATTTCAACGTCCTTATGGATGGTTACAAAAGGCTCTATTACCACGTTATCGGCAATGCGGGCCTGGGGGTGTATGTATGCTAAAGGCTGGATCATGCTTATTCAGTTTCTTGTTTTTTTACTATTTGTGCCATCAGCTCGGCCTCTACCACTACTTTATCGCCAACCATACCAATACCCTTCATCTGGGCAATGCCGCGCCTTATTGGCGCTATGAGGTTGCAATGGAATATCACTGTATCACCCGGTACTACCGGCAGTTTAAACCTCGCATTCTCTATTTTAAGGAACAAGGTAATATAATTCTGCGGATCAGGCACGGTATTCAGTACCAGGATCCCGCCCGTTTGTGCCATTGCCTCTATCTGCAACACACCCGGAAACAGCGGCGCGCCCGGAAAATGGCCATTAAACAATTGCTCGTTCATGGTCACATTTTTTAATCCCACCACGTGGCTTTTGGTCAGCTCCAGGATCTTATCGATCATCAGGAACGGATACCTATGCGGCAGAATTTTCATTATCTCAACGGTATCGTACACCGGTTTAGCGTTCGGGTCGTAAATTTTTATGTGTTTACGGCTGCGCTCTTTTTTAATTAATGCCTTTATTTTTTTGGCGAAGGCCACGTTTGCGGCGTGTCCGGGCCTTGCAGCCATGATATGTCCGCGCAGCGGAACGCCTACCAATGCCAGGTCGCCAATCATATCCAGCAGCTTATGGCGCGCCGGCTCATTCTGATGACGAAGCTCTATATTGTTCAGGATACCCTGCGGTGCAACCTTGATGTCTTTACGGTTAAATACTTTGGCCAGGTGCGCTAATTCTTCTTCGTCAACGTCTTTATCTACTACAACGATGGCGTTGTTCAGATCGCCGCCTTTGATAAGGTTATGCTGCAGCAGCATTTCCAGCTCATGCAGAAAACAAAAGGTGCGGCTCGATGCGATCTCTTTATTAAACTCTGATATGGTAGAGATACTGGCGTGCTGGCTGCCCAACACCTGCGAATTATAGTCAACCATACAGGTAAAACGGTAATCGTCTAAAGGCATGGCCACCATTTCAACCTTACGGTCAGGTTCGGAATAGTGTATGTTGTAGGGGATGTGGTAATATTCGCGGTCGGCTTCCTGCTCTACCAGGCCCATATCTTTAATGGCATCTACGAACTGGATAGAGCTGCCGTCCATGATCGGGGTTTCGGGGCCATCCATATCGATGAGTACGTTATCTACTTCCAGGCCCACCAAAGCAGCCAGAACATGTTCTATCGTGCTAACGCTGGCGCCGTTTTGGGTGATGGTAGTACCGCGTGAGGTATCGGTAACATTATCGCAATCGGCATCAATAACCGGCTGACCGTCGATGTCAACCCTTCTGAACTTATAACCGTGATTTTCGGGGGCGGGATTAAACGTCATGGTAACGCTTTGCCCGGTATGTAAACCAGTACCCGAAACCGAAACCGGCGCTTTAATAGTTTTTTGTTTTACGTTCATTGTATGGTAGTCATTGGTCACTGGTCATTAGTCATTTGGTCTTAGCGCGGTTACCTTACTAATGACCAATGGCTAATGCCTAATGACTTTTCTTCATTTCTGCTATTATCTTTTCAAGTTCGTTTACTTTTTTCTCCAGTTCGGGCAGGCGGTTAAATACAATTTGCGACCGCATGTGATTGGCGTACGGCTGTGCAGGCGAGCCCATCCATTTTTTACCTTCTTCGGTAAGCGAACGGCTCACACCCGATTGTGCCTGTACCTGCGTTCCTTTTGCCAGGCTGATATGCCCCACAATGCCTACCTGACCGCCGATGATGCTGTTTTCGCCCACTTTTGAGCTTCCCGAAATGCCGGTTTGTGCAGCCACTACCGTGTTGCTCATGATCTCTACGTTATGCGCCACCTGGATCAGGTTATCCAGCTTTACGCCTTTCCGGATAATGGTTGAACCCATTGTAGCCCTGTCTATGGTAGTATTTGAGCCGATCTCTACATCATCTTCTATGATCACATTGCCTATTTGCGCTATCTTGCTGTAGGTGCCATCGCCAACCGGCGCAAATCCAAAACCATCGGCCCCGATAATGGTGCCCGAATGGATGATGACATTCTTCCCTATCTTACAATCGAAGTAAACCTTTACGCCCGAAAACAGGGTGACGTTATCAGCCAGCTCCACATCGTCGGCAATATAGGTTTGCGGGTAGATCTTGCAATTGTCGCCAATTTTTACGTTCGGGCCGATGTAGGCAAAGGCGCCGATATAAACGTTTTCGCCAATGGTGGCAGAAGGATGTACAAAACTGGGTTGTTCGATGCCGGTTTTATCAAGCTTCAGCTTGTTGTACATATCCAGCAGCATGGTAATGGCCATATAGGCATTCTCCACGCGGATGAGCGTAGCGCTAACAGGTTCGGCAAGAACCTGGTCGTTATTAATGATAACGATCGTAGCCCCTGTGGTGTAAAGGTATTGCTCGTATTTGGGATTAGCCAGAAACGATAGCGAACCCGCCTCGGCCTCCTCAATTTTACCCAGCTGATTTACCTGCACCGAGGGGTCGCCTTCAACTGTTCCTTTAAGTATTGCAGCTAACTGCTGTGCGGTAAATTGCATCGGGCAAATTTAATGTTAATTGTTTAGAAAATATAGTTGATTGGTGAGTAGTTGATCGGGTAGATTCAGTTGGGCTTAGTCGATTAGTTGACAACAAAACTTAATCAACCACTCGCCCAATCAACTTAATCCAACCACTCATCTATTTAGTTTCTTTTTATAGCATAATACATGCTTCTCCACGGTCTTAGCCAGGGCTTCAAGGTTAGAGTTATCGCTGGCCGCGGTGATGTCTTTGATCGATCCGTTCTTCATCAGGATACAGATGTTACCATCGCCGGAACGATAAGCTTTATTCCGGATGGTTTCGGTAAACACAAAATACGACGCCTCGTGTTCGCTGATGCCGTATTTCTTCATGGCTTTTTTTGTAAGCTTATCCACCAGTTCAGGGTCCGGAGCTTCGTTAGTGATATCGACTTTGTAGAGTTTGCGTTGTACCAGGTCGCGACATAGTTTCGACAGCACAAAGTCATCGTGGGTGGCCCATACTTTTACCGCTGCCATAATATCGGTGTCGTCGAGCCCGGCAAAGGTTTCAAGGTAGTGATCCTCGGTCATAAACTCTTCGCGGCTTACCGGCTTCTTCAGGAATTTGCTCAATGCGGGAGTTGTAAACATTTCCTGGCCGGTCAGGGCCAGTTCGCGGCTGCGCTTTAAGATCTTTACCAATAACTGCTCGGCAGCTATCACGGTTTTATGCAGGTATACCTGCCAGTACATTAACCGGCGTGCAATCAGGAATTTTTCGATTGAGTAAATGCCCTTTTCCTCCACTACTATCTCGTCATCCTTTACGTTCAGCATTTTGATGATACGGTCGGAACTGATCACGCCTTCAGATACACCGGTAAAAAAGCTGTCGCGGTTCAGGTAATCCATCCGGTCCATATCCAGCTGACTGGATACCAACTGATGCAAAAAACGACGCGGGTATTTGTTTTCAAATATCTGGATGGCCATATCCAACCGCCCGTCAAACTGCTTGTTCAACCGCTGCATGATCATGGTTGAGATATCCTCGTGCGAGATATGTTCCACAATGGTTTCTTCCAGCGCATGAGAAAAGGGGCCGTGACCAATATCGTGCAGCAGGATGGCTATGGTTACGGCTTCCTCTTCTTCTGCGCTTATTTCATGATCTTTATTGCGCAGGGTTTCAATAGCCATACTCATTAAGTGCATGGCACCTAAAGCATGATGGAAACGGGTATGTAAAGCGCCTGGGTACACGAGGTGCGTCATCCCAACCTGTTTAATATAGCGCAAACGCTGAAAATAGGGGTGCTCTATCAGGTCGAAGATCAGCTCTGTCGGGATGCTGATAAACCCGTAAACGGGATCGTTTATTATTTTCTTTTTATTCAATGTGGTAATAGCAGTGCAAAAATGTTAAATAAAGGTAAAAGGCCGGTCTTTTAATTGTTAATTTTTGTTAATCTCTTTAATAATCAACAACAAAACCCGTGCTTTGAGGTTTATTTATGTCTGAATCGGAATTTATCTATTCGGGTTTTTCAGAATAATATAAATAATACATAACAATATCGTACGTAACTTCATTCTGATAATCCTTAAATTGACGTAATTTCGGTCCCACATCTACTTAAATATAAAATACCATGCAGGATACAGCCATACTTTGGGCCGACGACGAAATTGACCTATTAAAACCACATATACTTTTTTTAACCGAAAAAGGCTATAAAGTTACCACCGTTACCAACGGCAACGATGCGGTGGATTCTTTTAAAAATAATCACTTCGACCTTGTTTTTTTGGATGAGAATATGCCTGGCCTCACCGGACTGGAAACCTTGTCGCAGATAAAGAACGTGAACAATGATATCCCTATCGTACTGATCACCAAGAACGAGGAAGAATACCTGATGGAGGATGCAATCGGTTCAAAGATCGACGATTATTTGATCAAGCCGGTAAATCCAAAACAGATCCAGCTTACCATCAAGAAGCTTACCGAGAATAAGCGCCTGGTTACCGAGAAAACAACCATGGCCTATCAGCAGGATTTCCGCAACCTGGGCATGACGCTGAATGATAACCTGAGCTACCAGGAATGGGTAGATGTTTATAAAAAGCTGATCTATTGGGAGCTTGAGCTTGAAAGCCTCGAAGATGCAGGCATGCACGAGATACTAACGCTTCAAAAAGCCGAGGCTAACGTACAGTTCTGCAAGTTTGTGGAACGTAATTACTTAAGGTGGCTGAAAGAGCCGGACAACGCGCCGGTAAACTCATCACAGCTGATGAAAAAGAAGGTTTTCCCGATGCTTGACGGCAGGGGCCCTGTATTTTTTATATTGATTGATAACCTGCGCTACGACCAGTTTAAGATCATTAACCCTATTATTACCGAATACTTCAGGTTAGAGGACGAGGATACTTATTACAGCATACTGCCAACCGCTACCCAGTATGCGCGTAACGCCATTTTTTCGGGGCTGATGCCGCTGGATATGGAGAAACGCTACCCCGGTATGTGGCAGAACGATGAGGACGAGGGTGGTAAGAACTTGTATGAAGGCGATTTCCTTGCCGATCAGCTGAAACGTGTGCTGCGTAAGGATGTCAAGCATTCTTACACCAAGATATTAAATATAGATGAAGGCCGCGCGCTCAACGAGTCGGTAAATAACCTGATGAATAATGAGCTGAACGTGGTGGTATATAACTTTGTGGATATGCTGTCGCACGCCCGCACCGATATGCAGATGATCCGCGAGCTGGCCAGCGACGATGCGGCTTACCGCTCATTAACACTATCCTGGTTCGAGCATTCGCCGTTGTTCGATCTGTTGAAATTCCTGGCGCAAAAACAGGTTCGCGTAGTGATCACTACCGATCACGGCACCATCAAGGTTAAAAACCCAAGCAAAATTGTGGGCGACAGGAATACCAACACCAACCTGCGCTACAAGCAGGGCAAAAACCTCAACTTTAACCCTAAGGAAGTATTCCACATCCGCAACCCCCACGATGCCATGCTGCCTAAGCTGCACGTAAGCTCAAGCTTTGTGTTTGCCAAGGAAGACAGCTACTTTGTGTACCCGAACAACTATAACCACTTCGTTAATTTTTATAATGAAACGTTTCAGCACGGAGGGATCTCGTTAGAGGAAATGCTGATACCTATTGCGGTTTACGGGCCGAAGTAAATTTTATTATTTTTGACAATTCAACCCGCACGTCATTGCGAGGTACGAAGCAATCTCTGGACTTTGCATCAGGGAATGTCCTGTGTAGAGATTGCTTCGTACCTCGCAATGACGCGTGGAGAAATAGAGTTACTACCAATGTTATTAACCGCTACTTCTTTATCAGATCTTCCATCGGTCGCCGCCGATATCATCAACTTCGCAGGCCAAAACCGAATTTTTTTATTTTATGGCGAAATGGGTGCGGGCAAAACTACGCTCATTAAATCGTTGTGTGACGGTTTGGGTACTACCGAGCCGGTTACCAGTCCTACGTTTTCTATAGTTAACGAATATATTGGGGCTAAAAACCGCATCTATCATTTCGATTTTTATCGTTTAAAGAACCAAACCGAAGCGCTGGATATGGGTTACGAGGAATACTTTTACTCTGATGCGTATTGCTTTATCGAGTGGCCCGAAAAGATACCGGGACTACTGCCCGATCATTATTTGAGCGTTGAGATAAAGGCGCTTGCGGGTAATGCGAGGGAGATAACTATTAAGCAAATATAATTTCAATTCAGCTGTTTTTTACTTAACTTCATCATCCAGAAAAATAATAGAATGAGTTCAGGGAAATACAGTGGTTTTTCGGACATCGCGAAACAAGCTTTGATGCAGCCCCAGGAATCGATGCTGGAGGTAAAGAACAAAAAAAACAAATTATATATAGGTATTCCCAAAGAAGTCTCGTTCCAGGAGAACAGGATCCCGTTAACGCCGCTGTCGGTTGCCTTGCTGATTAACAATGGGCACGATGTAATGCTGGAAAGCAACGCCGGGCAGGCCGCCAATTTTTCTGACAAAGATTACGCTGAACAGGGCGCCCAGATAGTTTACGATACTAAAAAGGTTTATGAGGCTGATATTATCATTAAGATCGCTCCGCCAACGCTGGCCGAGATAGAGATGATGAAGATCGGGCAAACATTGATCTCGGCCCTGCAGTTATCAACGCTTAAAGCCGATACCATTCATGCACTTATCAATAAAAAGGTAACGGCATTATGCTTTGAGCATCTGCGCGATGAAGGCGGATCACTCAGCGTGGTGCGTGCCATGAGCGAGATAGTCGGCGCTACCTCCATCCTGATAGCAGGCGAATATCTGAGCAATATTTTCGACGGCAAAGGCCTGATGCTTGGCGGCATCACCGGCGTACCCCCAACTGAAATTGTGATATTGGGCGCTGGCACCGTTGGCGAATATGCAGCCCGTACGGCCATATCGCTCGGTGCGGAAGTGAAAGTTTTCGACCCATCTATTTATAAGCTGCGCAGGCTGCAGAATAACATCGGCAGCAGGGTGTTTACATCGGTGGTGCAGCCTATTGTGCTGGAGAAAGCCATTACCACCTGCGATGTTGCCATTGGTGCCATGCGTGCGGAAGACGGTCGTAGTCCCTGTATTGTATCGGAGGCGACGGTAAGTCGTATGAAACCTAACTCGGTGATCATTGATGTAAGCATTGATCAGGGCGGCTGTTTTGAAACCTCGGAAGTAACTAATCATACCCATCCGGTTTTCCGGAAATATGACGTGATCCATTATTGTGTACCGAATATAGCATCGCGGGTGGCGCGAACCGCTACTTATGCACTGACCAACATTTTTGCGCCTATTCTGCTGGATATTGGTGAGCACGGCAGCCTGAAAGACCTGATCTGGGCCAAAGCAGGTATGCGCGAGTCTGTATATATTTTTAAAGGACAGCTGACCAACAAATACATCGGCGACCGCTTTTCTATCCCTTGTAAAGACCTCGATCTTTTGATAGTTTCTCACCGTTAAGTATATGAAGCGACCGGTACTGTTCGTGTTTTTTATGATTTTAGCCACTATAACAATGGCGCAGCATTATAAATATATCGACAGCTCGAAAGTAATGGGGCCTAAGGCTTATAAGGCTGCTGTTAAGGCCGATCCTGATTCGCGGCTGGTAGAGATCAAACAGCATATTCCCGGCATAGCGCTCGATATCAGGTACGCCACTACCAATAATTTTACACACCGCAAAATGTACCCACAGGCACGGGCCTTTGCCCGTTTGCAGGTAGTGATGGCGCTGAAAGAGGTGGAGGACGAGTTGAAAGCAAAGGGCCTCGGCCTTAAAATTTACGATGCCTATCGCCCTTATTCCATTACTGCAAAATTCTACGAGGTAACACCTGATACCAACTTTGTTGCAGACCCGCGCAAAGGCTCGAAACATAACCGCGGTTGTGCCATCGACCTGAGTGTTATCGATCTGAAAACCGGCAAAGAGCTGGAAATGCCAACCAGTTTTGATAGCTTTAGCCACCGCGCAGCTGCCAATTATGCCGACCTGCCGCCCCGGCAGATAGCCAACCGCGAGCTGCTTAAAACCGTAATGCAGACGCATGGCTTCCATGTAATTTCGACGGAATGGTGGCATTATGATTTTAATGGATGGCAAAAGTATCCCCTGCTTGATATCCCCTTCGCTTCAATTTGATAACGATAATTTAAAAGACCACTCCAAACATTTTTTGCGCTCAGCAATTTGATATATAAACAATTATACGCGAATCCCATTTTATAAAACGATGGCATTTAATCACAGCATGAAACGTTTCAGCAGGGCATATTTAAAAGAATGGTGGAAGATTATATCGGCAACCTTTATGGGGTTCATTAGCGATAATGGGCTGAAATTGAGCGCATCGCTGGCCTATTATACCATTTTCTCAATTGCACCGCTCCTGTTCCTGATCATATCTATAGCTGGACTTGTTTACGGGCACGATGCAGCATCGGACAGGTTGTATCCGCAAATTGCCCATTATGTGGGTGATAAGGCAGCTGTGCAGATACAGGACATTTTGAAAAATCTGCAATTATCGGGCAAATCGCAGCTGGCGGTTGTAATTGGTGTGGTTACTTTGCTGGTTGGCGCAAGCAGTATTTTTATAGAGATACAAGACTCGCTGAATATTATATGGCGGGTTAAGGCCAAACCCAAAAAGGGATGGCTTCAGCTCATCAAAAATCGTTTCGTATCATTTTCGCTGATCGTTAGTCTTGGGTTTTTACTGCTGGCCTCACTTATCATCGGCATAATTATGAGCGCCATCAGCGGATGGGTAACACATTTTTTGCCGGCGTTGACAACACTTTTGATCAATTTGGTGAACCTGGCCATTAACCTGATCATCATCACCGTTTTGTTCGGTATTATATTTAAGGTGCTGCCCGATGTAAAGATCAGGTGGAAGGATGTGCGGTCTGGTGCGTTTTTTACGGCCATATTATTTGTTTTAGGCCAATACCTTATTAGCGTATATATACAATATACGGCCAAAAGCTCAGCTTATGGTGCGGCAGGTTCCATACTGGTGATACTGGTTTGGATCTATTATACCGCCGCCATTTTATACATCGGCGCGGAGTTTACGCAGGTATATGCCGAAGCCATAGGCAGCCACATTGAACCCGCCGACTATGCCGTACATGTACAGCAAACCGAGGTGCTGAAAGAAGTTAACACCTTACCCGCTCAAAACCCGGAATTGAAGGGAACGCTGAAGACGTTGAAGAAGGGGGAGGGTTAGAATAGTCGATAGTCAATGGTCCATAGTCCATAGAAAGAATGTTTTTTTTACTATGGTCTATCGTCTATGGGCCATGGACTAAAACTCATCATGTATATAAGTGATCATCCTCACCATTTCGTCTCTTATGGTGGTAAGGGGCTCGGTAAAGTTATTATTCAGGAATGAGAACGCCAGCCGTTTCCCTTTTTTAGTGACGAGGTAGCCACTCTGGTTATACACGTACGACATGGAACCTGTTTTGAGCCAAACGAAAGGCTGTCCGCTTTCGGTAAGGTATGCCTTTTTTACCGTGCCGCTTGAGCCGCCTGCTGCGAGTAAGCTGTGTACTACTTTTTCATCCTTTTTCTCGTCCAGTATTTTGCAGAGCAGGATTATAAAATCGCGCGGGGTGAACAGGTTGTAGCGTGACAGGCCCGAGCCATCAACCCATTTCGGCGCATCGGGCAGATCGTTCAGAAAATTGGCTTTCGAATAACTGATCACCGAATCGGTGTTCAGCATACCAAACTTTGCGGAGGAGCAGGCCAGTAACAGCTGCTCGGCTATAAAGTTATCGCTTGGCTGCAGCATGTGCCGGTAAACGGTATCGGCATTAGTGTTGTAAATGGTTTTGGCATCGGGCGGCAAAGGCTGACGAATTACCGTGACAGGCATTTTTAATGTATCCTGCAAAAGTTCGGCGGTAAGGGCGGCACTCGTTTTCCATGGTGCCCACTGCTTAAAGTCTTTAGGCAGCGGCATAAAAGGGTAAGCAAGTGTATTGCTCATGAAATCGCGCTTAACGCGGAAGGTAGCCGGATGATAAAGCGTATCGCACTTCAAATACTTTTTCAGATAAACCGGTCTGATCTGTAATGAGTCGTTTTTATCGGCATAGATATAGGCCACGTTATCTTCAAGCGGCAGGTCGTTTATCTCGGCCTGATAATAATCATTATAATCGTCCCAGGCCCAGCCGCTGCCGTACATCTCGTTTTTATAGTTTCCGGCAGCATAATAAAGCTTCTTGCCGCTGTCCTTTAATAAATTATATCCGTTAACGGCTTTCAGGTCGCTATGAAGAAAAGACGGATCGCCGGTGCCCCAAAAAATAAGCGAATCTCCCCTTATTACGTATTTCAGCGCCGGAACCGAATCGCCAAGCAACCTGAGGCAGGTATAAAACGTAACCAGCTTAGTATTAGAGGCAGGCGTAAAATATTTATCTGAATTCAGTTCGAACACCATTTTTTTATTATCCAGATCGTACAGGGCAAACCCGGTTAAATGGGCTTTCATCAACTGCGAGTGCTTGAACAGTTTTTTAATTTTCCGTTTACGTATTTTACCCGCATCGGCATTTTGAAAAGATATAAAAAGGCTCAGTATCAGCGTTAATATAATATATACTTTTCGTTGCATAGGGTTAATTTTATATGATTAATACGTACTTTTAGTAACCAAATATAAACTTTTGTTGATTAGGCTATTTCATACTACAAAGGGCTTCCTGAAAAGAGGAGCCCTGCGGCATGCTTTCCTGCTGTTGATCGTATTATTTTGCTGGCATGCACCCGCAAAGGCGCAGTATTTTGATCTGAAAGACAAAAGAAAACGTGTAAGCATCCCTTTCAAAATGATAAGGGATATGATCATCATCCAGCTGAACATCAACAATAAGGGTCCCTTTAATTTTATTTTAGATACCGGAGTGGGCCTGATGCTGATCACTGATCCTAAACTGATCGACTCTTTAAACATCATTAAGCACACGCTCAAGATACAGGGCATTGGCGATGGCGATGCATTTGAAGCCTATGTTACTGCGCCGTTGGATGTACAAATACCTGGGCTTAAGAGCTACGATGTAGCATCAGCAGTGTTGAAGAGCGACCATTTTGGCCTCTCCAATTATGCGGGCATTCCCATACACGGGCTGCTGGGCTATGAATTTTTTAATAACCTGGCTGTAAAAATAAATTACAACGACAGTACCCTGTCTGTTTCGAGGCCTAAGGATCTCAAATTATTCAGCAAAGGCGCGCGGATACCGATGAGCGTGGAAGACCGGAAACCCTATATTAAGGCCAAAGTTACATTTCCCGATGGAACGAAAACCGATGATAAGCTGATCCTTGACCTGGGTGCGGGGCATGCCCTGTCGCTCGAAAATATAATACAAAAACACGGGCTGCCGGCAAATTTCATCGCGGCCAATTTAGGTGTAGGGCTTACCGGTCCGGTAAACGGTTTTTTAAGCCGGATAAAGGAACTCGATATAGGCAAATTTAAAATCAAGGATGTGATCACGTCATTTCCCGTTGGCGACCAGTTTGACGCACTTTCAGTTAAGCGCGATGGCAATTTGGGCATCGGCATACTAAAGCGCTTTAATGTAATTATAGATTATCCTGATAGTGCTTTGTATTTAAAGCAGGGAGATCATTTTAAAGACCCGTTCGAGCATGATATGAGCGGAATGGAATATTATAGCGCCGGTACGGATTATAACAGGGTGATTATTAGCAGGGTGGAACCAGGTTCGCCGGCGGACGAGATAGGGCTGGAAAAAGACGACGAAATACTGGCCATAAATCTGAAGCCTGTTAAGAATATGACGCTGGAACAAATAGACAATATTTTTAAATCGCAGAACGACCGTAGTTTATTGCTGGAGATCTATCATGATAAACAGAAAGACCAGGTAATAATAAAACTAAAACGGCGGATATAAACCTGTTCAGCAGTAAAAACATAATGACATGAACCTGAACCATCACCCCAAAGGGGGGATTTTAATGCCGCCAGTGTAACAAAAATGTTGCTATTAATAAATAGCTTGTATTTTGCATAAGTTTACAGTTTTACCTGATTTATTTAAGTACTGACCTGATTAATATGAACAAACTATTACGTGCAAACTCTTATTTGTGCTTAAGCGCTATAGCAATTGCCATAGCAGCCGGCTCCTGCAAAACAAAGAAGGAAGCTGCGGCACAAACTGTAACGCTTAAAACCACGGCTACGAGCACTGGTTCGAGCGCTACGGCAACCATCGGCCCTTCAAAAAAAGAAGGGATCAAAAAATTCGGAGACCTGATCCCGGCAAAAACCAAGGAGGATAAGGGCCTTTTCAACACTTACAAGGTTGATGGCAAGTATTACTTCGAGATACCCGACTCACTGCTTAACCGGGAAATGCTGGTGATAACCCGTTTGGCCAAAACCCCGGCAAATGTTAAAGTGCCTTACCAGCAATATGGCGGCGAATCTGAAAACGACCAGGTTTGGAAATGGGAACGCCATGATAAACAAATCTTCATCCGCGTACCGTCGTACTCTATCCGCGCCGACAGCACTTCAGACATGTACCGTTCGGTAAAAAACTCGAATCTCGATGTGGTGCTGGCTTCTTTCGATATCAAAGCCTATAACAAGGATACTACGGGCGTGGTGATTGATGTGACCGATTTTTATAACGGCGATGTTGCGGCCATCAGTATTTCTGACGACCTGAAAAAAGCCTATAAAATGTCGGCTTTGGATAACTCCCGTTCATATATCGACACCATAAAAAGCTTCCCGATCAACATTGAAGCCCGTACGCTGAAAACTTTCCGCTCGGCAGAGTCGCCAACCGACAACACCAACGCTGCGGTGACTTTTGAGCTGAACACTTCGATGCTGTTGCTGCCTAAAACACCGATGAAAGCACGTTTGCGCGATTCGCGTGTTGGCTTCTTCGGTCAAAGCCAAACCGATTACGGTACTGAGGCGCAGAAGGCTGAGGTAACCTCATACATCCACCGCTGGAAGCTGGAACCTAAAGACGAGGCCGCTTACGAACGTGGTGAACTGGTAGAGCCGAAGAAACAGATCGTTTTCTACATCGATCCGGCTACGCCGAAAAAATGGGTGCCTTACCTGATAGCCGGTATTAACGACTGGAACAAAGCCTTTGAAGCCGCCGGCTTTAAAAATGCCATAGTTGGTAAAGAGGCGCCGACACCAAAAGAAGATCCTGAATTTAGTACCGAGGATGCACGTTATACAGTAGTAAGGTACTTTGCTTCGAACGTGCTGAACGCTTACGGCCCGCATATTTCTGACCCGCGCACAGGTGAGATCCTGGAAAGCCATGTAGGCTGGTACCATAATGTAATGAAACTGGTGCACGACTGGTATATGACACAAATAGGCCCGCTCGACCCCCGTGCCCAGCATATGAAATTCGATGATGAACTGATGGGCGATCTCATCCGTTTTGTTTCATCGCATGAAATTGGCCATACCATTGGCC
>DATCQV010000075.1:0-18328 GCA_036569325.1 Mucilaginibacter sp. | reverse complement strand
CCCTCTTTTTGGGATATTGTGTCGTGAATTATTAGTGTTATTTAAACACTTATGATAACGGGGGATTATGAAGTTAAGATCTTATTTGCTTTTGATGGGGTGCCTGCTGTTGCAGCTTGGTGTTTTTGCGCAGAACGATCAGTATAAATTTTCGCACTTAGATATCACCAATGGTTTATCTGACGACCAGGTGAGCAGCATTTATAAGGACAATAAGGGCTTCATGTGGTTCGGAACAACATCAGGACTGAACCGGTACGACGGCTACAAATTCAGGATCTTTAAGCACGACGCCAAAGATCCGGCCTCACTTGGTGAGAACAACGTGGTGAACATTAACGAGGGTCCGGATAATAAGCTCTGGATCTTTACCCACAGCAGCATCAGCGTTTATAACCCGACAACCGAGCGATTCTCGAACGATGCCGCAGTGGAGCTGGCAGCATACCATGTGCCGGCCGACCGGATAAAAGCGATCAAAAAGGATGCACGCGGAAACTTCTGGTTCATTACTTACTACAAGGGTCTTTATTGCTATTTCCCCGAAAACAAAACCACGGTAAATTACAGCCACACGTTCCGGTCGCGGGTAATATTGCATTCCAATTATGTAACCGACGTAGCTGCCGACAGGAAGAACAATATTTGGATGATCTATAGCGATGGCGTTCTGGAAAAGCTCGACCTGAATAAAAACTCGATACAACAGGTAAGCAGTGTTTTGGCCACTACTATTGCTGCCAAGCAGCAAAATCATAACCTGATGGCGGATAGCAAGGGCAATTTGTGGGTGTATTCCAACTCGGGGCCAACCGGGGTTTATTACTATAACACCGCTAACAATACGCTGGTAAATTTCAGTAAGGACTCGCCCGTGAACAGGCTGAATTCGAACATTATCAATACCATTGTCGAGGCCGAAGACGGTAAGATCTGGATAGGCACCGATCATGGCGGCATCAACATCGTAGACCCGGCTACTTATAACGTGAGCTACCTGATGAGCGAGGAGGATAACCCGAAATCATTAAGCGGTAACAGTATTGTTTTATACAAAGATAACACCGGTATTATCTGGGCCGGCACGTTTAAGCAGGGCGTTAATTATTACCACAGCGGCATTATGCAGTTCCCGTTGTACCGGCATTTTATTACCGATAACAAGAGCCTTCCCTTTGAGGATGTTGACTGTTTTATTGAGGACGACGCCGGCAATTTGTGGATAGGCACCAACGGCGGCGGCCTGATCTGTTATAATAAAGCATCGAAAACCTACACGCGCTATAAGCATGATCCGGCGAACCCGAACAGCTTATCGAATGATATTGTTTTGCGGTTTTGCATCGATGAGGAGCATAAGTTATGGATAGGCACCTATTATGGCGGGCTGGACCGTTTCGACGGCAGGAATTTCACCCACTACCGGCATAATGACAAGGTGCCATCGAGTATTACCGACGACCGTGTGTTTACTGTGATGGAAGACTCGCAGAAGCGCATTTGGGCAGGGACCTTCTCAGGGGGGCTGAACATTTTCGACCGGGCGACCAATTCATTTATTCACCCTAAATACCCGCTAAGCTCGCCGTACACATCTACAATTTACGAAGACCGGCAGCATAACATCTGGATAGGCCGCGATGAGGGTGTGGATGAGATTGACCCGAAGACGAACAAGATCAAACATTACTTCAATCAGCCTAAAAATCCCAATAGCCTGGTGGCGAACGATGTGAATATTGTAATGCAGGATAGCCGCGGATTGATGTGGATAGGGACGAAAGACGGCCTGAGCATCCTGAACCCGACTAACGGTAAATTCCTTACTGCCGATGACGGGTTTACCTTTCCATCAAACAATATTTCGAATATTTTAGAAGACAATGAGGGCCGGATGTGGGTGAGCACCAGCACCAGTTTGGCCAATATTAAAATTGAAAAGGCGGGAGGAAAATATCATTTTGAGATCGACAATTTTAACGAGTATGACGGCTTGCAGGGCCGCGGTTTTAATCTGAACGCCGCCTACAAAATGCGCAGCGGCGAGCTGATCTTCGGCGGTGCGCATGGCTTTAATTTGTTCGACCCTCGGATTGTGAATACACCCAAGCCCAAAGAAAGCCTGGTATTTACCGACCTGCAATTGTTTAATAAAAGCGTGACGGTGGGCGATACCATCAGCGGGCATGCGATTTTATCGGCGGCGATCTCGGAGACCAAAGAAATCACCCTGAATCACAGCGAGAACGTTTTTGCCATCGAGTTTGCCGCCTGCGATTATTTTAACCCCGGGAAGATCAAATACCAGTACATGCTGGAGGGATTCAACAAGGGCTGGATCAATGCCCCGGTGAATGATCGCCGCGCCATTTACACTAACCTGGATGGGGGGGATTACACCTTCAAAGTGCGAACCCTGAACCGGAATAATGCAGGGGTGAACAGCATGATCTCGCTGAAAATTCACGTGCTGCCGCCGTTCTGGAAATCGCCGCTGGCTTACGTGACGTATGTACTGCTGGCTATCGGTATTCTGCTGTACATCCGCCACCGGGGCATCATGAAATTGCGCCGCGAGTTTGAAGCGAAACAAGCCGAAGACGAAGTGGAACGGAAGATAACACAGGAGCGCGAAGAGGCTCGCCGCATGCACCAGCTCGATCTGATGAAGATCAAATTCTTTACCAACGTAAGCCACGAGTTCCGGACGCCGCTTTCACTCATTTTATCACCCATAGATACGCTGCTTAAAACGGCAGATAAGCCCGATCAGCACCATCACCTGCAAATGATCAGGCGAAATGGCAAGCGCTTGCTCAACCTTGTGAACCAGCTGCTCGACTTCCGTAAGATGGAATACAACGAACTGAAACTGTGCCTGCGAAAGGGGGATATTATTAAGTTCATTAAAGAAGTTTCGTCATCCTTTACCGATGTTGCACAGCAGAAACAGATCCAGTATTTTGTGGAAAGCGAGATCGGCGCCTTTGTGACCGACTTCGACCACGACAAGATGGAGCGCATCCTGTTTAACCTGCTCTCAAATGCTTTTAAGTTCACCCCATCGGGCGGGCATATCAGCGTTATTTTAAGTTTGATGCCGGCTGATGAAACCTCGCCCGAACAAAAAACGCTCGAAATAAAAGTGATAGATACCGGTATCGGCATTCCACCCGAAAATCAGGAAAAGATTTTCGAGCGGTTTTTCCAGGATGATATGCCGGAGAATTTACTGAACCAGGGCAGCGGCATCGGGCTTTCAATCACTAAGGAATTTGTGAAGATGCACAATGGTACCATCGAAATTGAAAGCGAACCGGACTATGGCAGCTGTTTCATTATTAAACTACCCGTAGGAACCGGCAATGAAGAAATGCCGCAGATTACCCTGTTGCAAGAAGACCCTATATACACTGTTTCAAAGAACAATGACGATGTGCACAGTACCTCAAAGAAACCGCTGATATTACTGATAGAGGATAACGACGACCTGCGCTTTTACCTGAAGGATAACCTGAAGAACAGCTTCCACATTAAAGAAGCGGTTAACGGGAAGGATGGCTGGCAAAAGGCCCTTGCGCTGCACCCGAAACTCATCGTGAGCGATATCAGCATGCCCGAAATGAACGGCCTCGAGCTTTGCAAAAAGATCAAAGCCGATAGCCGCACTGCACAGATACCGATCATATTACTCACCGCCCTCACAACTGAAGAAGACCAGCTGGCCGGCCTGGATTGCGGCGCGAACGACTACATTGTAAAACCATTCAACTTTGAGATCCTGTTGTCGAAAATTCATAACCTGCTGCGGATGCAGGAAGCATTTAAAACCACCTTCCAGAAACAGATAGAGGTGGAGGCAAAGGAGATCGAGATCGTATCGGAAGATGAGAAGTTTTTAAAGAACGCTTTGACTTATATCGAGGATAACATCACCAACCCGAATTTCTCGGTAGAAGAACTAAGCCGCCACCTGAACCTGAGCCGGGTATCGCTCTATAAAAAATTGCTCACCCTCACCGGCAAAACGCCTGTGGATTGTATCCGCACCATCCGCCTGAAACGCGCCGTGCAGCTGCTGGAAAAAAGCAAACTGAGCATTGCCAATGTGGCGTACGAGGTGGGTTTTAACAATGCAGCCTATTTCGCCAAGGTTTTCAGGGAAGAATTCGGCATCCTGCCGTCTGACTATATTAATGAACTCCGCAGCAAAGAAAAAGAAACGACAGTGATCCTGTAAATCCGTTAATAATCAGGACTTTTAACCGGGTTAAACATTTGTGCTATATTTATAAGTATTCCTGTTATCGGTTTTTATAAAACGCGTTTAGTTTTACGCTGTATCCCTGTAACATCATTTATAATAGCAAATGAATAAACTAAACGCGCTTCGCAAATCCCCGGTTATTAAAAATTGTGCCCTTTTATTTATCGCCATCCTATCATTCTTCACAGCTGACGCTTCGGTGATCTCTTACGCTAAGAGTGCCGACGGCGTTACCTTTAAGCTTGATAAAGGGATAATGAACATCAGAATCTGCAAGGCCGATATCATTGAGGTTAAATACACCGTTTTTGATCAGCTTCCGCAGAAAAATTCATTGGTTGTAGTTGATAAGTGGGCACAGAAAACGGCGTTCACCGTTGCCGAGCATAACGGATATATTGTTATTACCACTGCGAAACTCATTGTCGATGTCGATAAAGAAACCAATGCGATTAGTTATAAAAATAAAAAAGGCGAGATCATTACTTCCGAAAGCCGTGAGAATAAAACTATGACCGCCGCTACAGTTGCCGGCATCAATACCTATACCTGCAGCACCGGCTTTAACTCGCCTGCCGATGAGGCACTTTTCGGTTTGGGCTGTCACCCGGAGGATACCCTTTCCATCAATTACAAGGGCCGTAACCAGGAAATGCTGATCAAATACATGACCGGCGCTATCCCTGTAATGCTGTCGACCAAAGGTTACGGCATATTTTGGGACAATTATGCCGCTTCCAATTTTTACGGCGCCGAAGCGAATAACACGCAGTATAAATATACCTCGGAAAGCGGTAAAATGGTGGATTATTACTTTTTCTACGGGCCGGGTTTCGACCAGATCATTAATCTTTATCGCACAGCTACCGGCCGCGCGCCGATGTATCCTAAATGGGCTTTCGGCCTGTTTCAATCGCAGGACAGGTATAAATACCAATCGGAGATATTGAGCGTGAAGGATAATTACCGCAATAACCATATTCCCGTTGATGCCGTGGTGCAGGATTGGTATTGGTGGTCGCCCTTGCCTATCGGTTCGCACATTATGAACCATGAGCGTTATCCTGATCCGAAGAAACTGGTTAGCGAACTGCACAAGGCGAACATGCACGCCATGATCTCTATCTGGCCGGTGTTTGGCAGCGGTACCAACAATTTTGATGCGCTGAAAAGCAAAGGTTTTTTAACCAGTATTACCTGGGATAACTTCGTGACCCATACCTTCGATACCTATTACGATGCGCATAACCCCAAAGCCCGCGAACTCTACTGGGCGCAGGCACGCGATAGTGTAGTGAAGCGTTACAACTGGGACGCCTGGTGGGTTGACCAGTGCGAACCCGACAACGGCTCCCTGCTGGATGAGCGCCGCAAGGCCGATTTTTCCATCGGCAAAGGCATAGACTACTTTAACAGCTATTCTCTCGAACATGCCAAAGGTTTGTACACCGGCTGGCGTAAGGATATGCAGGGCAAACGCGCCTATTTACTCGTGCGGCAGGCCTTTGCGGGGTCGCAGCATTATGGCGTTACGCTTTGGTCGTCAGACGTGACCACTACCTTCCGGGCATTTAAGTCGCAGGTGCCGCAGGGCATTAATGCCTGCGCGTCGGGCATGGCTTACTGGACATCGGATATCGGCGGATACCTGTCGCGAACCGATCCTGAAGGTACCCCCGATTGGTCGGCCCCGAAAAACCGGGAACTGTTTACCCGCTGGTTCCAGTTCGGTACGTTCTGCCCCATTATGCGCATCCACGGCAAAGGCGAACGCGCGTTATTCTCCAGCAATTGGGACGATGCTACCAAAGCCATCCTGCTGAATTACGACAAGCTACGCTACCGACTGCTGCCTTATAATTACTCGCTCTCTGCAAGGGTGACGAATGAAAATTACACCATGATGCGTAGCCTTGCTTTCGATTTCGGCAACGATAAGAATGTTTACAGCATCTCCGATCAGTATATGTTTGGCCCGGCGTTTCTGGTGAACCCGGTAACCGAGGCGCTGTACACCGGTAATAATGCAACTCAGCCTAAAACCCGGAATGTTTACCTCCCCGCAGGCGCCACCTGGTATAACTTCTGGACCGGCGAACAACTTAAAGGAGGCCAAACCCTGCAAGCCGATGCACCGATAGAAACCATGCCATTATACGTAAAAGCAGGTTCCATTATCCCGATGGGGCCGAATGTTGAGTACGCCACACAAAACACCGGCGGCCCTATTGAGCTGCGCATTTATCCAGGCGCCAATGGCGAGTTTAAATTTTATGAGGACGAGAACGATAACTACAACTATGAAAAAGGCCTGTCATCAAACTTCATAATTAAATGGGATGATAAACTGCACAGATTAAGCATATCAGATCGTAAAGGCAGCTTTCCCGGCATGGTTAAAAAGTGCACGTTCAGCATCGTTATAGTTGGTAAAGATCACGGCACTAACACCACTATAACCAAAGCTGATAAAACCATTAACTATACTGGAAAAGTGCTAACCGTATCATTGTAGAAACGCAATATTTTGCATCTCTTATACAGTAAAACGCGTTAAAAACGTACCCGCCAACCGGAAAGGTACACCCTAAATACCGTTTAGGGTGTGCCGTTTTTTAACGTGGAACGGGCTAAATGCCATTTAGGGTGAGTCGTTTTTAATCGTGGAACAGGCAAAACCGCGTTTTGGGTGTACCCCAAATTACCCCCTTTTAATTTAAAAAGCCCTCAATTTGCATAGAAACGCAGTTTTTGAAATATCTCGGCTCCATGAATACATTTTCAAAGATCAAAAAATCGACGTGCTTGTATTTTTTATGGGAGAAGCAGATTACTTAACCCCCTGTGTAGTTATCTCAAAGATACAAAAATAAATCCGTTTTTCCTGTAAATACACAATACGTTGTGTCTCCCGGATATTGTTGCTGCATGGAAAATTCAAAAGCCCCGGCCCCGTACTATTCCCGCCTTGGGGCGGGGCAGGGTGGGGTTTCTCCGCCATGGCATTAACGCCATAGCCGCACGAAAATAATTCGCGAAACCTCTGCCTCTCCTTCCCCGGGGATGGAAATTGCACCGTCCCACACTTCACTCTTTAAATTTTTTTTCACGAAACTATTGCGCAAGTAAATACTTGCATTTATATTTGCAAGCAAATACTTGCGCAATAGATATGGAAATCAGAAGAGACGCGTTTCAGGCCATTGCCGATCCTACCCGCCGGCAGATCATCGGTATGCTGGCCGCTAAGGAATTAAATGTGAATGCACTGGCCGAAAGTTTTGACATGACCCGGCAGGCTATTTCGCTCCACGTTAAAATATTGAATGAATGTGGTCTTATCGCCATCAGGCAACAAGGTCGTGAACGTGTTTGCGAAGCGCGGCTGGATAAGCTGAGCGAGGTATCGGCCTGGGTAGACCAGTATCGCAAGCATTGGGAAAGCAAATTAGACAATTTAGAGGCATACTTAGAAAAACTAAAAGCTGAACGTTATGGAAAACAAAAGTAACACGGCCGACCGCGAGCTAAGGATCTCGCGTACGCTGAACGCACCCGTTGAACTGGTTTGGGAGGTTTGGACGCAGCCCGACCACATTGCCAACTGGTGGGGCCCGCACGGTTTTACCAACACCATCTCGAAAATGGACGTTACGCCAGGTGGCGACTGGGAACTGGTGATGCACGGCCCGGATGGCAGGGATTATAAGAACAAAAGTACTTTTAAGGAAGTGATCCCTATGAAAAAACTGGTGTATGTACATGATTCCTACCCGCCGTTTGTGGCCACCATTCAGTTTGAAGAGCGCGGCGACCAAACCCACCTCGACTGGCACATGCTGTTCCAAACTGCGGAGATTTTCCAGAGCGTGGTGAAAACCTTCGGCGCGGATAAAGGTCAGCGGGAGAACGTAGAGAAACTGGCGGCTTACCTCGAAGCACAAAAAACAGCCAAATGAAAACATATTTTCTAAACCGCATATTATCCATGCAACTGCTGTTTTTTATAGCGACAGGCATGGCAAATGCACAAAAATCAACCCCAATGGAAACATTAAAATCAACAGGTTATGCCCCGGTGAACGGCCTGAAAATGTATTACGAGATCCACGGTGAAGGCGGTATTCCGCTGGTGCTGATCCACGGCGGCGGATCGACCATTCAAAGCACATTCAGTAAGATATTGCCGCTGCTGGCCGCAAAAAGACAGGTGGTAGCAGTTGAGTTGCAGGCCCACGGCCGCACTACCGACCGCGATACGCCCGAATCCTTTGAAAATGACGCGGCGGATGTGGTAGCCCTGCTCGGCTATTTGAAGATCCCGAAGGCCGATATTTTAGGCTTCAGCAATGGCGGCACTACCACAATGGTCATAGCCGCCCACCATCCGGAGTTGGTAAACAAAGCCGTTATCATTTCTTCCAATTACCGCCGCGATGGCATGCCGCCCGGCTTTTTTGAAGGAATGCAAAAGGCCACCCTGAACGATATGCCCAAAGTATTACAGGACGCCTACCTGCAGGTTGCCCCCAATAAAGACGGCCTGAAGGTGATGTTCCGGAAAGACGTTGACCGCATGATAAACTTTAAAGACCGCCCGGATGACGAACTGCGCGGTATTAAAGCCCCGGTATTTATCCTGGCATCACAGCATGACGTAGTTATGTTAGATCACGCCATCAAAATGGCCCAACTGATCCCCGGTGCGCAACTTACCATTCTACCAGGCACGCATGGTTCGGTAGTTGGCGCGGCGGAGGGCGGCGATGCTTACCCGTTATTACCGGGTATTACGGCATCGCTGGTTGAGGAGTTTTTGAATAAGTAGAACCTGTGGAAAGCGGCGGCGCCGTGCGATTTCCCGCCTCGGGGTGGGGAGGGTGGCGTTTCTACACAATGCTCGCTAACACTGTCTGAACCTTGACTCACTTGATTTCAGGATGAAAGGATTAACAAGCGAAATCAAGCCATCCTTTAATCCCATAAATCAAGGTTCGGACAAAATAATTGAGCCTCTCAACAAATTAATTTGAGCTTCCCAACAAAGCGCCCGTCCTGTTGTCACTATACCTTTGTATCATACTAAAAAAGAAAAACGATGACAAAGATTTGGTTTATAACAGGCAGTTCCCGCGGATTGGGACGCAGCCTTACAGAAGCGGTATTGGCCGATGGCGATAAAGTTGCTGCTACTGCCCGCAATACAGAAGCATTGAATGATCTGGTTGAAAAATATCCCGGTCAGATCTATCCCGTAAAACTCGACGTTACCGATTACGCGCAGGTACATACCGCCGTTGCTGATGCCGTAAATCATTTTGGCAGGATAGATGTATTGGTGAACAACGCCGGTTTCGGCATCATCGGTGCAGCCGAGGCATTTACCGCCGAACAGGTGCGCAGCCAGCTGGAAACGAACTTATACGCGCCTATTGAGCTCACCCGCGCGGTATTGCCCTATATGCGCAAACAACGCTCGGGTAGGATATTGCAGATCAGTTCGGTTGGCGGCAGGGTAGGCAACCCGGGCCTGAGCATGTACCAGGCGGCCAAGTTTGGCTTGGGCGGATTTACCGAAGCCGTGGCGAAAGAAGTGGTCCCGCTGGGTATATTTGTTACCAGCGTTGAACCGGGCGGTTTCCGCACCGATTGGGCTGGTGCTTCCATGAGCTATGCGCCACAACTGGAAGGCTATGAAGACACCGTGAACCTGCGTGCCGATTATTTTGCCAGCGGTAAGTTCACGCCGATGGGCGATCCTGATAAGGCCGCCAAAGTAATCATCGGCCTGGCAAAGCATCCGCAGCCGCCCATGCATTTGGTATTGGGCAGCGAGGCGATAACGTTATTAAAACATGCTGATGCCGTCCGCGCCGCCGAAATGGAACAATGGCTTCCGGTTAGTTTATCTACCGATCATGACGACGCCGAAAATTTCCTTGAAACGGCAGCTGGTAAAGCGATATTGAAATAATGTGCGGATCATTGATGTGCGAATATGTAAATGTGCGGATGAAATACATCTGCACATTTGTATTTATCTTTAAAACAAAATGGCTGCAAATAAAGAAACAACATCGCCGCGGATAGTTTATTCGTGCTACTCGAATGTAAGCAGGGAGGGCGAGCAGTTTATCCCCGATCATATCTTCGGTTATATCCTTTCCGGAAGCTCGGATATTTATGTGAACGGAAAAAATTATGTGTTTGAGGAGGGAGATTTCCGGTTCCTGCGGAAAAATCAGCTGGCCAGGTTTGTCAAACACCCGCCAAAAGGAGGCGAGTTTAAAACCATTACCATTGCGATGGATAAGGACACGCTGCGCAGTGTAAGTGAAGAGCTGAACGTGCAAATGTCGCAGCCATACAAGGGCGAGAGCGCGTTATGGTTGAAGCCAAATAAACTATTCAGAACCTATATCCAATCATTAGAACCTTATATGGATGGATCGGGAGAGGTGAGTAAAACGCTAACGGTTCTGAAAGTTAAAGAGGCCATCATGATCCTGCTGGAAACCAACCCCGAATTGAAAAACATCTTGTTCGATTTCAGCGAGCCTGGCAAGATCGATCTCGAAGCCTACATGAACGAGCATTATAAATTTAACGTAGATATCAGCCGTTTTGCCTACCTCACCGGCCGCAGCCTTGCAACCTTTAAGCGCGACTTTGAAAAAGTGTTCAATACCTCACCCAACCGCTGGCTGCAGCAAAAACGCCTGAACGATGCTTATTTCCTGCTGAAGGAAAAAGGCTGGAAAACATCAGATGTATATATGGAGGTTGGCTTTAAGGATCTCTCTCATTTTTCATTTGCCTTTAAAAAAGCTTATGGCGTTGTGCCATCAGCAGTGGGATAACCCATCTCTGTTTGATCTCGCCGTTTCGCTGTGGTTGTTTTTAACCGCAAACGGCGCGGAGAAGACACGGAGCGACAGCGGTTTTTGATCGACTTTTTTCTTTTGCTTTTCATAACCTTCCGTCGTGCCATTTCGTAAACAGGCCGGGATATTTCGCCTGTTTTTATGATGACGAGGCATCCGCACGAAGGCCGATGAGGAAAGTAATTATAGCATTAACCATAATTGTTTTGGTTGCCACGGCGGCCATAGGCATCACGCATTATTATTCAGTAAAAATACTTTCGGCAAGCAGGGCTTATACCAATTTCGAATCCCAATACGGCAAGGGTGAAAAAGATGCTACCCGGCATTTGCTCAATTATATTTACTCGCATGAGGAAACCGATTACCTCTATTTCAAAAACGACATCAGCGTGCCGCGCGGCGATAGTATTGCACGCGTTGCGCTCACCAAAAAAAAAGACGACCGGATTGCCCGGGTAGGCTTTTTAATGGGCGGAAACCATTCTGACGACCTGTCTGAACTGATCTGGTTTTACGATACTTTTAAAGACGCTGCATTTTTTAAAAAGGCGCTCCGATCGTGGGAGGAGGCCGATGCCCTGGTAGCCCAGCTTAATGCCATTGCCGCAAAAGCGCATGCCAATATACAGGCCGGCAGGGCGGCAGATAATGAAGAGCTGGTCATACAGATCAACATTATTTCTGATAATCTCACCATCAAACAGCAAAGCTTTTCGGCGCAGCTGGGCGAAACGTCCCGCATAGTTGATCATTACGTTTTCATGGCCGATCTCGTCATATCCATCATTATTTTAACCTGTACCGCCTTGCTTGCCGGGGTAATGCTGCGCAAATTGCATAGCTCCAAACAGGTGATCATGGATCAGAACCTCACGCTGCGGTCGATGAATGAGCGCATCAACAAGTTTGTTTATGCGGTAACGCACGATCTGCGGTCGCCGCTTACCTCGTTATCGGGCCTGGTTACCGTGCTTGAAAAGGAGAAAGACATTACGAAAGTGCCCATCTACACCGAAATGATGCGCGAAAGCATCCAGATACAGGATAACTATATCAAAGAAGTACTGCACACCATTAAAAGCGACAATACGCATAAAACCGAGCTTTGTAAGCTGAACGATATTGTAAACGACGTGATTATCCAAAACAGCTTTTTTGCCGAAGGTACCCGCGTAAAATTTATGAGCGAGCTGGAGGTTTGGGAAGTGAAATGCAACATAACCGATCTGAAAACGGTGTTCAATAACCTCATCTCGAACGCCATCAAATACGCCGATTTCAGCAAGCCCGAGCAGTGGGTAAAGGTGAAATCATACCGCAACAACAAGCGCTGCATTATAGAAGTTGAAGATAACGGCATAGGCATTAAACCCGAACAAAAGAACAGCATTTTTGATAAATACTTCAAATCGGGCCTCAACAAGCGCAGCATGGGCCTCGGTCTTTATTTCGTAAAACAGGCCATTGAAGAAATGAACGGTACCATAACCGTAAAATCTTTACCGGGAAGAGGAACTTCGTTTATAGTATCGCTGCCGTTTTAGGCAAGGATAACTCCGCTTTGTTATTGGGGCAGCGAAGTAATTCGTCTGAGATATTACCGTTAATTCTCGCGGGATGTCGTTGTACAAGGTGGCGTACTTATGGCACGCAAAGATCTTGGTGTTTGTTTTTCTACCAATATTAGGCGCCTACAGCGCCAGGAAAAGTCCGGCATTGAAATGGAAAATAAAGGTCCATCAGCGATATTGATCGCCACCGCAGCGTTTTGCCTATGGCCTTTTAATGAATCATTCTTCAAAGCGGCTACCCATCTGCTTACCACAAACGACACGCTTGCCGTAGCGATGAGGCTATAACCACGACATGCATACATTGTTTACTCATTGCCCATCGGGGCCAGATATTGGTAGAAAAACAGCCCGCCCCGATCCGCTCCGTATTCTAGGATTGATACAATTAGTCTTATTTGAACCAAAGGGAACACCGCGTTTAGGTCGCCATCATTTTAAACGGCTGCCGCTTCACTTATTTCATATTGTTTGATAGCCCGCTCACGATCAGGGCCGTTATATAACCGTTCGGGTATTTCGGCAAGGGTAGATGAATGCACCTTTTCGCCCAAACCATAAAATTGCTGAAAGCTCATAATCAGCGGCCTCCATTTATCCGGATCAACACGATTGGGATGACCATCCATCAATATAGATTCCTCTAAATGTACTTTTTGAATACGTAGCTCAATGGTGAGTATCTTTCCGCGCAGATTCTCGTCGTCTTCGGCCAGGCTATGCACCGCTTCTACCACAGCCTCTAACTGTACCGGGCATTCCTTAACGCGCGGGGCGTCGACCGTTTCCGCATCCTGACGTGTTAGTCCTGATATGCCGAACTTGTCCTGCTCATAACGGTAGTCTTTCTGTAGCTTTCCCTCCGGAACCGGGTTTGTGCCGGTGGTTTTGGCCAGGCGGTTAACAGCGGCCACGTCGTTTACCGAAGGCAGGTTTAGCACACATTCGCCGGTGCGCAACAGGTTTTCCGTGGTTTTTGATAAGCCCGAAATGCCGATAACGCAGCGCCAGCCCAACCAGAATATGGATGAAATAGGCGCGAGGTTTTCGGTGCCGTTGTCGTTTTTTGTACCAATCAATACTACCGGCGTTCCAAAATATAAAATTGAAGGTTGACTTGAAATATGCATAACTTATAATTTTGCTGTGATTTAATACCTCAAAATTACCAGAGCGGCATGGGGTAGAAAACCCGTTTCTTGCGGAGATAATGTTTTTAACCGACAATACGATTACAACCATTATACACTTTTGAGAATGAGCCGTAGGCTCTACCGCTTTGTAGGAAACAGCGACCAGGGCTTTTGCCACGTATGTGGCTACCCTTCCGCCAGAAGGACAAACACGACAGGCACAGCAATAGGGTAGTCACATACGTGGCAAAAGAACTTTTCTTCTGCTACAAAGCGGTAGACCCGATGGATCATTATTACACATCGGGTAAACGATGTGCATACATGATAGAAATACATGAATGCTCAAAAAATTATCCGCCTGTCAATCAATTAAATAAAAACTATTTAATCTATAGATTTTGTAGTAATTATTAAGGTTTCTATATTTGCACTGTTGTAACTAACAAACAACATTACAGGGAACTGGCTGCAGGCTAATGATGAGTGGAGAATTAGCCCGATGATGGTTCGACTCCATCCCCTGGAACTCGCTCTTCATAATTTAGGTTTATAATTGGTTAGATAGAGTTCCTGCCCATCAGGAGCTCTTCTTTTTTTATAAGAAGCTGGATCAAAATTATTCCGGAATAAAATTGCTAAGCAATTGAAGAAATGAACCTACTAAAATTAAACGAACGCTTCCATTCATGATCCTATTCTTCTCCTCGTCTTTTTCTTTGTTTCTTCCCAATAGTTAACGCATTACCAGCATCTATAATCGAAAAATTTGCGGGGGATGTTTTCCACAGCGTCCAAACGCCAATAATGGTCATTATAATTCCTATGGAATTTAAACTCGTTTTAATTGAGATCTGGAACATCTTTTCAATTCAGCATACTACTCGTTACCCCATAAATATCCACGTGCTGCTGCATCGGGATCTCGCGGCTGTACTTGCGTCGATAATCCTGCGGGGTAAGGCCGGTTATCTTTTTAAATACTTCTCGGAAGGTCTTGATGTCGTTGTAACCGGCATCGTACATCAGCAGGTTAATGTTTTGCGCGCCTTTTTCAAGTGCTTTTTTAGCTGCTTCTATTTTAACCCGCTGCAGGTATTCAAAAGGCGTATTTTGGGTGGCTTTTTTGAACCGGCGGATAAAATTGCGCTTGCTCATATTGGTATGCTCGGCAATTTCATCGATGTTGAGCTGCTGGTGATGATTTTGTTCGATGTAGTTCTGTGCTTTCAGGATATCCTCATCGTTATGCTGGTACTGCCCTTTAAAAACCGCAAAATGCGACTGACTGGTACGGTCCATATCGAGGCTGAACATTTTACTGGCCCACACGCCAACCTCCCTTCCGCAAAATTTATCGATCAGGTAAAGCACCAGGTTTAATGATGAGAATGCTCCGCCGCTGGTATAAATGCCCCGGTCGTCGGTAATTACCATGTCCGATAAAAAGTTCACGTCGGGATAACGTTTTACAATATCATCCCTGTCGAACCAGTGCGAGGTACATGAACGGCCTGCCAGCAAACCGGCTTCGGCCAAAAAATAACTGCCCGAGCAAAGGCTGGCCACTTCCGCGCCGTTTTTATTCATTTGTTGTACCCAGTTAACTAATACCTCGTGTTTTTTAAGCGTAGCGGGACGGTCGCCGTAAAACGCAGGTACAATGATGAGGCCTGGATTGGCGATATCGGCAATAGCAGCATAGCCCACATAAGGTTCGGGTGTGCGAAGGAATGTATTATCAGGTCCCGGCCCGGCAAGTGTTATCTTAAAAGGCAGCGGTTTGCCCGATTCATTGAACAGCCTGTTGGTATGTATCAGCATATCCATTGCTCCCGAAACGGTAGAGAACACGGCATCCTCATGTATCAATATCGCAACTTCTTTCATAACTTTTATGGTTATAATTCAAATATAGCAATTGCATTTTGCATAAAACAAGCCACAGGGGACAGGCTTTTATAGATTTTTCTCTATCGAACGCGCAATGGGTGTCACACTGAGGCACTCGAGGTGCGACGTGTGCAAAGGCCCTTATCCGCGCGCTAAGCATGGCGTACAGGCCCTCGCGCTCATCCTTCACTTCGGGAACCTCAGTGCAGGCTTGTATCTACCCATGACAAGTTAAACCGAACGTGCAGGAGGATGTCATCCTGAGCTTGTCGAAGGGCGACGCGCGCAATGGCCATTGCCCGCGCGCTAAGCATGGCGTACAGGCCCTCGCGCTCATGCTTCGGGAGCTTCAGCGTGACACCCCCCTTTTGCAGGTTGGCAGTTTAACTCAATGCATTCTTAGCATACTCGCGGCATTTGATCACTTCCTTAACAGCATCAGAGCCGGCAGGTATATTATACTCCAGCTCAATAGTGGCCGGGAATTTATATCTCCTCTTTTTCATGAGCGCCAATACTTCTTTTATCGGGGTATCGCCTTCACCCCATGGTGCGTTCGGGCCGTCGTGGAACTTGCGGTCTTTAATGTGCATGCTCACTATCCTGTCGGCATTTTTCTCAATAAATTCGATAGGGCTGGTGCTGGTACCTGCCACATAATGCCCGATATCAAGGTTGATGGCGTTATAGTCAGACTGGCTCAATGCCACATCCCATAACTGAGGTGTAGCCTGTGTGTGTGCATGGTAGCCAACATACATTTTATGGTCGGCGGCTTTATCACCCAGGCGCTGGGTATGATCCTGGTCGTCGGGTAATTCAACGGTTACGTGTGTACAGCCCAGTGCCTTGCCTGCATTGAATGCATAATTTATCTCAGCATCGGTATTTTTAGGGCCGAGTGCATTCGGTTTCCAGGCATAGATCTTTATACCTGCGTCGTTATACATTTTTCGGATCTCCACAAATTTGTCCATAGTGGCATTCATGCGCCAATCGGCAATTTTAGCGGCATAGGCGGCATATTCGGTACCGCGCTCAAATTTCGGAGCACCGGCGTAAGCCTCGGCAGCATCGCCCATTAATTCAATGGCATTAATGTTGCAATCTTTACAGTATTGCAGCAATTGCTCTACCGAGCCTGGCATGCTCCTGAACGAATAGGTGATCACACCTATCTGCACGCCGTTGATCAGCGAATTAGGTTTATCAGCCAAAAGCGATTTGGCAAAAGAGACTTTCGAAGCCAATGTCATACCTGCTGCTGCAAGTAAGCCCGTGCCGATAAACTGACGCCGGGAAACATTTGTTTTTTTCATGTTACTATAGTTTATAAGAAGAGATAGTTGATTGTAATTGGTAAATCAAATATATGAATTAATAGCGATGACGACGGTCTTCATTCGCCACCGATACATGTATTGACGGGCGGAGCGTAAAAACGTTACAGCTTAATTAAAAATTAAGTTTCATTAATTTTTGAAAGTTTAAAGCATTAGCTTTGTTTATGGAATTAGCTGAAGCAAGACAGAAGTTTATTGAGGCATGGGGCAAGCTGGGTTCGGAGTGGGGCATCAACCGCACTATGGCGCAGGTGCATGCCCTGCTTTTGATAAGCCCCGATGCGCTGACCACCGAAGACATCATGGAGCAGCTCAGCATCTCGCGCGGCAATGCCAACATGACCCTGCGCGATCTGATCAATTGGAACTTGATTGAAAAACAGCACCGCCCCGGCGAGCGGAAGGAATATTTTTACGCCGATAAGGATACCTGGAACATTGCCCGCCAGGTGGCCAAAGAACGCCGCAAACGCGAGCTTGACCCGGTGATAAAAATTCTGGATGAATTATCAAAAGTAAAAGGCGATGCCAAAAATCCCGAGTTTAAAACCTTCAATAAATCGGTAACCGACATTAATAAACTGGCCAAAAACGTCGACAAAACATTGGAAACAATGATCAAAGCCGACGAGAGCTGGTTCTGGAAATCTATTCTGAAGATTTTTAAGTAATGAGCGGCGCTTCGTTCCGGGAAGAATATCTTGAAATTTTAAAGGGCTATGATATTGATTACGACGAAAAATATATTTTTCAAGACCTGGTCGATGGCTAAAGGTAGCCGCTACGCGGCAAAACAGATTTGCGTTTTCAGTTTCTAAAAAGCGGTAGGCCCTATAGGTCATCAATTTCCGTGAGTGTCTTGAAGACTTAGGCCGCCTCAACACTGCATAAAATCATTACGACAACCTGACAGCTTACCATTATCAAAGTAAAACATGATTTTGTATATTTGCACTCCCGAAACGCAAGGTTTCGGTTTTAAATATTTTCCTGTAGTGTAATGGTAACATGTCAGATTCTGGCTCTGAAGATCGTGGTTCGAGCCCATGCAGGAAAACAAAAAGGGCAGGCACCAATTGGTAGCCTGCCCTTTTTTATTATAATAGCAAAACCACCGCCTAAGGCGGTAGGTTAGGTGTGAAGGCTACGCCAGAAACCGCTATCTTAGTAATTGTGACGAAATACAGAAAATTATCTCATAGCTTTTACTATTGTGTTTACCATGTAGTGTGGA
>DATCQV010000074.1:0-51510 GCA_036569325.1 Mucilaginibacter sp. | reverse complement strand
CCGCGCAGGAGGCAGCTATGCATGGCGAAGGCGACGATGATAAAAACTACGATGCCCCGGTTCCGCATGAAGTAGCCGTAGGCGATACCATCCCATATCGCGATGGTTATATCATCCTGCGATCCTTAAATAAAGAAGTTCAGGTACAAAATATCCCGGTAACCGGTAACGACGTTGCCATAGGCGCCAAACTCGACATCGTAACCAAAAACAAAACCTACCATGCCGAGCCGGTGTACATGCTCAAAAATAAAAGCCAGTTCGATTTTGCCCGCAAGGTAGATGATGCCGGCCTGAAACTTCGCCTGGCCAAAATATTGCCCGAGCAAAACAAGGTTCAGATCATAGTTTATCAACAACCGGAAAGCAAACGCCCGTGGATAGTAATGCGCGCGCTCGATTTCCCGTATATTAATTTCCTGTGGGCCGGCACGGTAATTATGATCATCGGATTCCTGCTATCGATATTCAGAAGAAACAAAGAACTGAAATCTGACGATGCGCCCAAAAAAGCGACTAAGAAGGATTTGAAAACAGTATAATCATTGAAAATATTCTCCCCGCGCGTCATCGAGAAATAAAATCCGCGGCCTGTGAAAGTGAAATGACACAAAGGGTGTCATGCTGAGCTCCGTCGAAGCATGAGCGCAGGGCCTATACGCCATGCTTAGCACGCGGACAGAGCCTTTGCGCGCGTCGCACTTCGAGGGCCTCAGTGTGACACCTTAGGCTCGCTTGAAAAAGAGTTTGCCATTGTGAGGTACAAAGCAATCTTGTATTGTCCACTGCAGCTATAGCAGTGATTTCGTAAGATAAGGTAGAGAGCCATATATATCCTCCGCGATGAAATGGAATTGTGATGGGGAAGTAGTAAAATCCCAGCTATTGTTCCCAAACAATCCTCGTGCCGTATTTTATTCCGGCATCGACAAGAAATTTACTCAACAAATCATATTTCTGATTACATATTGTGCCGATATCGAGTTTTCCAGACAACGATCGAAAACTATGACATTCAAAACAAACCTGAATATAATCGAAAATCCTGCCGTTTTTATCGTAAAAAAGGAACGCATTTCTTGGATCGAAGCATCCTCCTTCTTCTGAAGCATTATCATTGATCTTTCTATAAGTTGTATTAAAAATGATATTGGTAAGGTTATTTCGCCGAGAAGTGTTGAGAACAACATATTCTTTAATGGTTGAACGATTCAGTTTTCCATTAACCACAATAAGTCCTTTATGCAACCAGGGTTTTTTTTTATCTTTTGGATTAAAATCCACTGACATCGGTCCGGAATAAGATACGGCTGCTATTTTTACCGCCCCTGAAAATGGATATTTTGAAAGACGAATAGCTAAAGACAGCTTATCGTTAAAAATGCAATCGTCATCTGAATGCTTGTGATTGCTTTTTAGTGTTTGATCGCCGACCGTTTTTGGTGTGATGGTTTTTGCGGGCGTTTGCGCAAGTGCAGAGCAAAAAACCGTAAACATCACCAATAAACCGAATAGCTTGTATTTTAACATCGACGTAAAAAGTGGTGTATAAATTTACCAAACAAAAACCCATTAATCAAACGCTTTTCTTACAATTGCACCATGCGCATCACCATCATAGGTTCCGGAAATGTAGCCACGCACCTTACCGCGGCGTTTAAAAATGCGGGGCATAAAATTGTTCAGGTTTATAGTCGCGATCTGCAAAACGCCGCCCTGCTGGCTTACCATGTAGGTGCCGATGCTACCGATGATCTCGATCACCTCAACCCTGAAACCGATATGTTTATTATCTCGGTAAAAGACGATGTGATAGCAAGCGTAGCGGAAAAATTAGTTCCCTACGATAAGCTGATCGTTCATACATCGGGTTCAACAGATATCGGCGTGCTGCAAAAACTCGCGACGAATGCCGGTGTCTTTTATCCCCTTCAAACTTTCAGTAAAACTAAGGAAGTTGATTTCTGGAAGGTTCCGTTATGTATCGAGGGCTCAGACGAAGGCGTTGAAAAATTCCTGCTGGATTTAGCGCGAACGGTGAGCAACAATGTTTACGCTGTAAATTCAGCGCAGCGCAGGGTGCTGCATTTATCGGCGGTGTTTGCCTGCAATTTTCCGAACCTGCTGTATGGCGTTGCACAACAATTACTGGCCGAAAGCGGGATGCCTTTCGAAATGCTTCGCCCGCTTATTCTGGAGACCGCTGAGAAGGTGCAAAACAGCTCGCCTGCCGAAGTCCAGACCGGCCCTGCAGTGCGGGGCGATGAAAATACTATGATGGCGCATTTGCAAATGCTTAATAATGAGCCTGCTTTGCAGGAGATCTATACCTTGCTCAGTCAGGCTATTATCAAAAACAACAATGCTAAACACGGGCACGGGTAATTTTGTTACTTTTGCTGAAATGAACATTTTTAAGGTTAAGATAAACTTTGAGGAAAAGGGCCTGGATAGTGTGGAGTTGCCCATTGCCGAAGGGGAATCGGTTTTAGACGTTTGCCTGGAAAACGGCATCGAACTGCAGCACAACTGCGGCGGGGTTTGCGGATGCAGTACCTGCCACGTTTACGTAAACAAGGGGATGGACAACATCCAGGAAATATCTGACAAGGAAGAAGACTTTATCGACCGTGCGGTGAACCCGCGCATCACCTCACGCCTGGGTTGCCAGTGCGTGGTGATCGACGGAGATATCGAGATCACCATTCCCGATCAGAGCCAGTTCTTAGGTCATTAAGCGGAACTACACCGATCAGCATTTAATATTCACAACGAAATGACAGACGATAAATACAGCCTGCCAATCCACTGGAATGACCATGAGGACATTGCCATGGAACTTTACGAAAAGTTTGGCGATGATTTTAACGAATCGAAAATATACCGCATCCGCTTTACCGATCTGCTGGAATGGGTGCTTTCCCTGCCCAACTTTGCCGGTACCCGCGAAGAATCGACCGAAGGCCACCTGGAGCAGATCCAGAGCGCCTGGGTTTATGAGTGGCGCGATAACCAATAGTTTCAGTTGGCAGTTTTTAGTTAGCGGTTGGCAACGGTCTTCGTGATAATTAGAGAATTGTTCGCTAAATTTGTTATATGGAAAGTATAATAATCAATCCGAAAACTAAGAATGAAGCTAAATTCATCACCGCGCTTCTCGAAAAAATGAATATATCTTCAAAAGTTATTACCGATGAAGAAAAGGAAGACATGGGGCTTTTGAAACTGATGGAAGAGGTTGATAGATCTGACAAGGTATCATTTGAAGAAGTGATGCAAAAGCTCAAGTCCTAAATGACTACAGAATTCACCAGGCAATTCTTTAAAGACCTTGATAAAATCAAGCAACCGTCAATAAAGACAAACATCGCGGATATTATCAAAACGGTACAGGCTGCAACATCACTGTCTGGAATAATTAATTTAAAGAAACTTAAAGGCCATTCAACAGCCTTTCGCATAAGAGTGGGCGATTATCGCATAGGTCTAATTATTGAAAATAACATCGTCGAATTCAATAGGATAGCTCACCGAAAGGATATTTACAACTTATTTCCCTGATTGGGCGATGGCCTTAGAATAATCGGTGCAATCAAAACAAATCATCCCCAATCACAAAAAAATTAATGGAATCATTCCTTGTCAAGCTTAAAGAAATTACCACCCTTGTTTTTGATGTCGACGGCGTACTGACCGATGGTTCTGTCTTTGTGACCGACGAAGGCTTACAAAGCCGCGCATTCAACATTAAAGACGGGTATGCCCTGCAGCTTGCCGTTAAATGCGGCTACAATATTGTGACCGTATCGGGCAGCCGTTCAAAGGCACAATTGCACCGGCTGAACAGTTTGGGTGTGAAGGATGTTTACATGGGTATTCATACCAAGAAAACCAAGCTGAAACTCTACCTCGAAGAAAAACACATCAGCCCCGAAACAGTGCTTTATATGGGTGATGATATCCCCGATCTGGAAGTAATGCAATACGTAGGCCTGCCCGTTTGCCCGGCCGATGCGGTTGAAGAAATTAAGGCTATCAGCGAATACGTGTCGCCTGTAGCAGGCGGCCGGGGCTGTGCCCGTGATGTAATTGAAAAAGTGCTGAAAATGCAGGGTAAATGGATGACCGAAGAGGCCTATAGCTGGTAAGAGGTGGGGGGGGGCGTGGTTTGATGGTTCATAGCTCATGACTGCTTCGACTGCACCAGGAAACCAACTTAACTCCGGCCATGAACCATGATCTATGAACCATGAACAACTCAACACCATGAACATCCCTCAAATCATCCTCGCCTCAAAATCTCCCCGCCGTCAGGAATTGTTAAGACTGATGGATATCGATTTCCGTATAGTGTTGAAAGATGTGGATGAATCATATCCCGATAACCTTACGCCTGAAGAGGTTGCGGTTTACATCGCTACGAAAAAAGCAACGGCATTTGATGAAGATGTAAACGATGAGATCGTTTTAACGGCCGATACTATTGTTTGTATAGATGACCTGATCCTTGGCAAACCTGAGAATGCTGATCATGCCATTGAAATGCTGCAACGGTTATCGGGTAGAATGCATAGGGTCATCACCGGCGTTTGCCTGCTTTATAAAAAGGAATACCATAGCTTTTATGATGTGTCGGAAGTGTATTTCGGCAAACTTTCTGATGAAGAGATCAAAAGCTATGTAGAAAAATACAAGCCATTCGATAAAGCCGGCTCATACGGTATCCAGGAACGTATCGGGCTGATCGGTATTGAGCGTATCAACGGTTCTTATACCAATGTGGTAGGGCTGCCTACAGAGAAATTGTATAGGGAGTTGGAAAAACTACAATAATTCTATTATTTCCTTTCATTTTTCACAAACTTGTCATTGCGAGGAACGAAGCAATCTCCTCGCGTTTATAACCGCCGATGCATTGGCGCCAATGTATTGACGACGAGATTGCTTCGTATCTCCCAATGATGCTTTTTAATACTCCCTTTTTGTCATCTCGAACGAAGTGAGAGATCTTATACATGTGACATTACCGCTAATGCATTGGCGCTAATTCGCAGTCCGAATGCACGTACGTATAAGATTTCTCGCTATGCTCGAAATGACAACTTGGAGGTTATTCCTACAATTTCCTCACATTATTCTTCCTGTTCACGTCCGGCAGTGCATTATCCGGATCAACGGTTACACTTTCAACCTCGGTAGTGGTTGGGATAGTGAACGTAATTGCCTTGTTTTGCAGCCAGGTTTCAACCGGGAAATAGGTGCGTTGCTTGCTGCCGTCTTTCAGTTTTACCTCAACGGTAAAAGGCATGGCCATAGCTTCTTTATTAGCTACAGTGATCTGAATACCTTTCTTGGGGTCTTTATCAGCATATTTTGCGTCGATCAGTTCAATATCTAACAACCAGTTATTATAGAACCAGCCCTTCCAGAACCACGACAGATCCTCACCCGCACCATTCTCCATCGACCTGAAAAAATCATCAGGCTGCGGATGCTTGAACGCCCATTTATGAATATAGTTTTTGAAAGCATAGTCAAAACGATTCTTACCCAGGATCTGTTCGCGCAGCAGCACCAGTCCGAATGCTGGTTTGAAATAAACTATAGGGTGACGGTACTTATCGGGAATGGCATCGGCTGCCGTCACGATAACCGGCGCCTTAGGGTCTTGAATAATCGGGATGATCTCATCAGCCGGGTTGCCGCCGCCCGGGGCATATTCGCCATCGCGTTTAGGCGCGTATTCGCCGTGATTAAACTCGTCGGAAGCATAGATATCGATAAAGGTATTAAAGCCTTCATCCATCCAGCCAAAACGGCGCTCGTCGCTGCCCACGATCATCGGGAACCAGTTGTGGCCTATCTCGTGCGCAGTCACCCAATACAGCTCGCTGCCTTTATCAGTGATACCGTCGAACACGATACCCGGATATTCCATACCGCCGGCTATACCTGCTTCGTTAACCGCGCAGGGGTAAGGGTACACAAACCACTTCTCCGAAAAATATTCTATCGATTTCTTTAAATATTCGGTAGCACGCCCCCACGCTGCATTGCCCGCACTTTCTACCGGGTAAACCGACATGGCCAATGATTTTTTGCCTTCCGGTAAATTCACTCTTGCCGCATCCCAAACGTAAGCCTTCGATGCACCAAACGCCACATCGCGGGTGTTCAGCATTTTAAAGTGCCAGGTAAGGTTAGCCTTTCCGGTTGGGCGGGTAGCAGGGTTGGTTACTTCGTTCACATCGCGGATCATTACGGTTTTATCGCTGTTGCGGGCGGCATTCAACCTGGTTACCTGCTGCGGTGTAAGCACTTCCTGCGGATTCAGGAGTTCGCCTGAACCTGCCACGATCATATCCGCAGGAACGGTTACCTTATAGTCGATATCGCCGTATTCCAGGTAAAACTCGCCGCTGCCCAGGAATGGCAGGGTATCCCAGCCGCGGGTATCATCATAAACGCACATGCGCGGAAACCACTGCGCTATCTCATAGATCTTTCCGTTTTTGGTATCGACAAAATCAGTACGGTTGCCAAAGTTACCGGGGATAACGTATTTATATTTGATGGTAAAGTTCAACGCAGCACCATTTCCAGCCAGTGCTTTTGGCAGGCGGATCTGCATCCGGGTGTCAGTAACCACAAAATCGGCTTTAACGGTGGCCGATCCGTTGGTGATGGTTACCGATTGAATATCGTAACCGTCAGTATGCTGATTTGGTCCCGGCGAAAAAGCGGTTGAGAAATTTGAACGGGCAGTTTTCTTATAAGTATTCTGATCCAGTTGCAGCCACAGGTATTGCAGCGCGTCCGGACTGTTATTAATATAATTCACCCTCACAGTGGCTGTCAGCGTTTTGGCAGTAGTATCTAAGGTAGCTTCGATATTATAATTCACACGGTTCTGCCAGTATTTCGGCCCGGGTTCGCCATTCGGTGAATGAACCGCGTTGCCCTTTTCGCTATAAAACAACGGCGCAAACAGCTCCGATGGCTGATAGTTGGTGGTAATGGTATCGTTGGTGTTAGTCCTGCGGCGGCGCTGCGCCTGTGTGCAAACAACTAAAAGCAGCAAAATAGCCGTAACGGTAAATTTCAGTTTCATGGAGAAGCCAGTTAAGAGATTGCAATATACAAGGCCCGATTTAATTTTTTTCATTTTAATTTATGGAAACGGCGACAGCGCAGCATCATTAAGAAAAACAACAACCATGATGCCCATACAAAAGATCGCTATCCCAACCCCATGCCACGAAAACTGGAACCGGATGACCCCAGCCGAACAAGGCCGGCATTGTGGTCAATGCAATAAAGTTGTCGCCGATTTTAGTTTGATGAGCACCGACGATATTATCGCTCACCTGGCCAAAAACAATAATACCTGCGGCAGGTTCGGCAGCACGCAACTCGACAATATCAATCGCCAGCTTTATTTACAGGAGCCCCAACCGGCGTTAGGATGGAGGAAATGGCTGTTGGCCGTAAGTGTTTTCGGATCGACCTTGTTAATTAAAGCTAATGCGCAGTCGCAAGCCGCCCCGCATAAAGTTGAGCAGGGATGCGGAGAGCCTGTTAGCTCAATAACATTGGGCAAGGCGATAGTAAAACCTGTATATAAAACTGTAACCGGCACCGTTTGCGACAACGCTAACTTACCGTTGCCCGGCGTCAGTATCGTCGCCGCGGGAACTAATATTGGTACCGTAACCGGCATCGATGGAAAGTTCAAATTGCAGGTACCTTATACCATTAACGAACTCCGCGCACAGTTTTTAGGATACAAAACGGGGGCCATTATGCTCAACCCCGACGGCGATACCAACTGCAACTTAAAGCTTGAAGAATCTCCAGGCCTTATTGGTGAAGTGGTAGTTATGCGGCCGTCTTTTACCAAGCGGGTATATTACAAATATATCCGGAAGCCGTTTCGCAGCATATTTCACAAAAAGCCTCAAAAAGTTAAAAGAACAATTCAATATTAAAGGGTATTGCAATGAAGCTAATAAATAACATAACTATTCCCACCCCCTGCCGCGAAAACTGGAGCCAGATGACGCCGGTTGAACAGGGCTGGCATTGCGCTTGTTGCTGCAAAACGGTGATTGATTTTACTTTGCTAACCGATGCCGAAGTAATTAATTATCTCACTTTAAAAAACAATGTTTGCGGGCGATTTTCAGAAGATCAGTTGCACCGCATCAATAATCAGCAACAAAGGCCGGCTCTCGTCAAAAGTATTTGGAAGCGTGTTGCGATGATTGCATTGATCACCGGATTTTTCTCACTAACGCGTGCAGACGGGCAAGTTCGTAAACATACGCGTTCTCATCAAAGAAAGCTGGCGCAATCCTACCAGATTCCTGTTGATCATAGAACAGCGAAAATAGATACTCCTAAAACAGGCTCACCTCTCATTGCAAAACCGCTCACGGTTGACGAGATTAAAATTAATCCAACCATCGGGGGCAATGGCGTTAATCTTTCTAAAATAAATATAGGAACACAGCTTTCTGGTTTATTAGGTGGCGTTGTAGTTGGAGTGAAGATTTTGGACAGTTGTGACGGCTATTCTTTACCTTGGTGGCAAACAATCTTCGGGCATTAACCTATCATATCCGCCAATACGCCTTCTTTTAATGAATTGGTCGACATTGCGACTTTTTCAATATGAAGTTTAGCGATGATAAACCGCGCCAGTATCGATGCCGTCACAATCATATCTACCCTTACGGCTATAATTCCGCTATTGGCCGCCCGCTGCTGATGGGTAGAAAGTACGATTCGCTCGATGAGCTTCAGCAGTTCCGCTTTTTCAAAGGTATAATACGATGTTTGTTTCAGATCGAAAGAATGCCCTTTCTCTTTTTCGATGATCCCTGCATAACTTTCAAACACGCCGGATGAACCGATGATATTTTCTACCGGGTGTGCTTCAGCTGCCTTAAACAGATCTGTAAGCGTATCCGTCAAATATAGTTCCAGCGCGTTGATAGAATCCGGCGGAATGGGATCTGTGTGGTGAAAACGGTCCATCAAGCGGGCTGCACCTATCTCAAAGCTTTGTTTCCATTTGATCCTTTTATCGTTGCAAATAATAAATTCCACACTGCCGCCGCCAATGTCAACGATCAAAGTATTTTGGGTTGATAGTCCTCCGCCTGCACGTACGCCTTTGTAAATAAAGGTAGCTTCGGCGTTGCCATCGATGATCTCGATTCCGATGCCGGCTTGTGCCTTTACTTCTTTAATAAAATCCTGTCCGTTCGAAGCGTTCCGTAAGGCCGAGGTTGCGATAGCCCTTACTTTTTCAACCCGGTTTTCATTCATCACCTGCCGGTAATGTACCATACTTTTGACGCCGCGTTCAAAGGCCGCTTCTACGATGTAGCCTTTATTTATACCGCCTTCGCCTAATTTTACGGCATCCTGCTCGCGTAAAATTTCTATCAAACCGTTATCGGTCTTTTGGGCAATCAGTAAGTGAAAAGTATTGGTGCCGAGGTCCATTACGGCTAAGCGTTCGTTCATGCCTCTAAAATAAAAAATCCCCCAAATTGTTTAGATCAGGGGGATTTTTTGTTGGAGGTGAAAGGTAAAAGCTGAAAGGCGAAAGGGGTTAGCTTTAGCCAACTGGTACATTTGACCTGGCGTTATTATATAAATTCCGAAATCGAACATCCGATATCAAAACTATTCCTTATAAAAGAACCATTTTACCAGTTCCTTATAGCTCGCCTTTTTACCGTACATCAAAATGCCCACGCGGTAAATGCGCGCGGCTACATAAATGGCGAACAGGAAGGTAAGCACCATTAAGCTCATGGAAATGGCCAGCTGCCAGTCAGGTACACCAAACGGCATCCGCAGCACCATGGCCACGGGTGCTGTAAGCGGGATCATCGACAGCCACACCGCCAGCGACCCGTTAGGCGCCTGGAACAGGATGCTCACCGAGAGTATATAGGTGAACAGCAGCGGCATGGTGATAGGGAACATAAACTGCTGGGTTTCGGTTTCACTGTCAACAGCGGAACCTACGGCGGCGAATAAGGCACTATATAGCAAATACCCGCTAAGGAAATAAAAGAAAAATACGCCCATTACCGGACCGACCGGGATAGTTTGCAGCGTAGCCAAAGCGCCGAGCATTCCGCTTTGCGGACCGTGTGTGGTAACACCTGCCACCTTAATTGCCAAATATGATAGTACCACCCAAGCCGTATATTGCGTGAGTCCCACCAATCCTACACCGATTACTTTTCCCATCATTAACTGGTAGGGCTTTACCGATGAAATGATCACCTCCACAATGCGGCTGTTTTTTTCTTCGATCACCCCGCGCATTACCTGCGAACCGTAGATCAATACCGACATATAGATCAATATCGAGCAGGCAATACCCACGCCAATCATGGCACCCAGATTGGTCTTTTGCTCGCCCAGGTCGGTGATCTCCACCGTATTGAGCGAAATGTCGCTTTTGATGGAATGCAGTACCGCCGTATCGATATGATGTTTCAGCATTCCATCGGCAATAGCAATATCGTTCATCTGTCTCTCTATCTCGCCGGTAACCACGTTCGATGGTTTATTTTTTGAATAGAACTGAACGGAGTCTTTTTTGGCAAAGTTGACCGGAATAACCAGCGCCGATACCGATTCGTCCTTTTTGGCTCTTGCCTTCAAATCCGTCAATGATCCGGTGGTTTCTTCAAATTTCAGGTTAGGTATATTATGAAATTTGCCCGCAAATACACCGCTTTTATCTATGACGGCAACGGTATTCTGATGATCTATTTGGTTACTGCTTTTCGCTATCAGGCCAATAATGACACCCATGGCCAGTATCAGCAGAGGCAGCAAAAAGATCATCACAATGAATAATCGCTTGCGGACTCTGGTAATATATTCGCGTTTGATGATGAGTAATATCTTGTCCATGATTTAGTTGAGTTGATTTACTTTTTCAATGAATATTTCGTTCATGCTGGGCACAACTTCCTGCAGCATGTTTATCTGTACTTTGGGCAGCAGTGATTGCAATACATCGTTCGCTTTTGCCTGGTCCTTCAGTTTGATCTTAATGGTGTGGCTATCCTCGTCGGCCGGCAGGGTTTCGATCACCTCGAATGGTTCACTACCTGAGAATACAAGTTCATTGCCGATGTATTCGAGCAGGTAGGTAGAGTTACGATACGAATTTTTGATCCCCTTCATGGTGCCGTCGAGGATCTTCTCCGATTTATTGATCAGCGCTATCGAATCGCAAAGTTCCTCTACCGATTCCATTCTGTGCGTAGAAAAAAGAATGGTAGCGCCGTTGCGGTTCAGTTCTAATATCTCGTTTTTAATGATCTCGGCATTTACCGGGTCGAAGCCGCTGAAGGGTTCATCGAGGATGATCAGATCGGGTTCATGCAGTACGGTAGCAACGAACTGCGCCTTTTGCTGCATACCTTTCGATAGTTCTTCTATCTTCTTTTTCCACCAGGTTTCCATCTCCAGTTTGGCGAACCACACTTTTAAGCGCCTTATGGCTTCGTCGCGGCTCATGCCTTTCAGGCGGGCCAGGTAGATCATCTGTTCGCCGATCTCCATTTTTTTATAGAGACCGCGTTCTTCGGGCAGGTACCCGATACGGCCGATGTGCGATTGGTTGAGTTTCTCCCCGTTAAAATAAATTTCACCGGAGTCGGGTGCCGTGATCTGATTAATGATACGGATGAGCGAGGTTTTACCGGCACCGTTGGGCCCCAGCAAGCCGAAGATCTGTCCGCTCTTAACCTCGAGGCTCACATCGTTCAGCGCGCGGTGCGCTGCGTACTGCTTTACAATATTGCGAATGCTAAGCATAAAGAAATGATTTGGTTTATTAATTTGAGTTTAAGATACGGGAATGTTTAAAATGTTACATGGAGATAAGTTGATTGGGTTGAGTAAGTTGATTAGGTTGGATTGAGTTAAACGTTTTGCATGAACAATAATAGTTTCTATCTTTAAGAGATTGCATCGGTAACTTAATCAACTCAATGCAGCCCAAAAAATGAAGTTCAAAGTAATTTTCACTCTGCTATTTTGTTTTTCGATGAATGCATTCACGCAGCAAAAGAACGCGCCGGTGAATATTATTTTCGACAGTGATATGGGACCTGATTATGATGATGTAGGCGCAATTACCTTACTGCACGCGCTGGCGGACAAAGGCGAAGCCCATATCCTTGCCACCATGGCCAGCACGAAATACGAAGGCGTTGCCAGTGTCCTAAATGTATTCAACACCTATTTTAAACGCCCGGATCTTCCCATCGGCATACCCAAAGGCGATGCCCTCGACCTGCGCGACTGGCAGCATTGGACAGATACCCTGCTGGCACGCTATCCCCACAAAATAAAAACCAATAACGAAGCCACAGACGCGGTAAAGCTTTATCGTAAAACATTAGCCGCCCAACCCGATCATAGCGTCACTATCGTCACGGTCGGTTTTTTAACTAACCTCTCCAATCTGCTAAATACCCACGCGGACGAATATTCACCGCTTAACGGCCCCGAACTTGTAAAGCGGAAGGTAAAGCAACTGGTATGTATGGCCGGAAAATTTCCATCGGGTGGAGAGTTTAATGTGATGAAGGACGCGCCTGCCTCCAAAAATGTATTCAATAACTGGCCGACACCGGTAATATTCAGTGGGTTCGAGATAGGAGTGAAGATCAAGGCCGGACTGCCATTAATTAACAATAAAACCATCAGCAGATCACCTGTAAAAGAGGTATTCAGCATGTCCATCCCCATGGCAAAGGAAGATTCCTCAGGCCGCAGCAGTTGGGACGAAACCGCGGTACTGGTAGCCATTCGTGGCTATAACCCATGGTACACCCTGCACAACGGCAAAATGATGTTGGCCGCCGACGGCAGCAATACCTGGGATGACACCGCAACCGGGCAAGCCTATCTTGTTGAGAAAGCCGATTACACTGTGGTGCAAACGCTCGTCAATCAATTGATCCAACACCAGCCGTCTGCAAAGATCATCAATAAAAAATCCACCGGTACCACTACCAAGCATGAATCTACTAACGACCGCATAGCCAAAATTGAAGCGCTGAACCGAAAGGTCGATAAGATAGAGGCCAATATAAAGCTGCGTGAAAGGGAAATTAAACGTGCGGAGAAGCAGGAGACGGAATAAGCATTATCCGTGTTTGTGGGTTGTCATCCTGAGGTTCTCGAAGGATGAGCGCGAAGGCCTGTCCCAAGTGCATAGTAGGCGATGTCCCTCGGAGAGGCCTGTCCTCATGCTTCGAGAGCCTCAGCATGACACCCGTATTGTAAAGCAAAAGTTTAAGAGCAATGACACAGTTCAAATGCAGAGCATGTAAAATCTGTCACTATCGTTTGGGATGATAAGCGAAGAAGAACAATTATTGCCGTTGGTTTTAACCGACGGAATGGAGGATGCTAACAAAAAAGCCCGAAGTCTAACTAACTCCGGGCTTTTAAAAACCTTTCGCCTTTCAGCTTTCACCTCAAAAACTACTCAAAATATTCCTTCATCCTTTCAAAGAAACTTTTCTCGTTCTTGCCTGGATTCGGTTTAAAGTTTGGTGAGCTTTGCAGTTTTTCCAGCAACTCGCGTTCTTCGCGGCTGATAGCTTTCGGCGTCCAGATGTTGATGTGAACCAGCTGATCGCCGCGGCGATAAGAGTTCACTTCAGGAACACCTTTGCTTTTCAGGCGGAGGATCTTGCCGCCCTGGGTTCCGGGGTCTATCTTTATTTTAACCTTGCCGTCAATGGTAGGCACCTCAACGCTGGTACCAAGTGTAGCATCTACAAAGTTAACGTGCAAGTCGTAGATCACATTGTTACCGTCGCGTTTCAGTGTTTCGTGTGGAATTTCTTCTATCAGGATGATCAAATCACCTGGAATGCCGCCGCGCGGGGCTGCATTACCCTTGCCGCTCATGCTCAGCTGCATGCCTTCACTTACACCGGCAGGAATATTAATGCTGATGGTTTCCTCACCGCGCACAACGCCGTCGCCATGACAAACAGTACATTTCGACAGGATAGTTGTGCCTTCACCGTTACAAGTAGGGCAGGTGCTGGTAGTTTGCATCTGGCCCAGTATGGTATTGGTTACCCGGCGCACAGCACCCTGACCGCCGCAGGTTTTACAGGTTTGGAACGATGCCTTATCTTTCGCGCCGGTACCGTCGCAGGTTTTACAGGGAATTTGTTTGTTAACCTTTATTTTCTTTTCAGTGCCATTGGCAATTTCTTCAAGGGTAAGGCGCACTTTAATACGCAGGTTGCTACCCCGGGCTACACGCCTGCCTCCGCCGCCACTCTGCCTGCTTCCGCCAAAAAAGCCTTCAAACGGACTGCCGCCACCGAATATATCGCCAAACTGGCTGAATATATCGTCCATGTTCATGCCGCCGCCGCCAAAACCGCCGCCGTTGGCAGAATGTGCATTTGCCGCATGACCGAACTGATCATACCGCTGGCGTTTTTCAGGATTACTTAAAACTTCATAGGCCTCCGCCGCTTCCTTAAATTTCTCTTCCGCAGCCTTATCGCCCTCGTTCTTATCAGGGTGATATTTAATGGCCATCTTGCGGTAGGCTTTCTTTATCTCATCAGCATCGGCACCCTTCCCTACGCCTAACACATCATAGTAATCTCTTTTTGACATGGTCTTAGTATTTCGGATTTCGGATGTTCGATTTCGGATTTATTATATCCAAAGCCGATACCGGTATCCATATTTAAATTAATCAGGAATATTTTTTACTTCGGATTGGTTGATGTGCAATTTCAAATTTTCTAAATCCGAAATCGAACATCCGAAATCCGAAATCAATCAAGCGCCTACTATCACTTTTGCAAAACGCACCACTTTATCGTTCAGGAAATATCCTTTTTCCATTTCGTCTACAACTTTACCCTTCATGTCTTCGGTTGGAGCCGGGATATTGGTAATAGCTTCCTGCAATTCTGGGTCGAAAGCCGTACCTATCGATTCCATTTCTTTCAGTCCGTTCTTGGTAAGTGCGTTCTTCAGTTTATTCTGGATCAGTAAAACGCCTTCTTTAACAGGAGCCACATCGGTAGCGGTTTCCATGGCACGCAAAGCACGGTCAAAATCGTCAAGCACAGGTAGCAGGGATACAACTACATCTTTGCCTTCCATTTTGCGGGCTTCTTCGCGTTCCTTAATGGTACGTCGGCGGAAATTATCAAACTCGGCATACAAACGCAGGTATTTATCATTTGCAATAGCCAGTTCTTCTTTCAAAGTATCCACCGGCGAAGGCGCATTTTCAGCAGCCTGTTCGTCTGTTTCCTGTTCAAATTCGTTAACAGCTCCGTTTATATCTTCGGTAATTTCTGAATCTTCTTTCTTTTTTTTCTTCAGCATATCGTTAAAATTCATAACTAAATAGTGCCAATCAAGTATCCTGCCATTTACTGAAAGGCGACATCGTGGCAGTTGTTGTTGTGTGTAGGGTGAAAAGTTTTCAGTTGGCAGTTTTCAGTTGGCAGTCGGGTAGGAGAGTTGGCAGTTTTCAGCTGACAATAGCATTATGATTTACGGTACTGATTTATTGCCGGTATTAGCCTAAATTGAACAGTAAGCTATTCATAGCCGGCCGCACTACTGCCCACTGCAAACTGCCACTGCCAACTTAAACGCTAAGCAATCTTCACATCCTCCAGCACTTTGCCATTCTCGCATTTAATTATGCGCGACGGGAAGGTACGGATGATATGATAATCGTGGGTGGCGATCAATACCGATGTGCCTGATTGACTGATCTGTTTCAGCAGCATCACAATTTCTTCCGATGTTTCGGGGTCGAGGTTGCCGGTGGGTTCGTCGGCCAGTAATATTTCAGGGTCGTTCAGCAAGGCACGGGCAATTACCACGCGCTGCTGCTCGCCGCCCGAAAGCTCATGCGGCATTTTTTTTAGTTTAGAGCGAAGACCTACCTTTTCCAGTACGTCGAGGGCGCGGTCGGCGATGAGTTTTTTATCGGTCCAGCCGGTGGCGCGCATTACGAATTGAAGGTTTTCTTCAACCGAGCGGTCGGTAAGTAATTGGAAATCCTGGAAAACGATGCCCAGTTTGCGGCGCAGAAAAGGAATGTCATTAGTCTTCAGGTTGTTCAGATCATAACCACAGGCATGTCCGGCACCTGTATTGATGTTCAGATCGCCATAAATAACCTTTAGCAGGCTACTCTTACCTGACCCTGTTTGCCCGATCAGCCAAACAAAATCGCCCTTATCAATATGAAGGTTTACGTTCGATAAAACCAAATGCGCCTGCTGAAAAATATCAACGTTCTGCAGCTTTATAATTGAATTTCCTATCATATTTTGGTTCATTAGTCAATGGTCATTAGTCATTGGGCCTGTCTCCGGATAATTCACGAATGACCAATGCCTGATGACAAATGACCAGATTACAGCTCTAACTTAAGAATCTGCCCGAATGGCAGTTCCTTAACAATATTCATTATCTGCGCTGCCTTATCCTGCAGGCCAACCTTATCTAATGATTTGTCGGGCCTGTCAACCCTGAAATAAGCCAGCAGCGTAAACTTATCGTCCCTCAGCTGTACGTAATCAGGTATTTTGGCAACGCCTTTAACTTTAATTATATACATTTTGTCATTAGTCATCGGTTATTAGTCATTAGTCATTGGCGACTGTCTTTCGATAATGTACAAATGACTAATAACCAATGCCAAATGACTATTAAAGTGCCAGCACTTCCTTCACTCTTTCGGCTGCTTCTTTCAGCAATATGGCCGAGTACACTTTCAATCCTGATTCGTCGATCAGTTGTTTGGCCTCAACAGCGTTGGTGCCTTGTAAACGAACGATGATAGGTACCGGGATATTGCCTATTTCCTTATAAGCGTCGATCACACCCTGTGCCACGCGGTCGCAGCGAACTATACCACCGAAAATATTGATCAGGATAGCCTTTACATGCGGATCTTTCAAAATGATGTTGAATGCAGCCTTAACGGTCTCAGCATTTGCGGTACCGCCCACATCAAGGAAGTTGGCAGGCTCGCCACCTGCAATTTTAATAATGTCCATCGTAGCCATTGCCAAACCGGCGCCGTTCACCATACAGCCAACGTTACCGTCGAGCTTTACATAGTTCAGGTTCGATTTGCTGGCTTCTACTTCCATCGGGTCTTCCTCGGCAGTGTCGCGCATGGCGGCAAAATCCGGGTGACGGAACAGCGCGTTGTCGTCAAGGTTTACCTTCGCGTCAACGGCTAATATTTTATTGTCTGATGTTTTCAGTACCGGGTTGATCTCGAATTGAGAAGAGTCGGTAGCGTCATAAGCTTTGTAAAGCGCGGTAATAAATTTCACCATGTCTTTAAAAGCATCGCCCGATAAGCCCAGGTTAAAGGCAATTTTACGTGCCTGGAAACCCTGTAAGCCAACTTTCGGGTCAATTTCTTCTTTATGGATCTTCTCAGGGGTTGAGTGTGCAACTTCCTCAATATCCATACCGCCTTCGGTAGAGTACATGATGATATTGCGGCCCTTTGCCCTGTCGAGCAGCACGCTGATATAAAATTCTTTAGTTTCGCTTTCGCCGGGATAGTAAACATCCTGCGCAATTAAAACTTTGCTCACCAGCTTGCCTTCGGGGCCGGTTTGCGGAGTAACCAGTTGCATGCCTAAAATGGCGCCTGCTTTTTCCTTTACTTCATCCAGGTTTTTGGCCAGCTTTACGCCGCCGCCCTTACCGCGGCCGCCCGCATGGATCTGTGCTTTTACCACAACCCAGTCAGAACCGTAATCGGCCTTCATTTGCTTTGCAGCTTCAACAGCCTGGTCAACGCTGTCGGCAACTATGCCTTCCTGAACCCTAACGCCAAAGCTTTTTAATATTGCTTTACCTTGATATTCGTGAATATTCATGTGATGTGAAGAATTTGCGGTAAAACTACTATTTAGTTTTTAGAGATTGGAGGTTAGAGATTGGTTGAATGTAAATTTTTTATTGGGGAGCAGAGATTAGAGCCTTGAGGTTGGAGATTAGGTGTAAATATTAGCCCTCCCGATAAAAACTTATGAAGTTTTCAAAACTTAGTAAGTTTGATATAGTCCATCATCAGCCGTTAACTATAAATATTTTCCTCTAATCTCTAATCTCTATTTAACTAATCTCTAAATTAGCCCCATGCTCAAAGCACAGAATATCCATAAGCGTTACGGACAGCTGCAAATCCTCAAAGGCGTTGATTTTGAAGTTAACCAGGGCGAGATCGTTACCATTGTAGGCGCCTCTGGAGCGGGGAAAAGTACGCTGCTTAATATCTTAGGGACGTTAGATCGTCCTGATCAGGGGCGTTTGTTTATCGATAACGCTGAAGTAACTACGCTGAACAACAAACTGCTCAGCGCCTTCCGTAATGAGCGGATCGGGTTCATATTCCAGTTTCATCACCTGCTGGGAGAGTTCGACGCTATTGAAAATGTATGTATTCCCGCATTTATTGCCGGTAAACCGCGTAAGGAGGCCGAAGCGCGTGCAACCGAATTGCTGAAATTGCTTGGCCTTGGCGACAGGTTAAACCACAAACCCAATCAACTCTCGGGCGGCGAGCAGCAGCGTGTGGCCGTGGCGAGGGCGCTGATCAATAACCCTTCGATCATTTTTGCCGATGAGCCATCGGGTAACCTGGACTCGGCTAATTCATTGGAGTTGCACGAGCTGTTCATCAAACTGCGCAAGGAGTTCAACCAGACATTCGTCATCGTTACCCACAACCAGGACCTGGCCGATATGAGCGACCGCACGGTATTTATGAAAGACGGACTGATTGCAGAGTAAAATGAAGATACTGATCACATCGGCAACATCGGCAGAAGCGCATAAGCTAAAAAATCAATTTCCGGAAGATACGGTTATTTTAGGCGATTACCGTGAACTGCCGGTATTTATGCAGTTGGTCAAATTACCCGGCCCGGCATCCATGTCGTACGCGCATGAGATGTTGACCCTTTGTTTGGATAACGGGATTGAGAAAGTTTATGCTTTGCAGGATGAAGAATATGAGGGATTATTTAAAGCAGAGCAGCTTTTTAATGAATACGGAATAAATATTAGCAAACCATAACCCCCGCGTCATCAATAATCCCCTCGCAATAACGCAGAAAACAATTGCTCCGGCCATGATCAATGAACCATCAACTATGAACCAAAAATGAAACTACACACCATCGATACCGGCTTTTTTAAACTCGACGGCGGCGCTATGTTTGGCGTAGTGCCCAAGTCCATCTGGCAGAAAACCAACCCCGCCGACGAAAATAACCTCTGTACCTGGGCCATGCGCTGCCTGCTGATTGAGGACGGTAATAAATTGACACTGATTGACACCGGCATTGGCAACAAGCAGGACGAGAAATTCTTCAGCCACTATTACCTGCATGGCGATGCAACGATAGATAAATCATTGGCTAAACTTGGCTTTCACCGCAATGATATTACCGACGTTTTTCTTACCCACCTGCATTTCGACCACGTTGGCGGGGCGGTAGTGCGCGAGGGGGAAAAACTCCTGCCTGCATTCAAAAACGCAACGTACTGGAGCAACCCACAGCACTGGGATTGGGCGGTAAATCCCAACGACCGCGAAAAAGCCTCGTTCCTGAAAGAAAATATCCTGCCGATACAGGAAAGCGGTCAGCTGAAATTTATTGATGCGGAAGACGGCGCAGCCTATGCCGATAACATAAGTGTAAAATTTGTTTACGGGCACACCGATGCCATGATGCTGCCGGTTATCAATTATAAAGGACGAACAATGGTTTACATGGCCGATCTGCTGCCCTCAACCGGGCATATCCCGTTGCCGTATGTAATGGCGTATGATATGTTCCCGCTAAAAACCTTAACAGAAAAAAAACTTTTTTTGACCGAAGCCATTGAAAAAAATTATATATTGTACCTTGAACACGATGCGGTGAACGAGTGCTGCACTTTGCAGCAAACAGAAAAGGGGATACGATTGAACGAAACTTTTAAGCTCGCAGATATATGACCAAACTAAAACCTAACCCACAAAAACCGTGCAATAACACGCATAAAATCAGCAAAATGTAATTATTTATTTATTTGAAAATATCTAAAAATTTCTTATAACAATTGCGTACCTTTGCACGTTCATTTCTAAACACAGAATCGAGGTTAATAAAATAAATGAGACAACTCAAAATAACCCAATCCATTACCAATCGTGAGTCGCAGTCACTTGATAAATATCTTCACGAAATTGGTAAAGTTGACCTGATAACAGCCGAAGAAGAAGTAATATTAGCTCAGAAAATTAGGGAAGGTGACCAGGCTGCATTAGAGCGCCTTACAAAAACAAACCTTCGCTTTGTTGTTTCCGTTGCCAAACAATACCAAAACCAGGGCTTAACCCTGGGCGACTTAATAAACGAGGGTAACTTAGGTTTGATCAAGGCTGCAAAGCGTTTTGATGAAACGAAAGGTTTTAAATTCATATCTTATGCCGTTTGGTGGATCCGTCAGTCGATCCTGCAGGCTATTGCCGAGCAGTCGCGTATTGTGCGTTTACCGCTGAACCAGGTAGGCTCATTGAGTAAGATCAGCAAGGCATTCTCTAAACTGGAGCAGGAATACGAGCGCGAGCCGTCGCCCGAGGAACTGGCCGATATGCTGGAAACCACCGTTGATAAGATCTCCGACACATTGAGCAATTCAGGCCGCCACGTATCTATGGATGCGCCATTCGTTCAGGGTGAAGAAAATACTTTGCTTGACGTACTGGAAAACCAGGAGCCGAACACCGACTCGATACTGATCAATGAATCATTGTCAGAAGAGATCAAACGTTCACTGTCAACTCTGACCGAGCGCGAGCGTGAGATCATTGTATTATTCTTCGGTTTAGGTACCAATCATCCGCTTTCACTGGAAGAAATTGGCGAAAAGTTCAATTTGACCCGTGAGCGTGTACGTCAGATCAAAGACAAAGCGCTGCAACGCCTGCGCCACACTTCAAGAAGCAAGATCCTGAAATCGTACTTAGGATAAGGGAGAGAGACAAGATTTCAAGAATCAAGATACAAGAGCCGGGAGAGATTCCGGCTTTTTTTGTTTTACGCACCGCCCGTTCAAGCCCAACGCCCATCCAAGTGCCCACGCCTGAATGCCAACCGTTGTAAGCGTCCACGCCTGACTGGGCGAAAAGCATACGCAGATACGCAATACATTGCGTATCTGTACAACACGTTATTTCTTTATGTGGCTAAACACCGCTATTTTCAACCTTTTATCCAAAATATTTATATTTTTATAGGCTGCATACCCCCAAAATGTTTGATAAATCAATGCGACCGGGTCTTTATAAGTTACTCCTGTTTGTAATTGCTTCGGTTGTTGCCTCAAAGGTAGATGCGCAAACCTGTACAGGTAGTTTGGGAGCGCCGGTTGTTAATGAAACCTTTGGTAAAGGCGATACCTACGCGCCCGGGCCGCCGCTTCCGGATGGAATAACGAGTTTGCAATATGTTTACGGAGGTTCCTGTGGCGGAGAAGACAATCAGTATAGCATCATGACAGAAATGGGGTCATCCTGCAAGGGAGGTACGTGGCAGGCTTTAGCGCATGATCACACTTACGAGATCACCGGAGAGCAAAATGGATACATGATGATCATTAACGCTTCCATCGATCCAAGTCAGTTCGTTACTTATAAAATAGATGGCAGCAAACTTTGTCCCAATACCACCTATCAATTTTCGGCGTGGATCATGAATATTCTGCGCCCGCTACCCCAAACGGTTGGTTTTTCGAGGCCCAACATTACGTTTACCATAGAAAAGACCGACGGTACGCCACCAAAGATTTATAATACCGGCGATATCCTGGAAAGTGACAACCCTACGTGGATAGAATACGGCACCTTTTTTACCAGCCCCAGCGATGGTTCGGACGTGATTGTAAAGATGTTTAATAACGGCCGGGGCGGTAATGGGAATGACCTGGCGTTGGACGATATTACTGTAAGTCCCTGTGGCCCTGTCATTCAAACAGGGTTTGGCACTATAGGCAATACGCAGCCACAAAGTAAATGCGCAAACGACGACCTGAATTACACTATTGTGAGCCAGCAAACCGGATACACCGATCCTGACATTAAGTGGCAGATCAACACCATCAACGGCACCGACTGGCACGATATACCTGGCGAACATTCTCCTACACTTCAAGTAACTATTCCTAAGGCTGCTGCCGGCAAATATCAATACCGGATAGGGTTTCTAAATAAGTCAAGTATTGGCGCCGAGCAATGCCGTATTTATTCCGATCCGTTGACCATTAATGTTTACCCGCCTCCGGATACCAAAATAGATAACGCCACATCGGCCTGTGAAGGCCAGCCGCTGCAATTGCGGGCATCAGGAGCCACTACTTATGAATGGTCGGGGCCCAAAGGATTTTCATCGGCAGAGAATAGTCCGGTAGTTACCTATACTGCCGATAAAAGCTACGAGGGCGTTTATACACTGAAATCCACTAAAGACGGTTGTCCGCTGTTTTCAAATACTACGGTCACTGTTTACGAAGCGCCGAAGGTTTTGTCGGTATCGGCAAGCGTTCCCATTTGCGAGGGTGATGCCACACAACTGAGCGTTGGCGGCTCCAATATCACGCATTACAAATGGGAGCCGTCAACCGGCCTCGATCATGACGATATTGCCAATCCCATGGCATCGCCCATGCAAACCACAACGTACACAGTGACCGTAAGCAACGACGGCTGTGCTGATTTTAAGCCCACAGGCCAAACAACTATCACTGTTAACAAGCTGCCAATGGCTGATGCCGGAAAGGCGCAGCGAATGTTCGACGGGCAAACTGTCAAACTCACCGGAACCGCCGGCGGCGATAACGTGTCCTATCACTGGACACCAATAGATTATCTTGACGATCCAACATCGCTCACGCCGGTGAGCAGTTCGCCCAATGATATTACCTACACGCTACATGTGGTCTCTGGCGTTAACTGCGGCGAAGCCACCAGTACGGTTTTTGTGCGGGTTTACAAATTGCTCACGGTAGTAAACAGCTTCTCGCCCAACGGCGACGGCGTGAACGATTACTGGTACATCAAAAATATCGAGAACTATCCCAAGGCAGATATCAGCGTTTTTAACCGCTACGGCCAGCGCGTTTACGAAAGCATCGGCTACGCCAAACAATGGGATGGTACGTTTAACGGTAGCAAACTCCCTACAGGTACCTATTATTATATGATCGATTTCCGCGATGATTATGTGCCAAAGCAAGCGGGATGGGTGTTTATTGTGAGGTAGATAGATTTTGATAAACATGGTAGAGGCACAATACATTGTGTCTCTAAAATATTTCAAAGATCCATATCCTCTTCCCTCTTTACGCGCAGCGTAGAGGGTCGGCGAGCGAAGCAATGTCGGGGTGAGTCTTCGCCGTGCGACATGAACGCCAATCCACGTCGACCCCAAACCAAATCCCGCTTAACCATCTCAAATCCCCATATTTTTTTCAGGAACTGTAACTATCCCTTTCAAACACGTGTCTATTGGATAATAACAGGCAGATGCGCAAACTTATCCTTATACTCACCTTTCTCCTCGCATGCGGGCATTGTTTTGCCTTTGGCGATGGAGGAGGAATAGTATTTGGTAAACTGCGCTTAAAAACCGATATCCGCCGCCTCGACCCTGATCCCGAGCCCATTGCCGATTTCAAAACTTTGATCGTTCCCATCAAGCGGGCCGGTAACCTCATTATTGTAGAGGCGCAGGTAGATTCGCTGGAGGGCAATTTTGTGTTCGACACCGGCGCACCGAACCTGGTGCTGAATGAAACCTATTTCAGGTATTACCCCAAAATAGAAGAACATGAGGTGGGCGGTATCAACGGCGCTACCGGAGGTTTTACCACATACGTTCATAACTTTAAGATCCTCGATCTGCAATTCAGTCGCCTTACCGCCGATGTGACTGATCTTTCGCAGATTGAGAACAGTCGCCATATTAAAGTGTTAGGATTGTTGGGAACACGTTTATTTGCAAAATTCTCGGTTACGGTCGATCTGTTCAAGAATGTCCTCTATATTCAAAAAACTGAAAAGGACGGCAGTATTGCCGAGGGTGAAAAGATCTTTCATGACCGTATGCTGGTAAGTCCGTTCAGGTACATGAACGATGTTATATATCTGAAAACAGCGGTAGATGGCAGCGACTTTTGGTTCGTGTTCGATTCGGCGGCCGAAACCAACCTGCTGGATTATGACCGGATGAAAAAAGTTGTGCGCAAAATGCAGGTGATCAGCCGCTCAAAAGTAGCTGGCGTTGGGGGGATGGGATTCGAGGTCTTATTTGTGAGATTCGACAATTTATCGGTAGGCGGCCACCTGTTTAGTCCCAACCGGGCCATTGTTACCGACCTGGAGAAAATGGGCCGGGCGTATAATAATTCCATCGATGGAATACTGGGATATGATTTCTTTTCGCACGGAATATTCACTATCAATTTCGTGAAAAAGGAATTTGAAATGTACATTTATAACAATTAGGAAAAAATGAGGCGCTGCCGCGAATATATAGTAATGATTATTGTACTGCTTTTGAGCGGTATCGATCTCGCTGCGGCCCAGAGTACCAATAATCTCTATATTTCGGGCGATAAACTGGTGCTGCAGATCGACCTTCGGTCGCCGGCTCAAAAGCTGGATAGTATATTGAAGATAGCCGGTATTGCCGGTGCCAGCACCAACAAGGTAAGCAAAGGCGATTTTTCTGTACTGAGCAAAGACGGCTGGAATACCGGCGAGCGTAATGGCAATGTGGTATTATTCGAGAAGCCGCTTACCGATCTCAATATCAATCCCCAAACGAAACCGATCTGGATCACCGATCAACTGCCCGAATTTGACGGAAATGGCGGCTATCCTGCAAATGTAAACTACGGCGTTAACCGGTATAAAAAGAATACTGTTTTTGAACTGTCCTCCGGCTTTACCCGATTTGTCTTGCCGGGCTACACAAAGGTCAGGCGGGTATTCCTGTCGGGTAACTTTAATCAATGGAGCACGCTGAAAGGCGCCATGAAGAAGATCGACGGCGGCTGGATCCTCGATGTGAAACTGGAACCGGGCGCTTATGAATATAAATTTATAGTCGATGGGAACTGGATAACCGACCCTAATAATCTTCAAAAGATCAATGACGGCAACGGTAACATTAATTCGGTTTACTTTAAATATAACTACACCATAAAACTGGCAGGCCATACTAACGCCGATAAGGTCGTTTTTTCAGGCGACTTTAATAACTGGAATGAAGACGATGTGGTGATGGATAAAAAAGCCAACGGCTGGGAAAAGCAGCTTTACCTGAGCGAAGGCCACCATGCTTATCAATTTTTAGTAGATGGCCGTGCTATAACCGACCCCGCCAACGCGGTTAAACAGAATGACGAAAACGGAAAGGTGAGTTCATTATTAAACATCGGGCAGCCTGCTGCCTTCAGGTTGTCGGGTTATAAAAATGCAGGAAAGGTTTACGTATCAGGCGACTTTAATGGTTGGAAGCATGAACAGAATGCAATGCAAAAAACTGCCAGTGGCTGGATGTGGAATGCGACCCTTCCTGCAGGTAATTACCAATATCGTTTTATTGTTGACGGGCACTGGATGCCCGACCCGGCTAATCCGAACCTGGCTGTTGAAGGCGGCGTGACCAATTCGCTTATTGCCATAAAGCCTAACCATACATTTACGCTGAAGGGGAACAACAACGCCCATACAGTTAGGTTAATGGGCACCTTTAATAATTGGGATGACGCCGGCTATACTATGACCCATACCGAAAACGGTTGGACGATAAGCCTGTACCTTAAACCAGGAAAATACCTGTACAAATTCAAGGTGGACGATAAATGGATCATCGACCCCGGAAACAAGTTTTGGGAGGTAAATGACGGAGGTATTGGAAATTCTGTGCTGTGGATGGAGTAAGCAAGATGAGGCTAAAGGTGAAAGGTAAAAGATAACAAAGTCACCACTTTTGTCATCCTGAACGCAGTGCAGGATCTTATACACCTCTGCATCCGGAAATGCATTAGCGCTAATGCATAATTGACATATCGCTTTGATAAGATCCTTCCTGCCTTCAGGATGACAAACACAATTATGTTAGCGTCTAATAAAAATAAAAGCCTTTAACCTTTCGCCTTTTACCTTTCCTCCTAATACTTTACCTTTAACCTTTATCTTAAACAGATATGACAAAATTACCCATATACCAGGCCGACGCCTTTACCGATAAGCTGTTTGGCGGTAACCCGGCTGCAATTGTACCGTTGGATGCATGGCTGTCCGATGAGCTGATGCAAAAGATAGCCGTTGAAAACAACCTTGCCGAAACAGCATTTTTTGTAAAGAACGAAAACGGCTACAAACTGCGTTGGTTTACTCCAGAATATGAAATTGATCTGTGCGGCCACGCGACCCTCGCATCGGCGCATATCCTTTTCACAGAGTTAGGCTACCAGGAAAATGAGATCCATTTCGAAACGATGAAAGCTGGTGTACTCACCGTAAAAAAGGACGGCGATAAATATGCTATGGATTTCCCGTCGCGCCCGCCAATTCATATCGAGGCACCAAACGGATTAGTGGAAGCGCTCGGCGAAAAGCAGCCGGTCGAGGTTTTACGTTCGAGGGATTATTTTTTAGTGTATGAATCGGAAGCGGATATTCGTGAGATCTCACCTGATTTCTTCGCGCTTTCAAAAATGGACACAGTTGGGGTGATCGTTACTGCCAAAGGCGATAACGCTGATTTTGTTTCCCGCTTTTTTGCTCCCGGCGCAGGCATTCCCGAAGATCCGGTTACCGGCTCGGCGCATTGTAACCTGATCCCTTACTGGGCCGAAAAACTCGGCAAGAATAACCTGCACGCCTACCAGCTATCCGCCCGTCAGGGCGAACTCTGGTGCGAATTAAAAGGCGAGAGAGTACTGATGAGCGGCAAAGCGGTTACCTATTTAAGGGGAGAGATATTTATTTGATTTCAGAATTCGGGTTTTCGATTTCGGAATTAAATCAATCGCCAAACCATGATACCTGATTAAAGGATTTTTGATTATAACGTCCATAATCAAATTCTTTAATCCTAAAATCAAGCGAATCAAGGTTCAGACAAAAATCCGAAATCGAACATCCGAAATCCGACATTCCCTCAATACCCCACCGTAAACCTCTCCCGTATATGCTTCGGCGTTTCCAATTCATCTACGATAGCCACCGCAAAATCCTCCATAGAAATATGGCTTCGGCCGCTTTCGTCGGTGATCAGTTTATCTTTCCCAATCTTGAAACTGCCGGTACGCTGACCGGGCTCAATGTATGCAGAAGGGCTGATGTATGTCCAATCCAGTTCCTTTTCTTTCTGGTAAACCTTTAGGGCATCGCGGTGGGCAAGCGCCGCGGCCTTAAATTCCTCGGGGAAGTCGGGCGTATCAACCAACTGCAGTCCCGGGGCTACTTCCAGGCTACCAGCCCCGCCGACTACGATCAACCGCTTCACACCGGCCTGTTTCAAGCCGTTCAAGAGCGGTATAGCCACCTCAACAATGGTTGAGGGCGGCGCACCTTTTGTAAAATTATAGGCGCTCACCACGGCGTCGTGATCAAAAACGCCGCTCTCTACATCCTGCGAGTTAACGATGTCTGATTTTGCCACATACAGGTGGTCGTGAATTTTGGTGTAATTTTCGGGATGTCGTACCAGCGCTGTAACATCATGCCCGCGGTTAAGCGCCTCGTCGACAATGCGGCTACCGATATTGCCGCCGGCTCCAAATACTGCTATTTTCATGGGTAGTGAGCTTAAAGGTGAAAGCAAAAAGACCAAAGCTTTATACTGTAAGATTAACAAAATAAAAAGCTTTTTGCTTTCGCCCTTCTGCTTTAGGATCATCACTTTTTTTGCTTTCAGCTTTAGACTTTTCGCTTTGAGCTTTCCCGGAAAATTAATTACTTTACAGGTTCGGAAAAAATAAGGAACGGATAAAGTAAATGCAGCTTACCAAGTTAGAAATCAAGGGGTTTAAGAGCTTTGGGGATAAAATTACCATCAATTTTAATGAGGGGGTAACTGCAATTGTAGGTCCGAATGGCTGCGGCAAATCAAACGTGGTTGATTCTATCCGCTGGGTACTGGGCGAGCAAAGTACCCGGATGCTGCGCTCCGAGAAAATGGATAACGTTATTTTTAACGGAACCAAAAGCCGTAAAGCAGGTAATCTCGCCGAAGTTTCCCTCACTTTCGATAATACAAAGAACATCCTGCCAACCGATTTTTCGCAGGTGACGCTTACCCGCAGGTTATACCGCTCGGGCGAAAGTGAGTATCGCTTAAACGATGTGCAATGCCGCCTGAAGGATATTACCGACCTGTTTCTGGATACTGGCATTGGCGCCGATTCTTATTCCATCATCGAGCTGAAGATGATCGACGAGATCATTACCAACAAGGAAGGCTCGCGCCGTAACCTGTTTGAAGAAGCATCAGGGATCTCGAAATACAAGCTTCGCAAAAAGCAAACTTTTAACAAGCTAAAGGACACCGAAGCCGACCTGGAAAGGGTAGAGGACCTGCTTTTTGAGATCGAAAAGAACCTGAAAACGCTGGAAAATCAGGCCAAAAAAACCGAGCGTTATTACCAGTTAAAGGAACAATATAAATCGTTGAGCATTATCCTCGCTTCGTTCCGCATTGCGTCGTTCAGTGAATCGCTGGCGCGGATAGAGGAGCAGGAGCAAAGGCATAAGGAAGGCAAATCGGGCATTATTGCGCAGATCGATACGCTTGAAGCCGGATTGCAGCAGCAGAAACTGGAAAGCCTGACCAAAGAAAAAAATCTCTCGGTTCAACAAAAAGCCACCAACGAATATGTTGCGAAGATCCGCAGCTATGAGAGTGAGAAAAAGATCAAGAATGAGCAGCTGAAATTTCAGCAGGATAAGGAAACCCGACTAAGTGAAGAACTGGAACGCGATAAAACTCAGCTCAACCACGTCCTCTATAACATTAAACGCCTCTCGGAAGAGAAGATGCAGGAGGATGAAACCCTGCAAACTGTACAGGAGCGCGTTGCTGAACTGAAGGAATCGGTAGATGACCTGCGCGCTCAACAAGCCGAAAGCCGCAATGAACTGACTGAGCTTACCAATATCAATACCCGCCTGCAAAATCAGGCATATAAGGCTGAAAAAGACCTCGATATCCTGAAGATCCAGGAGCAGGCGCTGGAACAGGAAGCCCAGCGCAACATGGAGGATGCCACCAACAAGGAAGCCGAACTTTCGCATTTTAATGTGGCGGTGGAGGCTTTGCAGGAAAAGGTAGAGGCTGCCCGAAAGGACTACGAGGCCGCTGTCGATTTTGAAAATACGCTGCAGGAGCAGATCAGGGAAACCGAGAGCGGTATGAACACCGTGCAGGAAACCATCATCCGCGAAAGCCGCAAACTCGATGCCAAGCAGAACGAATATAACCTGACCAAGAGTCTGGTAGATAACCTGGAGGGCTTCCCGGAGTCGATCCGGTTCTTAAAAAAGAATACCGACTGGTCGAAGAATGCACCGCTATTTAGCGATGTGCTTTTTTGCCGTGAAGAATACCGTGTGGCCATTGAGAATTACCTCGAGCCGCTGATGAGTCACTATGTGGTGCAAAGCTATACCGAAGCAATCAAGGCCATCAACCTGCTCAGTAAAGCTGCACAGGGCAGGGCGCAGTTTTTTGTGTTGGATAGTTATGCCGATGCAAAAACGACAGACGATGATATTGAAGCGCTGCATACCGAAGGCTTAGCCGGTGCTATTCCTGCTATGAATGTTGTGGAGGTAGAGAAGCAATACCTTCCGCTTTGCACCCATTTGCTCAAAAACGTTTATCTGGTTGACGACGAGAATGATAACGCGCTCAATAATTCAAACCTGCCGCAGGGCGTGGTGGTGATTGGCAAAAGCGGTAAGTTCAACAAGTCTAAACATACCATGGCCGGCGGTTCGGTGGGTTTGTTTGAGGGTAAGCGTATTGGCCGTGTAAAGAATTTAGAGGCTTTACTGAAAGTAATTAAACTGCTGGATGTAGAGGTACACGAACTGAAGACCCGTTTTGATGGCCTGCAGGCGCGCCTTGCCGAACTTAAGGCATCGGGCAGGGCTGCTGAAATAAAAAGCAGGCAGCAGGAATTGAACCTGCTGAATACCGAACTGGTGACGGTTAAAACCCGGCAGGAACAGTACCAAACGTTCATTGAAAACAGCCTGAACCGTAAGGAAGATATTGCACGCAAAATAGCCAGCATCAAAGAAGAAACGCTGAACCTGTTGCCGCTGCTCGATGAGCTGAAAGAACAAAAGCAAACGCAGGCCGATCTGCTCACCGAAAAGCAGGCTTCGTTTAATGAGTTGAATGAGTTTGTTTCGGTACGGTCAAATGCCTATAATCAGGAAAATATCCGTTTCCACCAGCAGCAAAATAAAGTTTCGGGATTGGTGAAAGATTTGGACTACCGCGAATCGCAAAAGGAGAGCCTGGAAAACCGCATCGGCATTAATAGCTCGGAGCTTGAAAAGGTAAAAATCGCTATCCAGGAAAATCTGAAGCAATCTGATACCTCCGACGACGACCTGCTGGAAATGTACGAGCAGAAGGAAGCTTTGGAAAAAGCCACCCAGCAGGCCGAGCAGGAATATTATGCATGGCGCGGAAAGATCTCTGAAACGGAGCAGGAGATTTCAACCCTGCGCCGTAGCAAAGACAACGCCGAACTGATAGAGAACGAACTGCGCGACGAACGCAACAATCTTAAACTGGAACTTAACGCCTTAAAGGAAAGGCTGTCGGTTGAGTTTAATATAGATATACAGGATCTTCCGGAAACAGAAATACCGGAAGGCGAAAGCGAAACCGATATCCGCGATAAGGCCGAACGCTTAAAGAAACGCCTCGATGAGTTTGGCGCCATCAACCCACTGGCGGTTGAAGCGTACAACGAAATGAACGAGCGTTATACCTTTATACAGGCCCAAAAGAAAGATCTGGCCGAAGCAAAAGCCTCGCTGCTGGCCACCATCCAGGAAATTGACGACACGGCAAAGGAAAAATTCATGACCTCGTTTACGCTGGTGCGCGAGAACTTTATCAAGGTGTTCCGTTCGCTGTTCAACGAAGAGGATTCCTGCGACCTGATCCTGACCGATCCCACAAGTCCGCTTGATTCGGATATCGATATTATTGCCAAGCCGAAAGGCAAACGTCCGCTGTCAATTAACCAGCTTTCGGGAGGGGAAAAGACTTTGACGGCAACCGCTATCCTGTTCTCGCTCTACCTGTTGAAACCTGCGCCATTCTGTATCTTCGATGAGGTTGACGCACCGCTCGACGATACCAATATCGATAAGTTCAACAACATCATCCGCGAGTTCTCGAAGGAATCGCAGTTCATTATTATCTCGCACAATAAGCGCACTATTGCCAGTACGGATATCATCTACGGCGTTACTATGGTAGAGCAGGGAATATCGCGGGTTGTTGCCGTGGATTTGAGGGAGTTGGTGGATGATTGATTTGCCGCCTCACACATTGTCATTTCGAACGTAGTGAGAAATCTTGAACGAGCGACATTGCCGCTAATGCAGTGGCGCTAATGCATCGTCCGAAATACGTGGCATATAAGATTTCTCACTACGTTCGAAATGACAACGTGTGAGACAAACAATAAAGCCTTGTGAATTATCTCGCAAGGCTTCTTCTTTTATATCAAAAAATCGTTTATTACTTCCTCGTCTTCTCTCCGGTTTCCATATCCACAATATAAACGGTGCCGTTGATGGTTACTTTAGCAGTACCATCGCCATTAAATACGATATCGCCTGTAAAGGCAAAATCACCTTTCTTAGGTACGTTACCGGCAATGGTAAATGCTGCCGAGCCGCTGGCAATTTTCCTCGATGGCCTGATAAGCGTAAGCGATTTAACAGTAATATTGATATCACTACTGCCATTTTTTGCCGTATCTACCTTCGACTTAAATGAACCGGAACGTTTGTACTGCCCGTTGATAACGAAATTTGTAGAGGTTGGCGCAAGACCCCCTACCACAAATGATGAGCTGCCCGAATTGGTCATAGATAAACGCGGACCGCTGTATGAACCGCTGTACGATACATCAGACGACAAATTATCGGGCACATTATTGCTGCAGTTTAGCGTGTAGTTATATTTTAACTTATAACTGTAACTAACCTGCGAGCCGGTATAGCTCCGGGAGATACTGTCGGATTTCACGGCACCGCAACCGAGGTGAATGTTAACGAAGGCTTGTGCACTTACGCTGACATCACTTGAAACACCAGCCACGCTGGCGGCATCGCTGGATGAGATGGAGGCGGCCACCATATCGGCAGCATCGTCAGACGATACATTGCCTTTAATGTTTAAGTTGGCCGATCCGCTATCGTTCTTATTACATGATACAGTTGCTGCCAGCAACAATATCAGAGCGTAGAATTTAAAATTTTTCATAAATATTTATTTTAAGGGGTAAATAATCTTCAAACGACCAAAGGTTGATTTTGTTTCCCTGAAGTTAAATAATTATGATTGAGGTTAATTGATAACGCTATATCAGTCACGCCATTATAAGAAACGAAGTTAATCTCTATACTTGCATAAGACTTACGAAGTTTCTAAAACTTCGTAAGTCTGCTATTCAGAGGGGAGAAATTATTGTGGATTAATGCTGTTCAGCTGTTGAATATCTTCGCTGGTAAGTTGGAGGTTTACAGTTTGCATGTTCTCTTCCAGGTGCTCAACGCTTGATGTTCCCGGGATGAGCAAAATATTATCTGAATGATTAAGCAGCCAGTTAAGCGCAACCTGGTGGATGGTGGCATTGTGTTTTTCGGCAACCTGTTTCAGGGTCTCCTGTGCAGAAACATTACCACCGTTAAGCGGGAACCATGGAATGAACGCAATTTCGTGCGCCTTGCAGTACTGCAGCACGCGCTCCCATTTACGGTTGTCGACGCTGTACATGTTTTGCACCGAAACCACTTCAAAAAATTCCTGCGCTTTTTTGATCACATCAACGTCTACTTCCGACAGGCCGATGTGTTTGATCAACCCTTCCTGCTGTGCCTTTTGCAAAAACTCAAAGCTTTGTTCAGCCGGTACCATCGGGTCGATGCGGTGTAACTGGTATAGATCGATTCGCTCGAGCTTAAGGCGTTTCAAGCTGCCTTCCAGTGCTTTGCGTAAATGGTCGGGTTTGGCGTTGACGGGCCATACATCAGGGCCGGTACGCAGAAGGCCGCCTTTGGTACCTATTACCAGGTCGGCAGGATAGGGGTAAAGCGCCCGGGCAATCAATTCTTCCGATATATGCGGACCATAACTGTCGGCAGTATCAATAAAATTAACGCCAAGCTCAACAGCGCGCTGCAATACTTTGATGGCTTCGGCTTCGTCTTTGGGCGGCCCCCAGATCCCTTTCCCGGTAATGCGCATGGCGCCGTACCCCATTCTGTTAACGGTAAGATCGCCGCCTATGCTGAAGGTCTTTTCGGATGAAATTGCTGTGTTGTCCATATTCGATAGCGTTATGATGAAAATTAGTAACGCAATTTGGTGCTATTTGTTCTTTTAAGGCACATCCAAAAGTCATTTTTAAAACAAGGCTAATAGTGGTATCTTGGCCGGAAAATCAGATCACACCATGTTAGAGCAAAATAATGCCCATCACAAACGCCATGTAACCGGCTATCATTTTATATTAAGTGCCATCCTTTTTATCGGCACTATTACCGCATTAGTGAACGTTTACCTGCAGGCTGCCGCGCATTATGATATGCTGAACAGTATATTGATCGCATTGCTGTTTATCAGCGCTCTTTTGATATTCTACTACATGCGGCAATTTCCTTTAAGGGCACAGGACAGGGCTATTCGCGCAGAGGAAAACCTGCGTCATTTCATATTAACACACAAACCGTTGGACAGCCGTATTACCATGAGCCAGGTGATTGCCCTGCGCTTTGCACCCGACGACGAATTTATTGTCCTGGCTGATCGCGCTGCTAAAGAAAATCTCTCGCCAAAAGAAATTAAGGGTGAGATCAGGAAATGGAGGGCCGACCATCACAGGATGTAATTTTTGAGGTAAAAGCTGAAAGGTTTAAAAATAAAAAGCGTCGCAGGGTTAACTTGTGACGCTTTTCTATTTTCAGACTTACGAAGTTTCGAGACTTCGCAAGTCTTTCTTCAAATTCCTTTTTTATTGCTGCACCCTATGCTCCGGTTCGGGTTGTTTTACCGGTTGCGGCTTTTTTACCTGTACCGGTTGTTGCGGCCTCACTACCGGCCTTGCAACAGGGTGCGGTGTTTGCTGATTCTGCTGCGGAGCAGGATTAGCCTGCACCGGTGCAGGTCTTGGAGCCGGTGGATTTACCTGTACCGGGTTAGGCCTTGGCTGTTGCTGAACAGGTTGGGGATTAGGATTCACCTGTCCGGTACCTTGTCTTGGGGTTGGTCTTGGCACTACCTGTCCTTCTCCCGGACGCGGATTATATTGGCTTTGCCCGTTTTGTCCCTGTTGTGGGGTCGGTCTTGGTACTACCTGTCCTTCTCCGGGGCGTGGATTATACTGACCTTGTCCGTTTTGACCCTGCTGCGGGTTGGGATTTTGACCCTGTCCGTTAACGGGGCGTGGGTTATATTGGCCTTGCCCGTTTTGCCCCTGCTGTGGGTTTGAATTTTGACTGTTGCCCTGTCCGTTACCGGGGCGTGGGTTATACTGGCCTTGTCCGTTTTGACCCTGTTGAGGGTTGGGATTTTGACCCTGTCCGTTACCGGGGCGTGGGTTATATTGGCCTTGCCCGTTTTGCCCCTGCTGCGGGTTTGGATTTTGGCTGTTGCCCTGCCCGTTACCGGGGCGTGGGTTATATTGTCCTTGTCCGTTTTGCCCCTGCTGCGGGTTAGGATTTTGACCCTGTCCGTTACCCGGGCGTGGATTATATTGACCTTGTCCGTTTTGCCCCTGCTGCGGGTTTGGATTTTGGCTGTTGCCCTGTCCGTTACCTGGGTGTGGATTATATTGACCTTGTCCGTTTTGCCCTTGCTGGGGGTTTGGATTTTGACTGTTGCCCTGTCCGTTACCCGGGCGTGGATTATATTGGCCATTGCCGGGACGTGGGTTATTTGGGTTTGAATTACCGCCCCTATAAACCCCTACATTTCGCGGCGATGGTCTTTTATCACCTTTGTTATCGGCAGGCTGTATAACCGGACGATAAACGTTCAGCTGGTTGTTCGACAAAGATTGTCCCGGTTTAGCGCTGATGCCTATTCTTACAGGCTGGATCCGGCCGCCGCTGTGCCTTTCCACATCGGTAACTACCGGTCCGCGGTTATAGGTAAAACCGCGGTGATCTCCCCGGTTACCCCTGTTATCATTATAATTATAAACAGTTGTATTATTTATGATAGTTGTATTTCTAATGATAGTGACATTATTACGCTCCACATAAGCGTTCACATTCCGTGCATTCATGTAGCGGGCATTAACGTAGTTCCAGTCGCCGTTATTGGGTCTCCATGAAGAATTGTAGCCAACGTGCGGCGGCAGCGGTGCCCATCCGTAATAATCGCCGCTTTGCCCCCAGGCTACCCATGCAGGTGCCCATTCATGGCCCGGCATCCACATCCAGCCATAAGCGCCGTCATAAAACCAGCGGCCATAATGGAACGGCGCCCATCCCCAGCTATAATCTGATGCCCAGGCCCAGCCGTCGTCGGTATAAACCCAACTGCCATTGGTTTCATAAGGCCTGAAATTAACGTCTACAGCGGTTGGCTGCCATACGTAACCATAATCAGGATAATCGATCCATTGCCCGTACGGACTCAACTCATCATAAAAAACCTGGTCGGTTACGGGTTGATTAGCATATTGAGACTGGTCATCATAAACCGGTTGGGGCGCACTGGTATATACGATAGGTGAGCAGGACCCTAAGAGCGCTGCCACCGGAATTATATAAAATATTTTTTTCATGATAAAGGCCGTTTAATAAGTATGTAATATTATTTATACCTATATGACGGGCGCAAAATTATTAAGTTTAACCGGTTATGATAATTATTATTTTAGTTGATTGGGTTGGAATGAGTTGATTTAGCTGATTGGATTGGGTTGATTAAGTTGTATAATACTGCTATTCCAATAAATAGGTTTAGTTAACTTATTCTAACTTATTCAACCCAATCCAACTCATTCCAACCAACCTACCTCCACGCTCCAATGATAGCGCCCATGATGGTAAGCGACACAATGCTATACCCACCGTTAATAAAAATAAGGCGCCAGCTTTTCAGTTCGAAGAGGCTGTGAATGGCGATGGCCGAGAACGTCCAGATACCGGCGAGGAATCCCGCGGTGGTGCCCCAGGCCAGGTCGGTTTTGGCATCGGCCAGGAACATACCCAGATTTGCCGCCATTATGAGAGAGAATACTGCGGTGAAGCCGAAGATTTTCCCCTTGTTACCCGCCTGGATCTGCTCTGTTGTTAAATTGCTGTCGGTCATCCAGGCATTGCCGAACAGCGCTTTTGAATACCAGATACCGCCTACCATAAAGGCAGACACGCCCGCTACCGCGATAGCAAGCCAGTTGATGCTCGAGAAGTTCATTGTCAAGTATTTAAGTTTCTTTAAATATAGCTGTTTGAGAGCCAGGAATCAAGAGCCAGGAACCAAGATGAAAAAGAATTTGGTTTAAAATTGCGTTATGTTTTATTGAACTTTGCTTTCGGCTATGAACTATGAACCATCAACTATGAACTCAGCACACAACAACATTGAAATAGAACGCAAATTCCTGGTGGATGCCGAAAAATGGCAGCAAGCCGATAAGCCTGGAGGAGTGCTGTATCGCCAGGGGTATTTAATGAGCGAAAATAATTGTACCATTCGCGTGAGAGTTGCCGGCGAGAAAGCGTTTATGACCATTAAGGGCGCTTCATCGGGCATATCACGGGCAGAATATGAATATGAAATTCCAGTTGCCGATGCCACAGAAATGCTGGATAATTTAGTAGCGTCAGAGATCAGCAAAACGCGGTACGCTATTAACTTTGAAAACAAACTATGGGAAGTTGATGTGTTTTTGGGCGATAATGCCGGTCTGATAGTTGCCGAGATTGAACTGCAAAGTGAAAATGAAGCGTTTACCAAACCCACCTGGATAACTGAAGAGGTAAGCGGGGATTTAAGGTATTATAATTCGAAGCTATCAGTAGATCCTTATAAGAACTGGAAATAGCGCTTCGGGGAATGACAAAGTGTGGTTTAGGTTAAAGCCTCTTTGAAGTTGGATCCTATTCGCAATGCGGTAGTTGGAGCAGGCTGTCGGCCATTGACTCGTCGTTAACGGTCTTTACGTATTTGTTGCCCTTAGGACAAAGGGCAGGGATGAGATAGATCCTGTTTCCGTTTTTGTCGGTTACGTAGGCCTCGCCGTTACCATTTTTTATCCAATCATATATTTCGTTCCGGTCGGTAATCCCATTCACATTTATCTTTTCATTGATCCATTCGAAATGATCGATGGCTAAATAAGGGTTTTCATTGCTGCTTTCGTCTTTTTTTATACAGATTATTCGTACAGCCATTTTTTTTAGTAGAGTTTATGTTAATCAGGTGCTGTAAAAATAAATCTTACCAAAACGGGCACATATAGTAGTTTCACCCATTTTAATGCGTAAAACTACGTATGGTAAAAGGTGAAATACTCCGTTAATTAATTTTTTAGAAAGAAATTATACCCGAAGGCAACCTTTTATATTTTTTGTCCGTGATAGCAATAAAACAACACGCTATAATAACAGACTTATGAAAAGGAAAATCGTTTATTTATCGCTGCTATTTTTGGCAGTTATATTGTTCAATTTCGGCTGCTCTTCAAATACCAAGAGCAACGTGAACCCAACGCAAGGTTCAGTAGGGGCCAGCGTAGCTATTCAGAACTTTGCCTTTGTGCCCGATACCGTTCAGATCAAGGCAGGCTCGGCCGTTGAGTGGACAAATAAGGATACCGCGCCGCACACCGCCACATCGCTTGCAACCATGTTCGACAGCGGTAGTTTGTCGACCGATCAAAAATTCAGCTTTACTTTCAGCACGCCCGGTACTTACCGCTACCATTGCCTCATCCATTCAATGATGAAAACCGCTGTAGTGGTTGTTACCAACTGATCAGAGAGATTTGTGTAGATAGTTGAGTTAGGGGACATGGTGAAGTATCACGTGTCCCCTTTTCTTTTTATTGCTATTGCCCATTCAAGCATAGGCTTGGCCGGGCAGCGACTACGGCTGTTTTAACTTCAGCATCAAACCATCTCTCAGACTGGCCGACACGGGAATCTTCACCCCGGCAACCAGCAATTGTCCGCGTTCTATCTTTTCAATTTTATTAAGCGCCACGATGTACGATTTATGCACCTTTTGAAATGAATCCTGCGGCAGTTTGGTCAGCAGTTCGGTGAGCGTCATGCGGGTAAGGGTGCGTTTTTCTCCTTCGTAAATACTCAGATAATTATCGCCTGCCTCGATGTAGGTTATTTTTGCAGGATCGATCTTAACCAGGTCGTACCCATCCTTTACAAATAAACTGCCCGCCGGTAGTTTTGCGGTAGCTGCAATTCGCTCATTAACCAGAGTACAGGCCTGCAATAAACGGCCCAAGCTTATCGGTTTCAGCAGATAGTCGGTTGCGGCCATGTCGAAGCCTTTTACCGCATACTCGGGATAGGCGGTTGTAAAAACTACATGAGCCGATTTGGGCAGCAGGGCCGCAAACTCGATCCCTGTCAGATCAGGCATGCGGATATCCAAGAATACCACATCTACCGCGTTCTGCTGCAAAAAGACAAGTGCATCGCCGGTGCTTACAAAGGTGGCCTTCAAATCGAGAAAAGGGATCTTTTCCGCATGTGTTTTCAGTACATCCAGTGCAATTGGCTCATCGTCTACGGCTATGGCGCTGATCATTTATTGACTTTGGCTTGTTCTATTAATCCGCGCAGTTCCTCCGGCTCAACATTTTTTGCAAGTACGACGCCAGTTGGGTCTATCAGCACATTTTGCGGAATGGCATTGATGCCGTAAAGTTTTAAAACAGCATTGCTCCAGTGTTTCAGGTCGGATACGTGTGTCCATTCAAGGTCGTCGTCCTTAATTGCCTTTAACCATGCGTGTTTGGTATCCTCTCCATCTGCCGACACGCCCAGGATAGTAAAGTTTTCGTTCTTCAGGCCTCTGTACACCTTTACCAGTCTTGGGTTAACATTGCGGCAAGGCTCGCACCACGACGCCCAAAAGTCAATTAATACAAATTTTCCGCGAAAAGAGGCCAGGCTTACCGGTTGTCCTTTGGTATCGTTTTGAGTAAAATCGGGCGCCGGCTTGCCTATCGTAATTTTGCTATCCAGCAGCATTTTAAATTCCTGGCCCATCCGGTTATTTTTTACTCCCTGCGCTATTGCGTTAAATATCGGTTTAATCTCGGCAGTATCGGGGAAGGCTCCGGCATATTCCTGTAACGCAACCACAGCAATGAGGCTGTTAGGATGATCTGTTGCATATTTTTTGTAAACGGGCAGGCGCGCGGCTTTCAGGCTATCATAATAGGCAACGTACGCTCTTTCCGATTCGAGGGAATGTGTTTTTTGCATTCGCGCCGACAGCGCATAAAGTTTGTGCTCTGCATTTATATTCAGCAGCTTTTTCAGCTGCGTGTAATCCTGATTGGTAGACGATTTTGTGAATACCGCGGTGCTTGCAGAATCGGTAATCGTTAAAGCGATCTCGCCCCAGTGCAGGTAAAATTTAAGGGCGTCGACCTCATCAACCGGTTTTTTAAGTAGGTATTTAAGCCCTTTCCCATCATGATCGAGGATAAGTGTACCCAATAGCGGTTGCAGGTCCTTGTATCTGAATCTGAATTTAAGCCCGTCGATCATTGCCGAATCTACATATCTCTTCCCTTCATCCTGATACATCAGGTAAACTTTCGAAGCATTTACAGACTTGCTTACAGTCCCTTCCAGGCTGGAACTACGCGATTGAGCAAATAAGTTTATCGTGTTAAGCAGGCATAGCAGCGCTATAATTGTCTTTCTCATATCGTGTCGATTTAGATTTCTTAAGTTCGAGAAGGATTGTAAAATAAATATAGGTTTTTAATCCGGTTATGGGACTATCGCGTGTCTTCGTTTAGGGCCGCCGCCATTCAGCAGCACTTTTAGTTTGACCCGGTAGTAGGACTCATTATGCTGTATCGTTAATTCATGCAAGCCGGGATAAAGTATTTGCAGGCGCTGCCTCACGTTTTCGAGCCCCAGGTTTGCCCCCGTTTTATTTTCTTCATTAGTGAAAACACTGTTTTCCAGTTCCATTACCAGCCAATGGTTATATGTATATAAATTAAGGGTGATATAGGAAGGCTTTTCCATGCTGATGCCGTACTTCCAGGCGTTTTCAATAAACGGGATGAGCAGCATAGGGGCGATGGCATACTTGAATTTTGGATCGGGACGCGGGATATTGATGCTGATGGTAATATTACTTTTCTGCGGTACGCGCAATTGTTGAAGCGCCAGGTAATTCTCAATAAAATTCAGTTCGGTTTCCAGGCTAACATAATCTTCCTTAATGCCGTACATATTGTAGCGCATCATATCAGCCAGTAATTCGATGCCTTCGGCTGTGCGGGCCGCTTGCTCGGTTAATGCAATGCCATACAGGTTGTTCAAAGTATTGAAGAGGAAATGCGGATTGATCTGTGCCTTTAGCAGGTTAAGCTCACTTTCCGATCTTTTTTGATAATACTTTATCCGTTGATAGCGCCCGTAAAAGAAATTGTACAATATAGCATAGCCCGCCAGGTAAATAATAATAAAAACAGCGCTATCGATAAATTGGGCAAAAACCGGGTAATATTGATTGTGCGCCGTAAAGAGCAGGCTAATGGCACCGCCCGCAATACCTAAACATTTACTGCTGATAATGAACCATAGTAACGACTTTCCACGAAAACCGATCCTATAGTTCAACTCGGCTAAAAACGCCACCAGCAGTACCCATAATATCAGGGGCTGTTTCAGGTTATGCTGCACAAAGCTTTCCGTAAAACTGATCAGGGATCCGTCTTTGTTAACGGTATAGGCAAGGTCAAGTTTTACTTTATAGATATATAATATCCAGCTACCGGTGTTTACCAGCAGCCATATTATCAAGGCATGCAGCAGGAACCGCTTTAAAAAGGTTTGTACCGTTTGATGCTGTGGCTTGTCCAACTCTTCCATTTGTTTGATTTTTTACCAAATGAAAGCTGAAATAATGACCCGTTAAAATAAATGAGGCGAACGCCCGGAACTTTGGGGTGAAATAGAACTACTATGCTTGCGCCCGTTCAGACATGGGCGCTTGACCGGGCGATGCGAGTATGGAGGATTATCCAACAAAAAACTGCTGACTGATAATCTTTCCTTTATCAACCTTATAAACGGCAATTTCCTCCACCATTTTACTATCCTGTCCTTTTGGTGTAAAGTGCAGGGAGATCACAACGCTGAAATAGCTCCCCGAGAAAATGGCGTTGGACACTTTTACATCATGAATATCTGTTACAGATAAGAACCGGCGCTCGCGTTCTATTAAATTATGCAGGCCGGTAAGCGGTTCATTATTATAAATAGGGTCGATGCTCACGGCATCTTCGGCAAATAGTTCGGCGTAGGCTTCCACAAATTGATGGGCGCTGCAAAGCGAAGCAAGGCGGGAAGCTATTTCCTGGATGGTGATCATTTCCTGACAGTTTAATGGATGATGTTATAACATTGAAGATAGGTTATTGTTTAAGCGGCCAGACCGCCGTTCCATCATTTATTCTGAAAAAGACAGGCTAAACGTTAACTAAGAAATAATATTTCAAAATAAATGCAATCGGCGTTATTTCATTTTGCAGGCGAAATGTTAGCCAAAATGCCATAAAATCAATCAACGAGCGTTTTAGTTAATAAACGCATGTATAAACCCCAATTTTCAATTCGATAATATTTTTATCTAAATTTTACCAAATCATCAATTTTAAACATTTTAAATATTAGTTTATTTAGAAAAATTAAAAAATTTTGATAAATTTTTAATTAAATCACGTTTTCTGTAATTTCGTAATCGCACCATTTATAAACTATACTTACAATGGATCAAGCTGAATGCCACCAGGGCCTTTACCGGCCGGAATTTGAACACGACTCGTGCGGAACGGGGTTTATTACTAATATTAATGGTCATAAAAGTAACCAGATAATTGACGATGCGCTTACCATGCTCGAAAACATGGAGCATCGCGGCGCCTGCGGCTGCGACCCCGAAAGCGGCGACGGTGCAGGTATCCTGATACAATTGCCCCACGAATTTTTTATGGAAGAGTGCTCTGACCTGGAGATCAGCCTTCCCGAAGCCGGCGCTTATGGCGTGGGTATGATATTTTTCCCGAAGGAATCATCGCTTAAAAAGGCCTGCAAAAACATTATCGATACCGCGGTTGAAAAGCTGGGCCTTAAATCATTGGGCTATCGCAGGGTAAATACCAATTCGTCGGTTATCGGCGAAACTGCGCGCAAGGCCGAGCCTTCTGTTGAGCAGATCTTTATCCTGCGCCCGCATAATATTACCAATACTGAAGATTTTGAGCGCAAGCTTTATATTTTGCGCCGCTATATTACTAAAACGGTTAGTGAAACCAGCGCTGCCGCGGGTGAGCATTTCTATTTCACTTCGCTTTCGTGCAAAACCATTATTTATAAAGGGCAGGTAACAACCTATCAACTGCGTCAGTATTTTTCTGATCTGAACGACAAGCGTGTGGCATCCGGCCTGGCTATGATCCATTCGCGTTTCTCAACCAATACCTTCCCTTCGTGGAAACTGGCGCAGCCTTTCCGGTTGATAGCCCATAACGGTGAGATCAACACCCTGACCGGCAACTTAAACTGGTTTTATTCAGGCTTAAAATCGCTGGCTTCGTCATATTTTACCGCCGAGGAAATGGAAATGTTGCTGCCGGTGATCGATAACAACCAGTCGGACTCGGCCTGCCTCGATAACATGATCGAGATCTTATTACACACCGGCCGTTCGCTGCCGCATGTGATGATGATGCTGATCCCTGAGGCCTGGGATGGCAACGAACAGATGGACCCGATTAAAAAAGCATTCTACGAATTCCACGCCACACTGATGGAACCATGGGATGGTCCGGCTGCTATCTCGTTCACCGACGGTAAGATGGTAGGCGCATTGCTTGATCGTAACGGCTTGCGTCCGCTGCGTTTCGTGGTAACATCCGATGGCCGTGTTATTGCCGCCTCGGAAGCCGGTGTACTGAACATTGACGAAAGCCTGGTATTGCGCAAAGGCCGCCTGCAGCCAGGTAAAATGCTGCTGGTTGATACCGAACAAGGCAAGATCATTACCGACGACGAAATTAAACACCAGATAGCATCGCGCCAGCCTTACGGCCGCTGGCTGGAAAATTACAAGATCAGGTTAGATGATCTGGGTGAGCCGCGTTTGGCGTTCTCCAGCCTGTCTGACGATTCCGTTTTTCGTTACCAGCAGGTATTCGGTTACACCCGCGAGGATATCGACGGCATCATCAAACCGATGGCGCTTGATGGCAAAGAGCCCATCGGCTCTATGGGAACCGACGTGCCGCTGGCCATTCTTTCTGATAAGCCACAGCACCTTTCAAGCTACTTTAAACAATTCTTTGCGCAGGTTACCAACCCGCCTATCGACCCGATTCGTGAGCGTTTGGTAATGAGCCTGGCTACCTTTATCGGTAACAACGGCAACCTGCTTGATGAGGATAAAATGCATTGCCACTGCGTGGTATTGAACCACCCGATATTGAAAAACCACCAGCTGGAAAAGCTGCGCAGTATCGATACCGGTATGTTCCATGCCAAAACGCTGCAAACTTATTATAATGCCGATGGAAATCCCGGCTCGTTAGAGCGCGGTTTGGCCCGCCTATGCCGTTATGCAGAAGATTCTGTTGATGACGGTTTCGAGGTACTGATCCTTTCCGACCGTGCCATTGATTCGGAGCATGCGCCTATTCCATCGTTACTTGCGGTATCCGCGGTGCATCACCATTTGATCCGCAAGGGCCGCCGTGGTGCTGTGGGCCTGGTTGTTGAGACCGGCGATACCTGGGAGGTGCATCACTTTGCCTGTTTGCTGGCATTCGGCGCTACGGCAATCAACCCGTACCTGGCGTTGAGCACTATCAAAACGCTTAAAAACAACGGCAGCCTGGAAACCAGCCTCGACGTTAAGGCATTACAAAAGAACTATGTAAAATCGGTTAACGATGGCTTGTTGAAGATCTTCTCCAAGATGGGAATCTCTACCCTGCAATCGTACCACGGTTCGCAGGTGTTCGAGATCCTTGGATTAAATAAAACTGTCGTTGATAAATACTTTGCCGGCGCGGTTACCCGTATCGGCGGCTTAGGACTGGACGAAATTGCCCGTGAATCGCTTTGCAAACACAAGATCGGTTTCGGCGGCTCGAAGGCAGGTGCACATTTATTGCCAGAAGGCGGGATCTATCAGTGGAAACGCCGCGGCGAACAACACCTGTTCAACCCAACTACCGTTCACCTGTTGCAGCATGCCACCCGCAGCAACGATTACAACGTCTACAAGAATTACGCTAAAGAGATAAACGAACAAACCGAAAAGCACTTCACCATTCGCGGCCTGCTCGATTTTGCGCACCACCGCGAATCGATCACCTTGGATGAGGTTGAACCTGCTGAAAACATCATGAAGCGCTTTGCAACGGGCGCGATGTCGTTCGGCTCTATCTCGCACGAGGCGCACAGCACTATGGCTATTGCCATGAACCGCATTGGCGGCAAAAGCAATACCGGCGAGGGCGGCGAAGATGAACTTCGTTATGAATTGCTGCCAAATGGCGATTCAATGCGCTCGGCCATCAAGCAGGTAGCTTCGGCACGTTTCGGCGTAACGTCGAACTACCTCACCAATGCAGACGAATTACAGATAAAAATGGCGCAGGGTGCAAAACCCGGCGAAGGTGGTCAGTTGCCCGGCCATAAGGTTGACGACTGGATTGCCAAGACCCGTCACTCAACTCCGGGTGTGGGCTTGATCTCGCCGCCGCCGCACCACGATATTTACTCGATCGAGGATTTGGCACAGCTTATCTTCGACCTGAAGAATGCTAACCGTGCAGCACGTATCAATGTGAAACTGGTATCAAAAGCCGGTGTAGGTACTATTGCTGCAGGTGTTGCCAAAGCACATGCCGATGTGATCCTGGTTGCAGGTTACGACGGCGGTACAGGTGCATCACCAATCAGCTCTATTAAACACGCGGGTTTGCCCTGGGAGCTTGGTTTGGCAGAAGCGCACCAAACACTGGTTCGCAATAAACTGCGCAGCCGTGTGGTGCTGCAAACAGACGGCCAGCTGAAAACGGGTCGTGATTTAGCAATTGCCGCCCTGATGGGTGCCGAGGAATGGGGTGTAGCTACCGCTGCCCTTGTTGCCGGCGGCTGTATCATGATGCGCAAATGCCACCTGAACACTTGTCCGGTTGGTGTTGCCACGCAGGACCCTGAACTGAGGAAATTGTTCTCGGGTAAGCCTGAGCACATCGTGAACCTGTTCCGTTTTATGGCTGAAGAGCTGCGCGAGATCATGGCCGAACTGGGCTTCCGCACCGTTAATGAAATGGTAGGACGCGTACAATTCCTGAAAGTGAAAGACGGTATTAAAAACTGGAAAGCGCAAACGATCGATCTTTCGGACATTTTGCACCCGGTTAATAACCCGCGTGAAGTAACGCTTTACAACAGCGAAAAGCAGGATCATGGCATGGATGCCATCCTCGACTGGAAGTTGCTCGAAGCGGCTGCCGCTGCGCTGGAAGATAAAACGCCGGTATTCGCTTCATTCGATGTGAAGAACGTAGACCGTACCATCGGCACATTATTATCAAACGAGATCTCAAAAATTTATGGTTCTGCCGGACTGCCCGACAACACCATCAATTATAAATTCAAAGGCTCGGCCGGTCAAAGTTTCGGCGCGTTCACTACAAAAGGGATCTCTTTTGAACTGGAAGGCGAAGCGAACGACTATGTAGGCAAAGGCCTTTCGGGTGCGCAACTGGCCATCTATCCGTCAGAAAAAGCAACTTTCACGCCCGAGGAAAATATCATCATCGGCAACGTGGCGCTTTATGGCGCAACATCGGGCGAGGTGTTTATCCGCGGTATGGCCGGTGAGCGTTTTGCCGTGCGTAATTCAGGTGCCACAACCGTTGTTGAAGGCATAGGCGATCACGGTTGCGAGTACATGACCGGTGGCCGCGCGTTGATCTTAGGTGAAACAGGGCGCAACTTCGCGGCTGGTATGAGTGGTGGTTTAGCCTGGGTGTACAATCCTAACGGCACCTTTGCCGACAACTGCAATACCGAAATGGTGGACCTTGATCCGCTGTCGGCACAGGATGCAGAGCAGATAAAAACGCTGCTGCACAAGCATATCCATTTAACAGGCAGCAAGGTTGCACAATCAATTTTGAGCGATTGGGATAACGCTTCAACACAATTTGTGAAGGTGTATCCGAAAGAGTATAAAAAGGTTTTAGAGAAATTACAATATCAAACTATAGGATAATGGGAAAACCAACAGGATTTCAGGAGTTTAACAGGGAGCTTCCATCAAAGACCCCCGTTGCAGAGCGCGTTAAAAATTACAACGAGTTTGTGCACACCTATAGTGATGAAAAGCTGAACCAGCAATCGGCGCGCTGCATGAACTGCGGTATTCCCTTTTGCCATTCGGGCTGCCCGCTGGGCAACATCATTCCGGAGTTTAACGATGCTGTGTATCGCAAAAACTGGGAAGAGGCTTATAACATCCTTTCATCAACTAATAATTTTCCGGAGTTTACTGGCCGTATCTGTCCTGCTCCGTGCGAGTCGGCCTGCGTGCTGGGGATCAACAAGCCACCGGTAGCTATCGAAGAGATAGAGAAGCACATTATCGAGATCGCTTATTCAAAGAACCTGGTGAAACCAACCGCGCCGTTAGTTAAAACAGGCAAAAGTGTAGCTGTTGTCGGCTCTGGTCCCGCAGGTTTGGCTGCAGCTGCGCAACTGGTAAAAGCAGGCCACGCGGTAACCGTTTACGAGCGCGATGACCGTCCCGGTGGCTTGCTGCGCTACGGTATTCCCGATTTTAAGTTAGAAAAATGGGTAGTGGAGCGTCGTGTTGATATTATGGAGAAAGACGGCGTTGAGTTTAAGCTGAACACCGAGGTTGGTAAGGATATATCTGCAGAGGACCTTGTTCGTAACAATGATGCGGTGATCGTAGCGGGCGGTTCAACCATTCCGCGCGATCTGAATATTCCCGGCAGAGAACTAAAAGGAATCCATTTTGCGATGGAATTCCTGAAACAACAAAACAAACGTGTAAGCAATATCGCGGTTACTGCCGAAGATATCCTGGCTACCGGTAAAGACGTGATCGTGATTGGCGGAGGTGATACGGGGTCTGACTGCGTAGGTACATCTAATCGCCAGGGTGCAAAATCCATCAAGCAATTTGAGCTGATGGTGCAGCCTCCTGCCGAGCGTACGCAGCACATGCCGTGGCCAACTTATCCTATGCTGCTGAAAAATACCAGCAGCCACGAAGAAGGCGCCGACCGTTTCTGGGGTGTTAATACCGAAGAATTCATCGGCGACGAAGATGGTAACCTCATAGCGCTGAAAGTAGTAGACGTAAGCTGGGAGATAGACGGCATGGGCCGTGCCATTAAATTCAGCAGGGTGGAAGGTTCGGAGCGGGAGATCCCTTGTCAGCGTGTATTCCTGGCCATGGGTTTCCTGAACCCGCAATACGAAGGCATGATTGAAAGCCTGGGTATTGAGGTAGACGGACGCAAAAACGTAAAAGCCACCGAAAAGTCATACCGCACCAATGTAAGCAAAGTATTCGCCGCAGGCGATATGCGTCGTGGACAATCGCTGGTGGTTTGGGCCATTTCTGAAGGCCGCGAGGCTGCACGCAAAGTAGATGAGTTCCTGATGGGCCACTCTTTACTGGAAAGCAAAGATGCAGTAAACCAGTTTGAGCAGGTGTTTTAGGGAAAGAGTCGGGAAAGTTAGCAAAATCCGGAAGTCCGAAAGGCAGGATTTTGCTGCTAACCAATATCATCTTCCGGACTTTCGGTCTTTACCGACTTTCGCACTAACAAAAATCAATCAACTATACAATTAGGACCGGGCGGCAAAAGTTGCCCGGTTTTTTTGTTTTGCTGCCGCGAGTTTAGCGCAGCGTAACTTGTGGTAGTGCAACTAAATCCAAACTAAAACGGTAATTTTGCAATCTTTTAAACATTACCCGATGGCGTGGTCAGAAAAATTAAAGCTCAATAAACAATTGGTCAGAATGATAACCGAGGCAGGCTATGCCGGGCCGAGGGAAGTTCAGCAGCGCACGCTGGCACGCATTTACGGTGGTCAGGATGTTGTAATTGTTGGTCCGGAAGGCAGCGGAAAGACCACAACCTGCGTGCTCAGTGTATTGAATAAGTTTAATTTTCAGCCGGAAGGCATTCCGCTGGTGCTGATGCTTGTGCCAACGAAGGAACATGTATTAGCTACTATTGAGCAACTGGAACGCCTGCGCAGCAATAAGCAAATTTCGATAGTGGGGCTTTATGCCGCACCGGGTACGGAAAGCCAGATGGATGCATTGGCCGATGGCGCCGACATTGTAGTGGCCACACCCGACCGTGCACGGGCTATTTACCTGAAGCTTGGGCTCAACCTTAATAAAATAGAACTACTGGTTATAGATGATGCAGACCTGATCGTAAAGCAAGGTCTGCAATTGCCGGTAGCCGAACTCTCAAACAGCATCACCAAATGCCAGCGCCTGGTGTTTACCGAAGTAATGCACGACCGTCTGCATAAAATGATCGACCCCTTTATGCAAAATGCAACCACAGTTGAGGTTGACGAAGAAGCCACTGAGGCGCAAATTGAAACGCTGCCGCAATTGCTGTACCATGTACCAAACTTTATTACCAAGCTGAACCTGCTTACCCTTTTTATGCGCGACGGCGAGGTATTTACCAAAACGGCAGTATTCGTAAATACCCGTCCTACCGCCGAAAAGATCTACAAAACATTGCAGAACCGCCAGAACAGCACCGTAGCCATGCTGAACTCATGGTCGGTTGAGTTGAATAAATTAGAAACAATTGAAGGGTTTAAAGCCTCGGCCAATGCCAAAGTGCTGATTGTTTGCGGCGAGAAAATAAATGCGGATGAATTACAGGGTATTCCTTTCCTGATCAATTTTGAGCTGCCGGAGGACAAGGAAACATTTATTGCCCGTGTAGCCACCACCGGTGAAGCAGAAGATGCAACCTTTGCCATCACTTTTGCTACAGACCTTGAACTGAATGCAGTAAGGCGGGTAGAGCAGGCCATCGGCCAGAAACTTCCCATTGGTGATTTGCCTGAAGACCTGGTGATCGAGGCAGATAAAAAACCGGTTGAAGAAAAGAAAACCGCTAATCATAAAGTAGTTGCCGCAGTTGTTGGTGAGGCTTTCCATCAGAAAAAACCTGAAAACGCCAAGACTTATAATTACAGTTCGGGCGAAAAAGCTAAGATGAATAAGAAAAAGAAGCACGGGGGATAGGGAGGTGAAAGGGTAAAGGCGAAAGCCGAAAGGTTTTGTCATCGACTATCCCTCTTGTCATTTCGAGCGCGAGCGAGAAACCTTATACGAGCGACATTACCGCCAGTGCATCAGCGTTAGTACATAGTCCGTAAGTATGGCGTATAAGATTTCACCCCTACGCTCGAAATGACAAAACGGAGGAAGTTGGTTTATTCCACCGGGCTATTCAAATACAGATCCTCAACCTTCTTTCTTGCCCAGGGCGTCTTTCTTAAAAATGTCAGGCTCGATTTGATACTTGGGTTATCCAGAAAACAATTAATGCGGATGCGATACCCTAACTCCGGCCAGCCGTAATGCGCAACAAGGGCGTTCAATATTATTTCGAGGGTTTTACCGTGAAGCTTGTTATTGGGCTGGTGCTGCATCAGGCAAAGATAACAATGTAGAGACACAATACATTGTGTCTCCTGAAGATGTCATTTTGCGGCGATGTGATGGATTGCGTTGTAGAGACGCAATATTTTGCGTCTCTTTAGGATTTTGCCGATGGATTAAATGTAAAGAGACACAATGTATTGTGTCTCTAGGGGAATTATTGTGGTTTTTCCACGTATTCTTTCAGCATTTTGCCAACAATCTCTGTCCAGCCCATCTGGAAGTTTTCTCTGGCGAAATCGGCAATCGGCGGGAAGGTTTCCAAACCGGCATGAGTTAATTTAACGCGTGTTTGATCGCCTTCTGCAAATATTTCCCAGGTTACAAACGAGTTGCCTTCGTAGCCGTCATAACGCCAGCTGTGAGTCAGCTTTTTGCCGGGAACAACTTCGGTAACGCGGCACAGGTGCAGGTATGTTTTTTCGGGCGGACCACCTTCAAATTCAAACTCAAAGCCAACTTCGGGCTTAAATTCTTTAAGGTCGAAATACCACTCCTTCATTTTGTCTTTGTCGGTAATGGCCCGCCAAACGCGCTCGGCGGGCGCATTGTAGGTTCTCTCAATTACAAATGGCGCTGTTTCCATATCTATGTTTTTAGTTTTTGGTTTGTTTTTCATGCTCTCGTTCAAGGAAGTCGCCGAGGGCATCGAGCTTTTGGTTCCAGAATTTGCGGTACTGTTCTACCCATTCGGATACTTCGGTCAGCTTGCTGAAATTTGCTTTGCAATACCGGTCGCGGCCGTCCTGTTTAATGGTGATCAATCCGCATTGTGTTAAGATCTTGATGTGCTTTGATATGGCAGGACGACTGATATCGAAATTATCGGCAATGGCATTCAGGTTCAACTGCCGGTTGGCCAGCAAGCCTATGATCTGTCTCCGTGTTGGGTCGGCAATGGCCTGAAATACGTCTCTGCGCATATTGTGAAACCTTTTGGTTACAAATATATAAGTAACCGTTTGGTTACGCAAAATTTATTATAATAGTAAAACCACCGCCTAAGGCGGTAGGTTAGGTGTGAAGGCTATGCCAGAAAGCGCTATCTTAGTATTTGTGACGAAATACCGAAAATTATCCCATAGCTTTTACTATTGTGTTTACCATTTTGTGTGGA
>DATCQV010000073.1:0-8197 GCA_036569325.1 Mucilaginibacter sp. | reverse complement strand
CTTCAGACCTCCGACCTCAAACATCAGGCCTCTCTCAAACCCTTGCCGGCCTTGCCTTTCAGCGTGTTGTATGCATTCGGCCGCTTCCGGCAGGACGCTCCGGGACAGGCGTTTTAGGTAAAACTTCGTACTTATACGCGACCGCTAAAAATCAATACCGTAAAAGCTTTCCGAAATTTTGCCAATTCGAAAACAATATTATATTTGTAACTTATTAACAAATACATTTCCTTAACTGAAAAAATCTTTACAACTGTGGCGTACGAAAACAACGACAAAAGAATGGAAAGCGTTTATAGTAAACGCATCAGGGCAGGTAAACGAAGGACTTACTTCTTTGATGTAAGGGCCACCCGCAGCAACGATTACTATCTCACCATTACTGAAAGTCGTAAGAAGTTTGAAGGAGAAGGATACGACCGGCACAAGATCTTTTTATACAAAGAAGATTTCGAGAAATTTGCTGAGGGCCTGAAAGACACCGTCGACTACATCAAAGCTAATCAGGAAGTAGTGGAGAAACGCTACGAGTACAGCGAAGCTACAGAAGTAGGCAAATCAGCCGACGACGACTTCTCTTTCGATATATAAAAAGCGAACAAACTAAACTAACTAAATAACACCAACCCCTGCCTAACCAGCAGGGGTTTTTTATTGGCAGAAAATATGGCATATCCACCTTGGCCGGGGCAAGAAATAGATGTAAAAATGCCATCGTTGCACCGTTTCAGGCAAACATGAAACAGATGAAACAAAGTGAAACAGCTGAAACACCCTACTACTGTAAATCAGCTACTTAACTACCGTGCATGAAACAACCTGAAACAGTATGAAACAAAAAACCGGCGTTTTTGGGCCAATTTCCTGTCTCACCTGAAACACTGAAATCAATATAACCCTCACCCATTGGCGAGTCACCCCGTGAGACACAGGCCGGGGTTAGAAGAAGGAATTTAATATTGTTTCGCCTCAGCATCGCCACAAGGGCACAAGGTGCGCCAGCATCGCCGCAGGCGGATTAGTGGCCGCCTTCGTCAGCACCTCATGCATCACAATCGATGCCACGCTGAAATATATGATCAACCCCGTAACGTCAACCAGTGTAGCTACAAACGGCGCTGATGAAGTAGCCGGGTCGAGGCCCACCTTTTTCATCAATATCGGCAGCATGGAGCCTGCTAACGAACCCCACAATACAATGCCTATCAATGAGAAACCGACAGTAAATGCTACCAGTAACCAATAAGGGCCATATATCTTGCTGAATTCGCTCCAAACAGCAATTCGTAAAAATCCAATTGTTCCTAATATAGCGCCAAGCATCAACCCGGATAATATTTCGCGCCGCATTACCCGCCACCAATCGGCAATGGTAACCTCGCCAAGGGCCATGGCCTGTATAATTAAGGTAGATGCCTGCGAGCCGCTGTTCCCCCCGCTCGACATGATGAGCGGTATAAAGAAAGTAAGCTGTACCACTACTGCAATCTCGTCATTAAAATACTGCATGGCGGTAGAGGTAAGCATCTCGCTTAAAAACAAAATAATGAGCCACCCTACCCTTTTGCGCACCAGTTTAAACAGGTTAATATCCAGGTAAGGTTCATCCAGCGCCTCGGTACCACCAATTTTCTGAATGTCTTCTGTATACTCTTCGTTAGCTATCCATAAGATATCATCCACAGTTACTATCCCCAGCAAAATATCCTGGGCGTCCACCACCGGCAAGGCGGTACGGTTATTCATCCTGAAAACATTGATCGCTTCTTCCTGCGGATCGCTGGCGCTCAGGCTTATCAGCCGGCCGTCCATCAGGTCGCTTACCTTCGTTTCCGGCTTAGCCAGTAAAATTTCACGGATCCGGATATCATCGAGCAGCATACCGCTCTTATCTATTACATAAATAACGTCGATGGTTTCGGAGTTTTTGCCGTACCTGCGAATGTGATTTAATACCCGCTCCACATCCCATTCCTTTTTTACCGCTACGTAATCGGGCGTCATCAGCCTTCCTACCGAGTCTTCCTCGTAGCCCAGCAGCATCAGCGCTTCTTTGCGGTCATCAGGCGAAAGCAACTGAATAAGCTTCTGCACAACATCGCCGTGCAGATCGGCAAAGAATGAGGTACGGTCGTCCGGCGGGAGCTCATTAATGATATCGGCAATACGTTTGCCAGAAAGTTTTTTAATAATGCGCTCCTGTACGGGGAAATCGAGGATACGGAAAACATTTACTGCACGGTTCAGTGTCAGCGTTTCAACAAACAGGGGGCCATGTTCAGGAAGTTCACCTATCAGTTCTTCAACGTCTGATATGTTGAGGTTGTTCAAATATTCCTGCAATTGAGCATTATCTTCACTTTCAAGTATTGTGCTTATTTGTTCAACCACTTCTTCCATAAAAGTTCCTCCGTTTTACATATTTGGTTTGCGTTTGGTGTATTGCCGCAAAAGTCGTTTATTTTTTCAAAAAGCAGGAAATTTTTTCTCTTATCTTTGCGCGAATTTTAGAGCCAGGAATCAAGAGTCATGAACCAAGACTTTTTTTCTTGATTCCTGGCTCTTGATTCTTGATTCTAAAAGTATATGGGACTTCAATGTGGTATAGTAGGTTTGCCGAATGTAGGTAAATCAACACTTTTTAATTGTTTATCGAACGCAAAAGCACAGGCGGCAAACTTTCCTTTTTGTACGATAGAGCCTAACGTGGGCGTAATTACCGTTCCCGATGAGCGCCTCACTAAGCTCACGGAGATCGTTAATCCTAAAAACGTCGTTCCCAATACCATCGAGATCGTGGATATTGCGGGCCTCGTAAAGGGCGCCAGCAAGGGCGAAGGCTTGGGCAACCAGTTTTTGGCAAACATCCGTGCAACTAACGCCATTATCCACGTGCTGCGCTGCTTTGATAACGATAATGTGATCCACGTTGACGGTTCTGTCGACCCGATCCGTGATAAAGAAATTATCGATACCGAACTCCAGTTGAAAGATCTGGATTCTATCGAAAAAAAGATCAGCAAGATCGAAAAGATGGCCAAAACCGGCGGCGACAAGGAAGCTAAAAAAGCATTCGACGTGCTAACCGTCTACAAAAACCACCTGCTGGAGGGTAAATCGGCACGTACCGCTCCGGTTGCCGAAGAAGACAAGGAATACATTGCCGATATCTGGCTGCTTACCGCCAAACCGGTATTGTATGTTTGCAATGTTGATGAAGCATCGGTAAATACCGGCAACGCCTATGTTGATAAAGTACGCGAAGCCGTTAAAGAAGAAAACGCCGAAGTGCTCATCATTTCTGCACAGATAGAATCAGAAATATCACAATTAGAAAGCTACGAAGAGCGCCAGATGTTTTTGGATGACCTAGGCTTAACTGAATCGGGCGTAAACAAGCTCATTAAGGCAGCCTATAAATTATTGAACCTGGCTACCTACTTCACCGCCGGCGTTCAGGAAGTGCGTGCGTGGACTATCACCCAGGGCTTTACCGCCCCGCAGGCCGCAGGCGTTATCCATACCGACTTTGAAAAAGGCTTCATCCGCGCTGAGGTAATTAAGTATGACGACTTCGTAAAATTCAACGGATCGGAAGCAGTGATCAAAGAGAACGGCAAAATGGCCGTGGAAGGCAAAACTTATATTGTGCAGGATGGGGATATCATGCACTTCAGGTTCAATGTGTAGGTAGCCAAAGAAATATCATAAAAGCCTGTCGTGCTGAAGCTCTCGAAGCATGCGGGCAGGCCTGACCGAGCGACATTAATGGTCTGCATTCGAACTGTGCATTGACGCTGATATCGCCTTAACAGAGACGCGAAGCATCGCGTCTCTACATATTTCTACCCTAAATTTTCCAATTGTTTTAATTGATGGAAAACGCAGAGACGCGATGCATCGCGTCTCCTTGAGGACATTCCCACTAACAACTTTCCCTCTTTCCAACTTTCCTGATTCTCCAACTTTCTGACTATTTTATCCTACCTTTAGGCCTTCAAATTCACCTATGGCCCTTTCGAATAACTATCTAAAAACTCTATCTCTATTTTTTGCGTTTTTATTGATCATCACGCAGGCATCTGCCCAAACCAAACGCGAACTCAATTCCGGCTGGAAATGCCAGCAGATGAATACAGTTCATGCAGACGGCACCCAAATTTCGCAACCCGGCTACACCATTAACAACTGGCTTAATGCCACCGTTCCGGGTACGGTACTTACCACACTGTTAAACAACAAGCAGGTGCCCGATCCTTTTTGGGGAATGAACAACAACCGCATCAAAGACATTTACAACACCGGCCGCGACTATTACACCTATTGGTTTGTGAAAGATTTCGATCAAACCGCCCCAACCGGCAGCAACCAGGTTTACATTAATTTACGCGGTGTTAACTATAGCTGCGATGCTTTCCTGAATGGCAAAAAGCTGAATAGGCAAACGCATTACGGCATGTTTCTGCGCCAGTCGTATAACGTAACTGCCTTCCTGAATAAGAACGGTAAAAATCGCCTGGCAGTGATCGTTTATCCGCCCGATCCGGTGGGTAACCCCAATGGCGGACAAGGCGGCGACGGACAGATCGCTAAAAACGTGGGCATCCAATACTCCGCCGGCTGGGACTGGATCCAACCCATGCGCGACCGTAACACCGGTATCTGGGATAAGGTAACCATCGAAACCACCGGTGCCGTTAAACTTACCGATCCGCATGTGATCACCATAGTGCCCGGCGTAAGGCAGGTAGAAGGCAAACAGCAACCGGCCATTATCAAGTCATCAGCCACTTTAACCAATGCCACAGGCAAAGCCGTTAATGGTGTTTTGAAATTTAGTATCGATGGTATTACCGTTTCAAAAAATGTCGCCATCAAACCCAATTCATCTGTTGATGTAAACCTGAATGATCTGACACTAAATAACCCTAAGCTGTGGTGGCCAAATGGCTACGGTCCGCATTACCTGTACAATGCATCGGTGCAGTTTGTGGCTGGCGGCAAAATTTCTGACGAGCAGAATATCAAAGTGGGCGTCCGTGAAATACAATCGAGTTGGAACGACCAAACCAAAAGCCGCCAGATAGCGGTGAACGGGCAAAAGATCTTTATTAAAGGCGGCAACTGGATCGTTTCTGACGCCATGCTGCGTCTGTCTGACGCCCGCTACAATGCCGAAGTACGTTTTCATGCCGATATGAACCTTAACCTCATTCGCGTGTGGGGCGGCGCCTTATTGGAGCGGCCGGAATTTTATAACGCCTGCGATGAATATGGCCTGCTCGTTTTCCAGGATTTCTGGGTGTCTGGCGATGCTAATGGACGCTGGGAAGATCCCAAGAAAAAAGACGATCAATGGACCCGTCGCAAATATCCCGACGATCATAAGCTGTACCTTCGTTCCCTGTCCGACCAGATCAAAATGGTGCGCAATCACGCGTCACTGGCCATTTGGTGCGGCGGCAACGAGATCACCCCGCCTGAAGATATCCTGCTGCCGGTTCGCGATTCTATCCTGCCAAAACTCGACGGCACGCGCTGGTTTGTGGAATATTCCAATTCCGATAAAATGTCGCTCAATACACTCGGCGGCAATGGCGATGGCCCCTACGGCATTCAGCCTGATTCTGCATTCTGGAAGGTACATACCTTCCCGTTCAACTCCGAGATCGGTTCTGTGGGCATCAATGATTTTGAAAGCCTGAAGCGTTTTATCCCGACTGAAAACCTCGTGGCGCCGGAATATGATGCCGATAAAAAAAGAACAAAGGTTGATTCCGTTTGGGATTACCATAAATACATTGGTTACGATGCATCGATAGAACAATATGGAAAAGTAAAAGACGTGCAGGATTTTGCCGCCAAGGCACAATTGGTAAACTACAACCAGTACCGCGCCCTGATGGAGGGCTTCAGCGCCCATGCATGGGACTGGTACACCGGCGTCATTATCTGGAAAACCCAAAACCCTTGGACAGCCATGCGCGGCCAGATGTACGATTATTACCTCGATCCCAATGCCTGCTTGTACGGCTTGCACAGCGGCAGCGAACCGCTCCACGTAATGTATAACCCCTTAAACGGCATGGTAACCATCGTCAACAACACCTTTACCACTAAACGCGATCTGATGCTCATCGTCAAAGCCTACGATATGCAGGGTCATGAGCGCCTGCTTACCCAGGTATTTGAAGAGATCCAGCCACAAAGCGTAAAAGGTTTTGTGCCGTTAAAAGATGCTGTTGACGGCCTCGCCAAAAAAGAGGGTATGTTCCTTTCGTTGCGTTTAACCGATGTGCATAAAACCACGCTGAGCGATAACGTTTACTGGCTGCCCGACGAAAAAGGAAATTATTCCGGTCTGAAGAAAATAGCCCCATCGCAGGCCAGTATTAATGCCGTACAATCTGCACCGGGAAAAATTGAAATTACCGTGAACAATCCGGCAGGTGCACCTGTAGCGTTTTTTAACCGTGTATCGTTGATTGATGCCGGCAGTCACAACCGTTTGCTTCCTGTATTTTACAGCGATAATTATATCTCCGTATTACCGGGAGAGCAGAAAACCATCACCGCCGAATACGATGCCGCAAAAATTAAAGGCAAGCCTGCGGTAAGTATAAATGGCTGGAATTTGAAAGAGCAGATTATCGATATAAAGTAACTTCCCTCATCACCTCTTTGTCATCCTGAACGCAGTGAAGCATCTTATACGCCAAACAGACAGCGAACTATGCATTTACGCCAATGCATAGTTCGTATATCGCTTTCACAAGATCCTTCACTAAGTTCAGGGTGACAAAGTAATACGATACTCGCCTTTTCCACGTTACCACGCAAGTCAGCATCCCTCCCTCTTAGTGTAAAAGTAACAATTTCATACAAATTGTCATTTTGACACAATGTTTTAATCCTTTTTTATTTAAATTGGACGCTGATTTTAACCAATTACTATTTACCGCATAAACCACATTAAAAATTCATCCCATGCGATTGAAATTTACCTTATTAATTTTAGTCCCGTTTTTGTTTATGGGCTTTGCGCCCGTGAAACCAAAAATTCTGGTTTTCACTAAAACTGCGGGATTTCACCATGCATCCATCCCTCTGGGCGTGGCGGCGATCACCAAACTCGGCCAGGAGCATAACTTCACGGTCGACACTACTTCTGACGATAAGAAGTTCACCGAAGAAAACCTGAAACAGTATTCGGCTGTTGTATTTTTAAGCACTACCGGCTCGCTGCTAACCGGCGCCGAACGTAACGACTTTCAGCGTTACATACAGGCAGGCGGCGGATATGTAGGCATCCACGCAGCTGCCGATGCCGAGTACGACTGGCATTGGTATGGTCGTCTGGTGGGGGGTTACTTTGTAAGCCACCCTGCGCAACAGGAAGCCACATTGAACGTGGTTGACAGAACCCACATCTCAACCAAACACCTGCCTGCGGTTTGGAAAAGAAAGGATGAATGGTACAACTACAAAAACCTCATTAAAGACATGCACGTGCTCATCACCATCGATGAGAAAAGCTATACCGGCGGCATTAACGGCTCTTTCCACCCAATGGCGTGGTACCACACTTTCGAGGGCGGCAGGGCCTGGTACACAGAGCTGGGCCACACCGATGAGTCGTACAGCGATCCGCTTTACCTGAAACATATCCTCGGCGGTATTCAATGGGCTATGGCTCACCCAAAGCTTAACTACGCTAAGGTTACCACCGAGCGATTTCCGGAAAATAACCGCTTCACCAAAACGCAATTAGTAACCGGTACCTTTTTTGAACCAACCGAGCTGACCGTATTGCCAAACCTGGATGTTTTAATAGCCCAGCGCCGCGGCGAGATCATGATGTATAAAAATGCCACCAAAACCGTTAAACAGGTTGGCTTTTTAGATGCTTACTGGAAAACACACGTTAAAGGCGTAAATGCTGAAGAAGGCGTTTTAGGCATTCAGGCCGATCCTAACTTCAAGGATAACCACTATGTGTACATTTACTACAGCCCTGCCGATACCAGCGTAAACCGTTTATCCCGTTTTACTTTTGTGAACGATACCATCGATAACAAAACCGAGAAAGTGATCCTGCAGCTTTATTCTCAGCGCGAGATCTGCTGCCATACCGGTGGTTCTATCGCTTTCGGTAACGATAATATATTGTTCGTATCAACTGGTGATAACTCTACAC
>DATCQV010000072.1:0-22225 GCA_036569325.1 Mucilaginibacter sp. | reverse complement strand
CATACAACGACTTGCCCGAGCGGAGTTGCTCCAGGGCTTTCTTCTTCATTTGCTCAAAGTCGAGCGATTCATCTTGTTTCATTCTAAACTATGTTAAAGGTAATTAATTACGCTTTGACACAGTTTATTTTACACCCTCTCCTATGTAGAGATTGCTTCGTGCCTCGCAATTACGCCGAATTACTTTTTTTCTGTCTTGGCTCTTGATTCTTGATTCTTGATTCTTGGCTCTTGGTTCTTGATTCTTGATTCTTGGTTCTTGGTTCTTGATTCTTGGCTCTTGGTTCTTGATTCTTGATTCTTGGCTCTTGGTTCTTGGTTCTTGATTCTTTTCCCCCGCTCTTGATTCTTTTCTCCTGGTTCTTTTCAAAAAGCGTAACTTCGGATACGAAAACACGTATCAAAACCAATGAGAGTTATATTCTTCTCGGTTCTGTTATTTTTAATATCCGGCTTTGCATTCGCCCAACAGAGGCAATACTCTACCACCGATAGAGACGCTATAAAATATTTTGCGCAGGCTAATCAGAGCCTTGATGATCACATGTATGATGATGCCGTGCAATTGCTGCAAAAGGCGATTGAGGCCGACAATAAATTTGTGGAGGCGCATGCTGTTTTAGGCGATGTGCTGCGGCAAATGCGCAATTATAAAAGCGCGTTAGAGCAATACCTGAAAGTAATTGCCCTGAACCCGGAATTTAACCGGGCCGTATATTTAAAAGCCGGTGAGACGGAGATTGGTATGGCTCAGTATCAGCAGGCGCAGCCGCACCTGGAGAAATACCTCACCTATCCTAACATTACTGCACAAAATAATGCCTACGCACAAAAGCTGATTGCCGATTGTAAGTTCAGCATACAGGCCATCGCGCACCCGGTGCCGTTTAAGCCTATTAACCTTGGGGCCGGGATTAATACCGATGCTGATGAATACCTGCCTGTTGCCACCGCCGACGAAGCCACGCTGATCTTTACCCGCAAGATAAATAACAACGAAGATTTTTATAAAAGCAATAAAGACAACGGCAAATGGCAGCCCGCCGTTTACCTGAGCAATAACATCAACACGCCGCAATATAACGAGGGTGCGGAATCGATTTCACAGGATGGCAAATACCTGTTCTTTACCGGATGTAACCGGCCCGACGGACTTGGCAGATGCGACATTTATATTTCGCAGAAAAAGGGCGACGATTGGAGCAAGCCGTTTGATTTGAGTCCGCCTGTGAATACGCCGGGTTGGGAGTCACAGCCGTCTATCAGTGCTGATGGTAAGACTTTATATTTTGTAAGCAACCGTAAGGGCGGTTATGGGGGATATGATATCTGGAAATCGCATCTGACGGATAAAGGTTGGGGCGAACCTGAAAACCTCGGGCCGAATATCAATACCATGTATGATGAGCAGTCGCCGTTCATCCACCCGGACGACAGTACTTTTTATTTTTGCTCGAACGGCTGGCCGGGTTTGGGTGGAAAGGACTTATTTGTAAGCAGGTTAGGCAAAGATGGCAAATGGCAGAAACCGGAAAACCTGGGCTATCCCATCAATTCAAGCGGTGACGAGAATGGGCTTACGCTGACCGCCAACGGCAGCTATGCGTTCTTTTCATCAAACAACCTGAATGGTTTCGGCGGATATGATATTTATACTTTCGAGTTGCCTGCCACTTTGCGCCCTAAACTGGTTACTTATGTGAAGGGAACCGTCAAGGATGCCAAGACTAAGGCACCGCTGGAAGCTGCTGTTGAGATCATCGGCCTGGAAAAAAACGAACCTGTATTCCAGGATTACAGCGATGAGGCGCAGGATGGTAGTTTCCTGGCTACCTTAACAGCCGGCAAAAACTACGGCCTGAACATTTCTAAAAGTGGGTATCTTTTCCACTCGGAAAACTTCTCGCTGGTTGGGCATGAACCTAAAAATCCTTTTAACATAGCCGTACTGCTTGACCCGATAGAAGTTGGAAACAAGGTGATATTAAATAATATCTTTTTCGATACCAATAAATTTGATCTGAAGCAGGAATCGGTTGCAGAGTTGCAGCAGTTGGTAATCTTTATGACCGATAATCCTACGCTGCACATCGAAATTTCGGGACACACCGATAATGTGGGGAATGATCAGCTGAATCAAACCTTGTCTGAAAACAGGGCAAAATCAGTTTACCAGTATCTGGTGAGTTCTGGCATTCCGGCGGTAAGGTTAGTTTATAAGGGATATGGCAAGACTCAGCCTATTGCGCCGAATGATAGTGACGAGAACAGGGCTAAGAACAGGCGGACGGAGTTTAAGATTATTGCTAAGTAATTGATTAGAGATTGGGGATTAAAGATTACGCTTGCGGCCTTGTAAGCCGGAAGCTTACGCAATGCCGTACCACGAGTTACGCTACGCTAAACTCGCGGCAGCGCAAAAAAAGAGACGCAAAGTGTGCGTCTCTACATAAATAAATCTTTTTTATTCGCACATCAAAAATCCGCACATACGCACATCAATTAGTTCCCCATTTCTGACAGGAACTTGATACGTACCAGTTGAATTTCTTCTGTGGTGTATTCATCGCTGCCTAACTCGGCAAGAGCGGTATCGATAGAATCTACTTCGGCGGTGCGGAAATAGTCGAATATTTCCTCCTGCTTGTCCTCGTCAATTACTTCGTCGATGTAGTAGTTCAAATTAAGCTTGGTGCCCGAGTTTACTATCGTTTCCACCTCTTTTAAGATCTCTTCATAAGAAAGTCCTTTTGAAGCAGCTATATCATCAAGGTTGAGGTGACGGTCAATGTTCTGGATGATAAATACCTTTAATGCCGATTTGTTGGCGGCAGTTTTGATCACCATGTCGATTGGACGGTCGATATCGTTATCCTCAACATATTTCTGGATCAGATCGGTAAATGGTTTTCCGAATTTGAGGGCTTTGCCAGCGCCTACGCCCGAAATCTGTTTCAGCTCATCATTAGTGATCGGATAATGCGTACACATTTCCTCTAACGACGGATCCTGGAAAATAACGAACGGCGGCAGGCCTTTCTGCTTGGCCAGCTTTTTACGAAGGTCTTTCAGCATTTGCAGCAACTCGGTATCCAGTGCGCCGCCGCTTTGCTTAGGGCCATCGGTATCGTCGTCATCATCTGTTGCGCCCATTGGCTTGTTCAGAATAAAACGGATACTGTATGGATTTTCGATAAACGAGTTCCCAAGCTTGGTCAAGCGTAACAGGCCGTATTGATCGATATCTTTTGAAAGGAAGTTGTTCAGCAACGCCTGGCGTAATAGCGAGTTCCACAGGTTGCGGCCGTCTTCCTTGCCCGAACCGTAATAGTCGAGCAGGTCGTGTTCGTAGCTCTTTACCTGGGCATTGTCATCGCCCATCAGGATGCTGATGATATGATGATCGTCAAACTTCTCGCCGATCTGCTTGATAAGGCTTAAAGCACGGTGCAGGTGAACTTCGCCGTCGAAATGTTCTTTAGGTCCGCAGCAGTTATCGCACATGTTATTGCAGCCAGCCTCGTTGAAGTTCTCGCCAAAGTAATGCAGCAGCTGTTTGCGACGGCAAACCGACGACTCGGCATAGTCGATCACCTCTTTCAATATCTGGGTGCCAATTTCACGTTCGGAAACCGGCTTATCTTTCATGAATTTCTGCAGCTTATCAATGTCCTTCTCCGAATAGAAAGCCACGCAAACGCCTTCGCCCCCATCACGGCCGGCACGACCGGTTTCCTGGTAGTAGCCTTCCATGCTCTTAGGCACGTCGTGGTGAATTACATAACGCACATCCGGTTTATCGATACCCATACCGAAGGCAATGGTTGCTACGATCACGTCCACATCCTCCATCAGAAATTTGTCCTGCGTTTCGGCGCGTACCTTCGGATCGAGGCCCGCATGGTATGGCAGGGCTTTGATACCGTTCAGGTTCAGCGCTTCGGCAACTTCCTCTACTTTTTTACGGCTGAGGCAGTACACGATGCCCGATTTGCCAGGATTCTGCTTAACAAACTTAACGATCTCTTTTATAACGCTGCGTTTAGCACGAACCTCATAAAACAGGTTAGCACGGTTAAACGACGATTTGAAAACGGTAGCATTGTTCATTTGCAGGTTCTTTTGGATATCCTGCTGAACTTTTGGCGTTGCCGTAGCGGTAAGGGCTATGATAGGAATATTCTCGCCGATATTGCTGATCACCTGGCGGATCTTGCGGTATTCGGGGCGGAAGTCATGCCCCCACTCCGAAATACAATGCGCTTCGTCGACCGCAACGAATGATACGTGATTGAGGCGAAGGAAATCGATATTTTCCTGCTTGGTTAATGACTCGGGGGCTACGTAAAGCAGCTTGGTTTTTCCGCCCAGCACATCGTCCTTTACTTTGGCTATATCTGATTTTGTAAGTGATGAGTTTAAGAAATGGGCAATACTGTCCGACCCGCCGAAGGCTCTTAGCTGGTCTACCTGGTTTTTCATTAATGCAATTAATGGTGAAATAACAATCGCTGTTCCTTCACTCATCAACGCGGGCAATTGATAACACATGGACTTGCCGCCACCTGTTGGCATAATCACAAAAGTATCGTTGCCGGCAAGTATATTGGTTATGATCGCTTCCTGTTCTCCCTTAAAATTATCGAACCCAAAAAAATTCTGGAGATTATCAAAAAGCGACTTTTTTGTTTCTATCATTATTAATGCAATATGGGGTGTAGCTGTATTTTTGAAAGTTTAAAGTAACAAAATTTTCTCAATAAACGATGGATTTTATTAAAAATTTTATACAAAAATGATTATTCAATTAAAAACAATTTGTTTATTTGGCCCGTTTAACTCCTGGTACTGAAACTGCAGATTTATTTAGTTTCATTTAATTCATAAATTACAAATTATTGTTCAATTTTACTTCACATTTACCAAATAAAACTCCGTTAACGGCGGCTTTACAAAATCGGCAATTAAATGGGCTGATGGCTTTTTGTGACGTATGGAAGACAAAGATTTTAATGCCAATTGTTTAAACACACATGAATAAAAACTACTATGCCATTATTATGGCAGGCGGTATCGGAAGCCGTTTCTGGCCTATCAGCCGCACCTCACACCCTAAACAATTTATCGATATCCTCGGGACAGGAAAAACGCTCATCCAAAACACGTACGACCGCTTTCTGAAAATTTGCCCGAAGGAGAATATTTATGTGGTGACGAACGAGATCTACACCGACCTGGTGAAGCAGCAGCTTCCTGATATGACCGACGGTCAGATCCTTACAGAGCCGGTGATGCGCAACACAGCTCCTTGCGTAGCTTACGGATCGTTTAAAATAGAAAGTCTTAACCCTGATGCAAGTATAGTTGTGGCGCCATCAGATCATTTGATATTAGATGAGGCTGCATTTATCACAGCCATTGAAAAATCGCTGAAAACAGCTTCAGAAAATGAATGTTTGGTTACGCTGGGTATTAAGCCATCGCGCCCGGATACCGGCTATGGCTATATCCAATATACCGAGCAAAGTCTGAATGAAGAGTTTTTTAAAGTAAAAACGTTTACTGAAAAACCGACACTTGAAATAGCCAAAACATTTATCCAGAGCGGCGACTTTTTGTGGAATGCAGGGATCTTCGTTTGGTCGGCTAAGGCGATTGTAAATGCGTTTGGCAATCATTTACCTGATATGCACGAGATCTTTGCCGAAGCGCGCTCGGTTTACAATACCGACGGCGAAAAGGCACATATTCATAAAACTTACCTGCAGTGCACCAATATCTCCATCGATTACGGGATTATGGAGAAGGCTGATAATGTGTACGTATTGCCTTCAGAATTTGGATGGAGCGACCTGGGTACCTGGGCCTCGATCTATGACCTTGCTGAAAAAGATTACGTAGGCAACGCCGTGATTCCTGCCGATAAGGTAATCATGTACGATTCATCAAATTGCATGGTGAACGTGCCGAATGAAAAGCTGGTGATATTACAGGGGCTGCATGATTACATCGTGGTAGAATCGAATAATACCTTGCTGATCTGTCCGCGCGACCAGGAGCAGAATGTGAAGAAGGTTGTCGCCGATGTGAAGCAGCAGTTTGGAGCGAAGTATATTTAGTCCGAAAGTCGGGAAAGTTAAAAAAGTCTGAAAGATGATTGTCTTTCGGACTTTTTTGTTGTCAATCTTTTCCCGCGCGTCATTGACGTACGAAGCAATGACGTGTTTTTCTTTATTTTCTGTTAGAGCGGTGCGCTTAATCGCTGACGAATAGCTTCATACAATATCACACCTGTCGATACAGACACATTCAGCGATTCTATTTCCCCGTACATCGGTATTTTAGCCAGGTGATCGGAGATACGGATAATTTCGTTCCGGATACCGTCTTCCTCCGAGCCCATGACAATGGCAGTTGGTACAGTATAATCAGGCTTGTAAATAAAATCATCGGTTTTTTCGGTGCAGCATACCAGTTGAAGGCCCGATTGCTGGATAAACTTTACCGTATCCATAAAATCGTTATGACGGCAAACCGGAATTTTATACAATGCGCCCGCCGAGGTTTTGATGGCGTCTGGATTGATCTGCGCCGACCCTTTAGCTGGGACTACAATGGCATGCACGCCGCAGCATTCGGCGGTGCGGGCTATGGCGCCCATGTTGCGCACATCGGTGATGGAATCAAGAATAAGGATAAGCGGCACTTCCCCTCTTTCATAAACCTCCGGGATAATGTTTTCGATGCGCTGGTAAACGATAGGCGAAATGAAGGCTACCACCCCCTGGTGGTTCTTCATTGTAAGACGGTTCAGCTTCTCAACCGGCACCATTTGGGCGGTGATATGGTATTCGTTAAGCAGGGCTTTTAATTCGTTCAGCAGCTCGCCGCCGATGCCCCGCTGGATGTACAAAGATTCGATCTCCTTGCCCGATCTGATGGCCTCGATCACCGCCCTTGTGCCGAAGATCATCTGGTTGCTTTCGCGGGGTTCCCTGTTGTTGTAGCTCATTCTAAAATTCTGTTTCAGGGTACAAAAGTAGCCATATTAATTGATTTGGCGGTTATTGAACTCCTATACCCAATCAGTTTTTTATGGAAAAGCAGGAGTTGAAAAATTTATATTCTTAACACGCTAAAGTTATTCACAAAATAACAACTGATTGACTATCAATAGCTATTTAAAATTACCCACAATTTAGTTAACATTTTTTTTGAGCGGATATTTAAATACGTTGTTGATTTTGAGGTTTTTTTTTGCTAATTTTATTAGTGTTGGGAATGATGATAAATTTTTGTATATTTTTGATGCCTTATGATTTTCGAGAACGAGAACCCCAGCAACAAGCCGTACGCAGGAGAACGACGAAACAGAGTAACCAACCCCACCCCGTACAGCGGACTGGGTAAACTTCAGCCCCAGGCCATTGACCTGGAAGAAGCCGTACTTGGCGCCCTGATGCTGGAGAAAGACGCTTTATCTTCAGTGATCGATATTTTGAAGGCCGAGGTATTTTATAAAGACGCCCATCAAAAAATATTTGCCGCTATCCGGTTATTATTTGAGAAATCATCACCGGTGGATATTTTGACTGTGACCGCACAGCTTCGTCAAAACGGCGAACTTGAAATGATTGGCGGTGCCTATTATATTACCGAGCTCACCAACCGCGTGGCTTCGGCAGCGAACATCGAGTACCACTCGCGCATCATCATTCAGAAATTTATCCAGCGCGAACTGATCCGCATTTCTACAGAAGTGATCAACAGCGCTTACGAGGATACTTCAGACGTGCTCGACCTGCTGGATAAAGCCGAAAAGAACCTTTTCGATATCGCCCAAAATAACCTGCGCCGCGACTCCCGCAAAATGGACGACCTGATGCATGAAGCCCTGAAAGAGATCGAGGCGCTGAAAGATAAAAAGGACGGCCTCACCGGTATTGCTTCCGGCTTTACGGATCTTGACCGGATGACCTCGGGCTGGCAGAAATCCGATCTGGTGATCATCGCGGCTCGTCCGGCGATGGGTAAAACGGCATTCGTTTTGAGCTGCGCCCGTAACGCAGCGGTTGATTTTAACAAGCCTGTGGTGGTGTTCTCGCTCGAGATGTCGTCTGTGCAGTTGGTGAATCGTTTGATTTCGGGCGAAGCCGAAATTGAGCAGGAGAAGATCCGAAAGGGAAACATGGAGGAGTGGGAATGGCAGCAGATCCACTCGAAGATCGGCCGTTTGGAGCAGGCCCCGTTAATTATCGACGATACCCCGGCGCTAAATATATTTGAATTCCGCGCAAAATGCCGCCGTCTAAAATCGCAGCACGATATCCAATTGATCATCATCGACTACCTGCAGCTGATGCATGGCAAAGGCGCTGATGGCAAGGGCGGTGGTAACCGTGAGCAAGAGATCGGTAGTATTTCCCGTGCCTTGAAATCGGTTGCGAAGGAATTGAACGTGCCGGTAATCGCCCTGTCGCAGTTGAGTCGCGCGGTGGAGAGTCGTCCGGGTGCAAGTAAGCGGCCAATGTTGTCGGATTTGCGTGAGTCGGGCTCTATCGAGCAGGACGCGGATATGGTACTTTTCCTTTACCGCCCGGAATATTACGGCTTGGAAGTGGACGAGGATAATATGCCGACGCAGGGTGTGGGCGAGGTAATCATCGCAAAGCACCGTAACGGTGAAACCGGCCGTGTAAGGCTGAAATTCGTTGGTAAATACGTTAAGTTCACCGATCTGGATCATACCGGTATGGGCATGGACAGCGGGTTTGGAGCCGCGCCTAACGCTTTTGCCGGATTAACGCCATCTGCGGATTTTGATAAACCAAGCAACTTTATTATCCGCCCATCGAAGATGGATCAGATGGATGACGACGATAGTCCGCCGCCGTTTTAAATTCTCGGCTCAAAGTTATAACTGCTCGTCATTGCAAGGTATGAAGCAATCTCTGAACTTTGCATTAGCGGTAATGCGCTGTGTAGATTGCTTCCCCGAAGACTCGGGACTGCGTTCCCTACCAATGACAAATTGCTTTTATCCGAATAAAACGTCCGGTATAATTGCGCCGTAGGTGCAAAATATTGGTAGAAAAATAGACAATTAATTTTGCGCTCCGTTAGGTGCGCCACATAGCCCGCCAATACTTGAACGCCGTGTTACCTACCTACCTACCTACCTACCTACCTACCGCACGATTGGAGAAGCGTATCTTTTTTCTACCAATATTTGACCCCAATGGGGTCGTCACGCTTTCGGCGACCCGATATCGTTTTATACATCCTTTCTTGTCATTTTCACCTTTAAAGACCGCGGATTTTATCGCTCGCAATGACGAGCGGGAATTATAGGGACAGAAAGCCTATAACATCAACCCCAACCCTATTCCGATAATTATAATAACCGGAGCCTTTATCCTTGTGAAGTTAAGCAGCAGAAAAGAGCAGGCCATGATAATGTAGGATAGCCAGTCTAAGCCAAAAGGCCTCGTTAACAGGATCAGTGCGGTTGCCATGAAACCTACAGCCACCGCGTTGATACCGCTTAATGAATTTTTAATACGGGTTATCTTTTTAAGGTCGTCCCAGAAAGGAACGATGAAGAGGATCAATATTAATCCAGGAGAGTTGATACCGATAACGGCCACCAAACTGCCGAATACCTGGCCTATGATACTGCCGCCTTTGTTACCCATGGTTATTCCACCCAAAAAAGAAGTGAAGGAAAATGTCGGGCCGGGCAAGGCTTGTTGTAAGGCGTAACCGGATAGAAATTCAGAGCTGGTGAGGTAATGTTTTACGCCCACAAATTCTGTGTACATGAGTGGCACCAGCACCTGCCCCCCACCGAAAATCAAGATGCCGTTACGGTAAAAGTTTTCGAACAAACGGATTGGCAAGCTGAATACAGATGTTTGGTTAACGACTGCACCCAAAGCTGCAAAGAACAGCAGGATACCTATGAAATAAGTAACTTTATTGGGGTTAACGTTGGAGAACAGTTTTACACGCAACTCATTTTCCTGCGGCTGTGTTTCGAGAGCTGATGATATGATACCGCCCAGCAGCACCAATATCGGAAAGGCATAAGCATTTTGCAGTATCAGCGTAACCACAAGCGCACCGATGGCCAGCATGGTGGTTACCCTTGTCTTTAAAAATTTACAGGCAAACGTGTAGGTAGCGTACGCAACTATACCCACCGCAATAGGCTGCACAAAGCGCAGCACTTCGGCAAAGCGCTTTTGATCGGCAAACATTTTATAGCTGATAGCCGCCATACACATAATGGCCGCCGAGGGCATAACCCAAATAAAGAACGTTAAAATTGCCAATCTTAGACCGCCAACCTTCCAGGCGATGCCTACCAGCGTTTGGGTAGACGAAGGGCCGGGCAGCAGTTGTGCCAGAGCGTTCAACTCCATCAATTCCTCTTCTGTAATGTAACGACGCTTCTCCACAAATTCGCGCAGCAAAACAGCAATATGCGCCTGCGGTCCACCGAAAGCGGTAAAGGTGTAGAGCGTTACATCGCGGATGAAGATAAGCTGGCGTTTGGTCATTTAGTTAGTTCATTGGGTCATTTCGTTGCGCTGTCATTGGTCATTGGTAGGATATTGGGCTATCAAGTTAGCGGATGAATTGAATTAATCATGAATATTATTGCGTCTTCCTAATGACCCAATGACTAATGACTATTCCTCCAATAACTAATCAAACGTCAATTCATCATAAACACCTTTCAACTCAGAAAAAGCGTGATTGTCTTTTTGGTCGCGGGCTACTTCCATGCCGGTCTCGTAAGTTTTGATGGCGTCATCCGGGCGGCCCAGGGCTTCGTACAATTTGCCGAGGTGGTAATAGGTGCCCACGTAGTCGCGGTGATTGGCTGTTAAGTCCTCGTAATAGCTTAGCGCCTTGTCGGTATCGTTGATGCGCAGGTATTCGGTGGCCAGTGCGTATTTCAGGAACGGATCTTCCGGCTCATTCTTAATAAATTCCAATAGCTTTTCTAATCTGCTTATCTGCATTTTTTACTCTCTCTCTTTTTAACTAAATTTGCACAAACCTATTTATGAAAAAGAACACCTTTCTGTTCATTTAACCAATAGGCGTTCATCCTAAAAAAATAACATGATGAAAATCCTGGTTTGCATAAGCAATGTGCCCGATACGACCACAAAAATAACTTTTACTGATAATAACACCCAATTTAATAACAATGGGGTTCAGTTTATATTAAATCCTTACGATGAGATTGCGCTTGCCCGCGCCATCGAGCTGACTGAAGGCGGTGGTTCTGTCACTGTGATCAATGTCGGCGAGGCAGCTACCGAGCCAACCATCCGCAAGGCTTTAGCCATCGGCGCTGCCGATGCCGTGCGTATAAACACTAAACCACATGACGCCTGGTATGTAGCTTACCAGATTGCCGAATACGTAAAAGCCAACCCGTTCGATCTGATCTTGACCGGCCGCGAGTCTATCGACTATAACGGTTCCAAGGTTGCAGGTATGCTGGGCGAGTTGTTAGACCTTCCATCAGTATCTATAATCAAAAAACTGGATGTTTCCGGTACCGATGTTAATGTCGAACGCGAAATTGAGGGCGGAAAAGAGTCGATCACCCTGCCGCTGCCGGTTGTTTTAGGAACTGCCGAGGGCGTAGCGGAGCCAAAAATTCCGAATATGCGTGGCATCATGTCGGCACGTACCAAGCCGTTGGCCATTGTTGAGCCTGCAGAGGTGAAAACTTTTTCGGAGATCATCAGTTATGAAACGCCGGCCCCGCGCGGACAGGTTAAGCTGATTGCTGCTGATGATACTGCCAAACTGGTTGACCTGTTGCATGAAGAAGCGAAAGTGATATAAGCCCAAATCAATTTTAATCCACCTTACGATATTTATATGTCAGTTTTAATATATACGGAGAACGCTGAAGGGAAATTCAAGAAATCAACTTTCGAGGCGGTTTCTTACGCTCGCGCCATAGCCGATCAGAATAATACCAGCCTTGTTGCCATTTCTATAGGTGATGTTGCCAGCGACGACTTGAGCACCCTGGGAAAATACGGAGCAGATAAGATACTGAACGTTTCGAATGCCAAACTGAAAAATTTTGTTAACCAGGCCTATGCCTCGGTGATTGCAGAAGCGGCAAAAAAGGAAAGCGCAGATATCGTGGTACTCTCAAACTCATTTTCGGGCCGCGGACTTGCGCCGCGTGTTGCCGTTAAACTTGAGGCCGGTTTGGCCGATGGCGCGGTTGCATTGCCTGAACAAAGCGGTGGTAAATTCACAGTTAAAAAGACGGCTTTCTCCGGCAAAGCTTTTGCAGTTGTTGAACTGACGTCGGCCAATAAAGTAATTTCTTTAGTGCCGAACTCTTATAAAGTGTTAGAAAAAAGCGCTGCCGGTACCGTTGAAGATTTCGCTCCGGAAGAAAAGGCGGGCGATTTTAAAACCATCATTAACGAAATTGTACGCTCTGCTGATAAGGTTTCTTTACCTGATGCGGATATTGTTGTTTCGGGTGGCCGTGGTTTGAAAGGCCCGGAGAACTGGGGTATGGTTGAAGAACTTGCCGGTTTATTAGGCGCGGCTCTGGCTTGCTCGAAGCCGGTTTCTGATGCAGGATGGCGTCCGCATAGCGAACACGTTGGACAAACAGGTATTGCTGTCAGTCCAAATTTGTATATTGCGATAGGAATTTCGGGAGCTATCCAGCATTTGGCCGGTGTAAGCTCATCGAAAGTTATCGTGGTGATCAACAAAGATCCGGAAGCGCCTTTCTTTAAGGTAGCCGACTACGGCATTGTAGGCGATGCCTTTGAAGTGGTACCAAAATTAATTGCAGCATTAAAAGAATATAAAGCATCAGCATAAAGGACCGGTTGTGATGGGTAATGACATGAAAAAAATAAAACTGGACATTGTGGGACTGTCGTACAGTCAAACTCAGTCTGGCGCTTATGCTTTGGTTTTGGGCGAAGTGAGCGGTCGCAGGAGATTGCCGATCATTATCGGCAGTTTCGAGGCGCAGGCCATCGCCATCGAAATAGAAAAAATGACTCCGAGCCGCCCGCTCACGCACGATCTGTTCAAGAGCTTGGGCGATGCTTATAATATTAAGATCCAGGAGATCATCATTTACAACCTTGTTGATGGGATCTTCTACTCCAAACTTATCTGTACCGACGGCAAAAAATCTGTAGAGATCGATGCACGCACCAGCGATGCTATCGCCGTTGCCGTACGCTTCGATTGCCCTATTTATACATTTGAGTTCATCCTTTCAACCGCAGGTATCGTAATTGAGGGCAATGATTTTGTTTACCTCGAGAATATCAACGAAACCAAAGAGGAGAAAGTTACCACACCGGCTTCTGCAACCGGTTTTGCGGCATTAAGTATCGATGAGCTGAAAAGCCGCTTACAAGAGGCATTGGCTGAGGAATCGTATGAGAAAGCGGCCAAGATCAGGGATGAATTGAACCGACGGAAAGCTTCATAATTTATTTGACCTGCTGGTTAGAGGAGGCTCCTATGGAGCCTCCTACCTTTATCCCCGCCCCAAATGCCCTTGTAACTTTTGTAGCTCAACATCCCAATAATTTCACTATTTTCCCCCGTTAAATTTTTATTAAGATAACTGACAAAAAACGGTACCGTATGAGTGTTAAGTCGCGCCTGATCCTGATGAACTTTATGCAATATTTTATATGGGGCGCGTGGCTGCTTACTATAGGGCATTACTGGTTCGACAATAAACTGGGCACGGCAACGCAGTTTTCGGCTATCTTCTCTACCATGGGTATCTCGGCCATCTTTATGCCGGCGCTCACGGGCATCCTGGTCGACAGGGTAATTAATGCAGAAAAACTGTTTGGCATTATACACATCTGCGGGGCTTTGGTGCTGTTTTCCGTACCCATGGTGAAAGACCCTACGATGTTCTTTTGGATCATGCTGCTGAACATGATATTTTACATGCCAACCATAGCGCTTTCTAACACCATTGCCTACACGTCGTTAAAAAACAATAACTACGATGTAGTGAAGGTATTCCCTCCCATCCGCACCATCGGGACGGTTGGTTTTATTGCGGCACTTTGGGTGGTGAGTTTAACCCATAACGAATCATCTGCCAACCAGTTCTATATCGCCGGGGCTGTGGCGCTGGCGCTCGGACTTTTTTCATTTACGTTGCCTAAGTGTCCTCCGCTGTCAAAAAATAAGGGGAACAAAAAATCTTTTGTCGATTCGCTTGGATTAAATGCCTTTGCATTATTTAAAACGCCGCGCTTTGCCATATTTTTTATCTTTTCGATGTTGCTTGGTGCAGCACTGCAATTAACCAACGCTTATGGCGATGTGTTTATCGGTGATTTCGATAAGATCCCGGCATATAAGGATACCATCGCGGTAAAATATCCTGCAATTATCATGTCGATATCGCAGGTTTCGGAAACGCTGTTTATCCTGGCTATCCCATTTGTACTTCGCAAATTCGGTATCAAATATGTAATGCTGATCAGTATGCTGGCCTGGGTGTTGCGTTTTGGATTGTTCTCCTTCGGCGACCCGGCAGGCGGTTTATGGATGATCGTGCTGTCGTGCATTGTTTACGGCATGGCGTTCGATTTCTTCAATATTTCAGGATCGTTGTTTGTGGAAACGCAGATCAGTCCGGAGATCCGCGGAAGTGCACAGGGTTTATTTATGATGATGGTGAACGGTTTCGGCGCCTTCTTCGGCAGTTTTGCCAGCGGGGTTATCATCGATAATTATTTTATCCTGCCCGACCACACCAAGAACTGGCACGGTATCTGGATGTGTTTTGCGTTATATGCGCTGGTAATTGCCATTATCTTCCCGTTTGTGTTCAGATACAAACACAACAAGGAGCTGGAACATGCGATAAAACACGCGTAAAGATTTTAGAAAACATGCCGCCGTGTAGAGACACAATACATCGTGTCTCCAGAACAATTGCCAATTAATTCCCGAATGCATCCAAGGCCGCAGTTGGTTTGCCATTATTGTCAAATGCGCCGAGGCCGTAATTCTGCCAATTGTAGGCTTCCGGCTCCCAATAAAAAACACCCAATCCGTTCCCGCCGGAAACGCCATTTACTTTGGTAATTATATCAGTTAAAAAGCTGCGCGAGGTTTCGGGCGCGGTTGCCTGCATGCCTACCTCTACCACCATGCAAGGCGTTGAATAACGGGCAACCATATCATTAATATTTGCCAGGCATTGTGTATCAAGCGTTGTATAATTATCGGTTGAAGGATATAATGACATGCCGATAATATCCCACTGCGCACCGTTGGCTTTCAATCCGTCGAACATCCATCTAAATAAACCGTTATCAAACCCGTTGGAAATGTGAACAATAACCTTTGTAGTGCTGCTTACCGACTTTACCGCTGAATAACCCGCTTTGATCAGCGCCGCGAAATTGGCCATATTTTTCGAAGCGCGTCCATCTTCCCAAAGCATACCATCGTTGGTTTCGTTGCCTACCTGCACCCAATCGGGTGTGATGCCATTGGTTTTAAGGGAATTCATCACATCGACAGTATAATTATGCAGGGCGGTTTGAAGTCCGGCGAAATCAAGCGATGCCCAGGCGGCGGGTTTGAATTGTTTGCCGGGATCGGCCCAGCTATCGCTGTAATGGAAATCGATCATGATCTTCATACCGGCGGCCTTTGCACGGAGGGCTTTGGCAACCAGGTCGGCAGTGTTGCACCAACCATCTGATGGGTTAACCCAGGCACGTAGCCGGATGGAGTTAAAACCGAGACTCTTTATCAAGGCAAAAAGATCCTGCTGGTTCCCGTTCTTATCGTAGAATTTATAGCCGGATGATTCCATTTGAGTGACCCAACTGATGTCGGCACCTTTGGCAAAGGTTGAGGAGACGACAGGCGGTTTATAGAGTTCCGGCTGAACGGGTGGTGCGGGATTGCCGCTTTTACTGGAGCAGGAGACAATTAGTAATAGAGCGAAGCAGTAGACCCACCAGTTTTTCTTCATAATACGCCGTGTTTATATTCTATAAATTGGCTAACAAATATAAATAGTGGCAGTCAAAATAAAGTGTTAATTTGACACGATCCCAGAATTTGGAAGATCCACAAGGTTACTGACGCCATACAAAATGGTAACAGAAACAATCTATACCCTTTCTTAATCAACTAATCTCCATTCTCCAAACTTAACTAATCCGAAAAAAATATTATTTTTGCCGCAGTTCAGAAATATTTAATACCTCGAAACTGCCTATTATGATAAAAAAGATTTTCACTGCTGCCGGCCTTTGTTTAATGGGATTGGCTGCTGCAGCGCAGGGTAACAGCGCCGCCATTATGGCCCGCAAACAGGTTCCGGTTATTTGCTACCACCAGATCCGCGACTGGCGGCCGAAAGACTCAAAAAACGCCAAGGATTACATCATCCCGGTACAATCATTCAAAGATCATATCAAAATGCTGGCCGACAGTGGTTATCATACCATTTTGCCTGATCAGTTGTATGATTACCTGACCAAAGGCACCCCGTTGCCCAGCAAACCGATCATGCTTACATTCGATGATACCGATGAAGATCAGTTCACCATCGCTCGTCCTGAGTTAAAGAAATATGGTTTTAAAGGCGTATATTTTGTGATGACCGTATCGCTTGGCCGTCCGCACTATATGACCAAAGAGCAGGTTAAACAACTGTCGGACGAAGGCAACGTGATCGGCAGCCACACCTGGGATCACCACCGCGTAGATAAATACAAACACGACCCGAATCCTAAAAAAGATGATTGGGTGATCCAGATCGATAAGCCAACCAAAAAACTGGAAGAAATAACCGGCAAAAAGATCAACTACTTTGCCTATCCATTCGGTATCTGGAAGAAACCTATCCTTCCCGAGATCAAAAAACACGGCTTTAAAATTGCATTCCAGCTGGCCGATAAACGAGACAATGAAGATCCATTGTTAACCGTTCGCCGCATATTGGACAGCGGTTACTGGAGCACCAAAACCTTCAGCAACAATGTAAGGCACAGCTTCTAACAGAATAGAGACCAAAGAGGGCGCTTAATAAGCGCCTTTTTTATTGCTGTCTCTTTTGTTTATTTTTTCAAGGCTGTTTATTATTTTTAATAAAAAACAACCATGAAACCTGCAGCCATTCTTATCGCTCTCGTATTTAGTTTTACAGCTGTCAAAGCGCAAACGCCTAAAGTTATCGTTGATCATTTCGACGCGCTGATGGCACACAATGTAAAAAATATCGTTGCCGGCTATGCAAAGATGTTCTCACCAAATTGGGAAGGCGCCAAGACAGGTCCAGAAGGTATTAATGAGGTTTACAGCAGGTATTTCGCTTCAACGCCTGATATGAAATTCGTGATTACCCACGTGATGGTGTCGAACGAGAATGTGGTTGCTGAATATCATGTTTCAGGCACATTATCAAACCCCGAAAAGGGTACGCCCGAATATATGAAAGGAAAGAAATACGAGCTGGATTATTGCACGGTATTCACTGTGTTTAAGGGAAAGATCACAAGGGAAACCGATTATTTCGATCAGTTAGCTTTCCTGCGGCAGGTAGGCTTTTTCGATCAGAAATAACCGGTTATAATTAATTATAGGTTTTCGCCTGCTGGCCCTTGTCCTTTATTGGACGAGTTTTCTACTGTCGGCTCTAATTCATGAGTGTCTGATGGCGGCGTTTGTTCTTGCTTGCTTTCCGGCTTTTCTTCACTTACCCATTTAATTGCCGCATCAAGTTCAGCCATAGGGTAACCTCTTGATTTTCCGGGGATGAACAATCTTAACGCATCACTGGCCCATTCCACGCCTTTTTGATCGGTTACAACGGCAATGCGGTTCCATTGGGTAAAATGCTTCAGTCCGAGTTTAAAATCGTCCCACCATGCGCCCGCTGTAAAATTGCCGACGTTGGTTTCCAGAATCAAAAGGTAATTGATCTCATGCTGACGGCGCACCAGTTCTTCAATGCGCGGGATCAGCACCTTTTCATAATCGTCTTTACTTACTTCTCCCACCGCATGTATACCAACTACGTGGTCGGGCAGGTCTTTAATATATCTTAACATAGTATTTAATTTAGATGTTATTAATGGAACGTTTACCTCGCCTTTCTGTTTCGCTATTTACCGGCGTTCCTTGGCTTTTTGTCGGCCTTGCCTGGCTCCGGACCGGCTTTCCCATTATCATTAGCGGGTGTTACGGTTTTAACACGTTCCCTGTCAGGCTTGTCCTGAACGCTCGGCTGGCTTTTATTGATCTTATCTGTTTTCATGGTATAAAAATTTATCTGATAGAAACCCACTGTATAGCCTGGTCTAACCGGCTTAACGGAAAATATTGAAATTTACCGGGGATCACATATTTAAAAAGATCGCTATATCCCAATATTCCTTTCTGATCGGTCACCAGCGCTACATGTCCCCACTTAAAAAAATATTTAAAACCTATCTTCACATTACCGCACCAGGCGCCCGAAACAAAATTCTTGATCTCGGTCTCCAGCACCAGTACAAAATGCACTTTGCTGTTCCTTTTTAAAACCTCTTCTATTAATGCGATCACTGCTGCTTCATAGTCAGCTTCATTTACGTTGCCGAACGCGTGCAATCCGGCTACGTGGGGCGGTAAATTATTAATTGGATCAAGCATATAAGCAGATATAGTCAAGCCAAAGCAACAATTAAGCCATACCATAAAAAGATTACGTATTGTAAAATAAATATCACAAAAGTTAAAAACAGACAATCATCAACAAAACTGCTTTAGTGTTATCTTTGCATCTATGCAGCAAAATAAACAAGCTTACAGTCAGCTTATTAAAACCTGGGCAAAAGACCTCGGCTTTTTGTTTTGCGGCGTGTCCAAAGCTGAGTTTTTAGAGACAGAGGCGCCCCGCCTGGAAGCCTGGCTTAAAAATGGCATGCATGGCGAAATGCAGTACATGGAGAACTATTTTGATAAACGCCTCGACCCAAGGTTGCTGGTTGATGGAGCGAAATCAGTTATCTCCTTAGGGCTAAACTATTATACAGATCAGGCACAGACCGATTCCTCAAGCCCCAAAATATCAAAATACGCTTATGGATCTGATTATCACCATGTTATTAAAGAAAAACTAAAGCAATTGCTTGAGCTGATCAATGAGCATATCGGCGAGGTAGGCGGCCGTGCATTCGTAGATTCTGCACCGGTTTTAGACAAGGCGTGGGCCAAAAAAGCCGGACTTGGATGGATAGGCAAAAACACCAACCTCATCAATCAAAAGGCAGGCTCTTTTTTCTTTTTGGCAGAATTGATCGTTGATATAGAACTGGAATACGACATCGCCCCCACAGCCGATCATTGCGGAACCTGCACCCGCTGTGTTGATGCCTGCCCGACTGATGCGATCGTGGCGCCTTATGTGGTAGACGGCAGCCGCTGCATTTCTTATCTTACCATCGAACTCAAAAACGAGATCCCGCAGGAATTTGCCGGAAAAATGGACAATTGGATGTTCGGCTGTGACATTTGCCAGGACGTTTGCCCCTGGAATAAATTCTCGGTAATTCATTCTGAACCTGCCTTCACTCCTCATCCCGATCTGCTTGGAATAAATGAAAAAGATTGGCAGGAAATTACGGAAGATGTATTTCAGAAAGTATTTAAAAACTCGGCTGTAAAACGTACCAGGTTCAGCGGGTTAAAAAGGAATATTTCTTTTTTGAAAGAAAATAACTGATTGCATTTTTTTCCAACTTCCAACTCAGCATTCATACCTTCAATCTATCCTTAACCGGTATCACCAATTTTAATCCCGACCAGATCTCATCTACGGCACAAACCTTGATATCCACCAGGTTGATCTGAAGCGCGAAATCCCTTATAATATTTTCCGTTATATCGGTTTTTATTTTTGAAGCCTTTTTCGGCCATGACACCCATATCGCACCGTCTTGTTTCAGTTGTTCGCGTAAGCCGGGTAACAGTACTTCATATTCTGTTTTGTCTTTGGTGAAGAAATGGATCAGGTCCTTCGGTGTACTCGGTTCATCAATCGTCAGATCAGCGGGCAGATCGGCAAACAGCGTAAAATAATAATCTGGCGCATTCACCAACGCTATCGAAAAGCCCGGCTTTATCCCAAGCTTTTTAGCCAGCGGCGTACCGGAATACCCTGCCGGCTGTATATTTATCTCGTCCCCCATTCCCATAAGCCAAATTGTATTTTTTTGTCAACCGGGTGTCCCGACTGTTTTAACGACAGCATGATCTGTCCACGATGATGCGACTCATGCGAGATCAGGTAACCTAAAAAGCCTGCAGCATGCGGCTTAAAGCCTTTTATCTTTCCATCTGCAAAACTCCTTTCAAATAATTGCGCAATAACTTCACCACTGGCTGTCAAAGCGATTTTCAAAATATCTTTATCGATCCGCTCCTTTTCAATCTTTGTAACCGTTTCCAACGCCGCCGGATCAGCAACTTTTAACCACATTAAGCGCACATTGTGGATATGCGCAAACTGTTCGCCAACGGTACGCCCTTTCGACGCTGAAATATCGCCCAGGTTCGCCTCGTCGATGCTGTCCAGCAGGTACAGGTTTATCCGGTTATGAATTTGCCAGGTTTCGGTTAGCGCGTTCATAATTATCAATCGAATTGTTTTAAATGATGGCGCATGTGTTCCACATAATCCGCCGCCAGCCACTCAACGGTATGCGGGCTTTCGGTGGTTTTGCTGTTGTCGCATTTGATCATCAGCCTGTCTTCGGGGTAATTTTCCCACACCCGAATAATTTGGCGGTTCAGCAAATTCCACAGGTTCAAAAGCTCTTCTGCATCAGCCTGCTGGTAACGCTGAGCTTCCACCCATTCAACCTGATCGTAGGTCAGCTTAAAATTTTCCTGGTAAGTGCAGCGTACAAACCGTTGCAGGTTAATTTGGGCGCTGTCGATCAAATGTCCTATAATTTGCTTCTTCGACCATTTTCCCGGCGCTGGCTGCGAGGTCCAGTCAATCAAATTCACATCACGGTTCAGCATATTGGTAAGCGTATCGTTCAGTTTCTCAATAGTATCGGTCATTGGCATAAGTTAGGGTAGGTTATAACGGTGGATGTTAAAATCTATTTAAAGATGCTTATTAGTAAATAATAATCAAAAACTTTATCTTCAAACTTTCAACTACTATGGCTCTAAACTATATCTGGGTAGCATTTTTTGTCATTGCTTTTGTAATAGCGCTCATCAGGCTCATTTTTTTTGGCGACACCGAAATATTCATGCACCTGGTATCGGGCATCTTCAACTCGTCCAAATCATCGGTAATGGATATAGCGTTGCCGCTGGCCGGCAGCATGGCGTTCTGGCTGGGTATTATGAACATTGGCGAAAAAGCAGGAGCTATCAACTTTCTGTCGCGTATAGTAGGCCCGTTCTTCAGCCGCCTGTTTCCCGAAGTGCCTAAAAATCACCCTGCTACCGGCCAGGTTTTAATGAGTTTTTCGGCAAACCTGCTCGGCCTCGATAATGCTGCCACACCACTTGGCCTGAAGGCCATTGGCAGTTTGCAGGATCTGAATAAGGATAAAGAAACAGCCTCTAATCCGCAGATCATGTACCTGGTGCTGCTTACCTCGGGGCTGCAGCTGTTGCCTGTTACTATTATTGCCCAGCGTGCCATCCTTAATGCTAAAGATCCTACCGACGTTTTTATACCCTGTATCATCGCCACCTTTGTTTCGGCTATATCAGGAATGTTGCTCGTAGCCATTAAACAGAAGATCAACATTTTCGACAGGGTTATCCTGATGTGGCTCGGCGGAATTATTGGCTTCATCGTATTATTGGTTTGGTACTTTACGGCATTTCTAACCAAAGGGCAAATCGGTGAAGTATCAAAAGTAGCAAGCAACCTGATGCTATGCGCCATCCCGGTGATATTTATCTGTGGTGCGCTCTATAAAAAGGTTAACGTATTCGAGAGCTTTATCGAAGGCGCAAAGGGCGGCTTTGAAACATCTGTAAAGATCATTCCTTACCTTGTCGCCATGCTGGTAGGTATTGCCGTGTTTCGTGCCAGCGGCGCTTTGGACTATATGAACGATGGTTTGCGCTGGATAGTTAGTCATATTGGGCTTGATACCCGTTTTGTCGACGCTATGCCAGTGGCCTACAT
>DATCQV010000071.1:0-12830 GCA_036569325.1 Mucilaginibacter sp. | reverse complement strand
GGTACAAGCATTGCACTGAGGTTCCCGAAGTGAAGCATGAGCGCCGGGCTTATACGCCATGCTTAGCGCGCGGACATTGGCCTTTGCGCACGCCGTCCTTCGACAAGCTCAGGGTGACGTCCATCGCACGTTCAATTTAACTTGTCATGGGTAGGTTCTCGAAGCAAATGGGAGGCCTTACCGGGCATCCTAACCTGCTAAGCGCGCGGATACTGGCCTTTGCGCACGGCGCACTTCGAGTGCCTCAGTGTGACACCTTACGCTCGCCCGAAAAAGTTTGTGGTGGGCATGCCCGGGGTTCAGGATGACAGCCACAACACGTTGAATTAAAGTATTTTAATTAATTTTTATGAAAAGAATCAGATCATTTTTACCATTGCTCGCTATTGCCTGCTGCTTTTCCTGCGCGGTATCGGCACAAAAAAATAAAACGCAGGTATCGGGAATTATAACCGCAGCCGATCAAACCAATCTTTACCTCGATTACCTGAAAGAGAAAAACGTTGGGATGGTGATTAATCAAACTTCTGTGGTTGGTACAAGCAAAACACTTAGTTTGGATACACTGCTTAAGCTTGGCATTAACGTAAAAAAGATCTACGGGCCTGAGCATGGTTTCCGCGGAGACGCCAGCAACGGAGCAGATGTAAATAACAGTATTGATGCTAAAAGCGGGCTGCCGGTTATCTCTATCTACGGCAACAAACACTATAAGCCAACCGCCGATGATTTGCAGGGTATCGACCTGATGATCTACGATATCCAGGATGTTGGCGCAAGGTTTTATACCTACCTCTCTACCCTGCAATACGTAATGGAAGCCTGCGCCGAAAATAACATTGAGCTGATGATACTGGACCGCCCCAACCCGAATGGTTTTTATGTAGATGGGCCGATATTGGACACCACTTACCATTCTTTCGTGGGCATGAATAAAATTCCCATCGTGCATGGCCTTACTACCGCCGAATATGCGCAAATGCTGAACGGCGAGGGCTGGTTAAAGAATGGAGAGAAATGCAAGCTGAAAATTATTAAAGTAGCTAATTACAGGCATTCGATGCCTTATGAGCTGCCTGTAAATCCGTCGCCTAATTTGAATACGGCGAAATCTATCCTGTTGTACCCGTCGGTTTGTTTGTTTGAGGGGACGACGTTTAGTTTGGGGCGTGGTACCATGTCGCCATTTTTGCAGATTGGTCACCCGGCGCTGCAGGGGAAATACGGCTACTCATTCACCCCGGTAAGTATTAAGGGCATGAGCGAAGATCCTCCCCAAAAAAATAAGACCTGCTACGGCATCGACCTGAAAAATTACGATACGAATACCATTTACAGCACCGCCAAACTTAATTTAGCCTGGCTGATTGAGCTTTATAAAGCGTTTCCGGATAAGGAGCACTTTTTCAATGCTTATTTCACCAAGCTGGCCGGTACCACCACCCTGAGAAAACAGATTGAAGAAGGCAAAACTGAAACGGAGATCAGGGCCAGCTGGGAGCCTGCATTAAGCCGGTATAAGGCCATGCGAGCGAAGTATTTGCTGTATCCGTGAAGCCGCCCCACCGAACCTCCTCTGAAGGGGAGGGGAAAAAGAGCCGGGTCTTCCTATAAGGGGGAGTCAGAGCGGCATTTTTTTAGTAATTTTAGAGAATTAGCGCTGTTATTGAACTATGAGGATTATTTTTATGGGCACGCCCCAGTTTGCTGTAGCATCGTTAGATGCCCTTGTGACTGCCGGCTGTAATATTGTTGCCGTAGTTACCGCACCCGACAAGCCAGCCGGACGTGGAATGAAAATGAATGAATCGGCGGTTAAACAATATGCCGTTGAGCACGGCTTAAAGGTTTTACAGCCCGAAAAGCTGAAAAATCAGGAATTTTTAGACGAACTGAAAGCGCTGGATGCCGACCTGCAGGTGGTAGTGGCCTTTCGCATGCTACCCGAAGTGGTTTGGAACATGCCGCATAAAGGCACCATTAACCTGCACGCTTCGCTGCTGCCGCAATACCGCGGTGCCGCCCCTATAAACTGGGCGGTGATTAATGGCGAAAAAGAGACCGGCGTTACCACATTTTTTCTTAAGCATGAAATTGATACCGGCGATATCCTGTTTACTGAAAAGGTTACCTTGTCGGGCCAGGAGACGGCCGGCGATCTGCACGACCGCCTGATGCATAAGGGTGCCGGATTGCTGGTGAAAACCGTAAAAGGCATTGAAAGCGGCCGTTATAACGAACACCCGCAGTCGGCATTGATGGATGGTGTTGAGCTAAAACACGCCCCCAAGATATTTAAAGAAGATTGCCTGATAGACTGGCTGCAATCCGCTGAAAATATTTACAATAAAATAAGAGGTTTGAGTCCTGTCCCCACCGCTTACACCATGCTGAATGATAAGATATTGAAGGTGTACAGCTCCACGTTTGAGGTAGCAGAACCCGGCATACAACCCGGCGGCTTTTTAACCGATAACAAAACATTTTTGAAGTTTGCCGCCCAGGATGGCTATGTATATTTAACCGATGTGCAGCTGGAGGGCAAAAAGCGGATGGATATAGAGGCGTTTCTGCGGGGTGTGAAATTGTAGCTTTGAAACTTCGCGCCTATAAAACTTACGAAGTTTTAAAAACTTCGTAAGTTTGACCCGCTGACCGCTGCCAATTCATTCGCCATGAATAAACCCAAAATTGCCATATTAGACGACTATCAGAACGTTGCTCTGAAGTTTGCCGACTGGACTACTGTTCAGCAACGTGCTGACGTAACCGTTTACAATGATCATTTGACTGATGAAAAGGAAATTGTAAGCCGCCTGCTGCCTTACGATGCCATCTGCATTATGCGTGAACGCACGCCCATAACGCGGCAATTGCTTTCTCAGCTGCCTGATCTTAAACTCATCGTATCAACCGGGCGGCGCAATAACTCATTAGACACTCCGGCGGCTGAAGAAATGGGCATTACTGTAAAAACTACGGGCTATATTGGCACCGGCGCGCCTGAATTTACATGGGCAACATTAATGTCGCTGGCGCGGAATATCCCGGTTGAGAACACTAATCTGCGCGATGGGAGATGGCAAAGCACAATATCGACCGACATTAACGGGAAAACCATCGGGATTATTGGTCTGGGTAATATCGGTACAAAAATAGCTACCTATGCAAAGGCGTTTGATATGAACGTAATTGCCTGGAGCGAAAACCTGACCGAAGAGCGGGCTGCCGAAGCCGGCGCAAAACTGGTAAGCAAGGAAACGCTTTTTAAAGAGGCGGACTTTGTAACCATTCATCTTGTTTTGAGCGACCGTTCACGGGGTATCATCGGTCAGGCTGATTTTGACCTGATGAAACCTGCTGCCTTTTTCATCAATACTTCAAGAGGCCCGCTGGTTGATGAGCAAGCCCTGATCAATACCCTCGAACAAAAAAAGATAGCCGGTGCAGCAGTGGATGTTTATGATGTGGAACCGCTTCCTGCCGGTCATCCGTTTCGAAAGTTGGACAATATTTTGGCTACGCCGCATATCGGCTACGTCACCGAAAATACCTACAAGCTGTTTTATGAGGATATGGTAATTGCGTTGAACGAGTGGCTGGATGGTATGTAGGCAGGCACGCGTTACAATGTTGTTAGGTTCTCTTCTCAGGTATTCTTCAAGCCTCACCCTGCCCTCTCCAAAGGAAAGGGTGCTGACGGGAACGTTGTTAAGCTGTTAAGGAATGAAAGGCGTTTCAGGTGAAACAGCAAAATGGGTAAAAATCGGCTATTTTTGTTTCATACTGTTTCAGGTTGTTTCACGCGCATGGTATAAGTGATTGATTATCAGTATAGGGTGTTTCATCTGTTTCACATTGTTTCAACTGTTTCATGTTTGTGTGAAACAGTGCAACGGCGCCTCACTTGATGATGTTGCACCCTTTTTCTGCCGGAGGATTAGTCCTTATTCATCTTCTCCAGCAGCGCCAGAATTTTATCCAATTTTTCTGTCTCGATCGAATTTAACTTTTTGAGTAATTGTTCAATTTCTTCCTTAGCCTCGCAATTGGTTAAATAATCGGCATCGGCCTGGGCGCGGTCGCGTTCACTCTGGCGGTTTTGAGCCATCATGATTATGGGAGCGGCGTAGGCAGCCTGGGTAGAAAATAACAGGTTGAGCAGGATGTACGGGTAAGGGTCCCAGTGCTGAATATAGGCAACGGCGTTCAAAGCCATCCAAAGCGCCACAATAATGGTTTGAATGATGATGAACCGCCATGAACCCATGCCGTTGGCTACTGAATCGGCCAGGCGCTGCCCGAATGCCCGTGATTCCTGGTGTATCTGATGCCAGGTTTTGTTGATGCGTCGTTCCATAATAGGGGATTTTTTGTTTAAGATTTCTGCTGATAAATATAACGAAATAAGCCCGGGTTCGTAAAAGGTCACCGACATAGAAGGCCGACTAAGCACAACTGGCAATAGTAAGCGGACATTTAATTTTTTTGATATACTTTTATGGCTGAGTTTGGGGTAAGCAATAGAACTTTTCGCGGCATTTATAGCTGCTGATCAATTAAAAAAACTACATAAGCACGTATGCAAGACGACATGATCCTGGAAATCATATCGGTTACCAAAAACTATTTTGGCGATAAGTCTTCAGGAGTAAACAATGTAACCATATTTATCCCCAAGGGAAAGGTGACCGCCATTGTGGGCGAGAGCGGCAGCGGCAAAACCACCCTGCTTAACCTGCTCTATGGTATACTGGAACCTGATAGCGGTGAGGTTTTCTTTAAGGAAGAACGTATTTTAAAACGCGAAGAAAAACTGCAGCCCGCCCACGAAGCCATGCGACTGGTTACCCAGAACAACCAGGACATGGATCATGATGCCACGGTTTGGGACAGCGTGCGCTCGGGCCTGCGCATCGGCGAATTGGGCCTCGACTCCGAAGAGCGCAAGATCACCGATTCATTAAATATGCTGGACATTTACGGGCTTAAAGATCAACCTTTCGGCAAGCTGAGCGGCGGTGAAAAACAAAGGGTCACCATTGCCAAGGCCCTCATCAGTAAACCCGAAGTTATTTTGCTCGACGAACCCTTTAACCAGGTAGATGCCACGTACCGGGAAGGACTGCAGCACGATATCAGATACATCGTAAAGGAGTGGGGGGTGACCATTGTCCTTGTATCGCATGACCCTGCCGAGATATTGTCGATGGCTGATGAGCTGATCGTGTTAAAAGATGGTGAGATCGTAGAGAACGGCAGCCCGGAAGAATTATATAACTCGCCGAAGCTGCTTTATACGGCGCAGATACTGGCCAGCAGCAGTCAGCTGACGTCCAACGAGGCCAAAAGCTGCGGCATCAAGAGTAAACGCGGTACCGTTGTTGTATATGCCGAACATGTGAAAATTGGCAAAGGCTTTGGCAACAAATGGACCGTTAAACAAATCCTTTTCAAAGGTTTTTATGAAGAACTGCTGATAGAACGGGATGGCGTTATCCTGCGGGCCAATAATTACAATAAAGGCAAATATGATAAAGGCAGCAAGATCAGCATCACGATTGAGGACTATTTTGAATTTGGAAAATGGGAGACTGCGCCAAGATCGTTGCCGAAGGATTTGTAATTTAAGTCCTCGTTGTCATCTCGAACGATAGTGAGAGATCTTATAAAAGCGACATTACCGCCATTGCATAGTCTGGACGCATATTCCGGATACAAATCGTATAAGATTTCTCGCTCACGCTCGAAATAACAAAGGGTATAAATTACTCTGTTATTGTCTGCAGTTTTACCTGCTTCTCTTTTTTATACTTTGCCAGGTTAATCAGCAGCACACTACCCAGGATAATCACCAATCCCGCCAGTTGGGTAAGCGAAATATTCTCATGTGCAAACACTACACCTAATATTACCGCTATCACCGGGTTAACATAAGCATAAGTACTTACTTGTGTAGCCGGGCGAACCTGCAATAACCAAACATAGGCGCTGTACGCCGCTATCGACCCAAAGATCACCAGGTAACTAATAGCAAGCCAGCTGCTAACGTTGATGCTTTGAACGTTTAAGCTGCTCACCTCGCCGCGAATTAAGCTAACAGGCAGGTAAACAAACCCTGCTATCAGCATTTGCCAGCCGGTGCTTACCGATGATGAACCGGTAGTTGGATAATGTTTTGAGAACAATGACCCGCCCGACCATGCGATCGACCCAAAAAGCAATAACAGCATCCACGGGAGTTTAGAAGCGCCGCCACCTTCGAAGATAATGCCGATCTGTTCGCTGAAAAGAATGATGACACCTAAAAAGCCGATCACCAGCCCAATAATGGTGGATTTGTTTTTGAAATTTGCGCCCCAGTTCGGTTTATCCAGCAGCACGAACCAGATCGGGGCCGACGATACCATAATGGCTACCATGGCGCTCGGCAGCGTTTTTTCGGCCCATATCACAATGCCGTTTCCCACAAATAACAACAGAAAACCGGTTATGGCAGCGTTGATAATGTCGCGCTTCACAAATATTTTTTCGCCCTTAACGGTACACCAGCTGAGCATGATGATACCGGCAATGATAAAACGGATGGTGCCCAGCAAAAATGGTGGCAAGCCGCCTTGCTCACCCATCCGGATGAAGAAGTAAGTAGAACCCCATACAATGTAAACGGTAGCAAATGCAATAACTACCAACAGGGATGAAGCTGATTTTTGTGAAGTGGAGGCCATGGCGTATTTATTTTTCGGGTATAACCAATTGTTGTTGTTCTTTAACCGTTTCGAGCACTATAGTTGTGCGGGTGCTGAGCAGGTTGGGGATCTTGCTGAAATCGTTACGCATCAGGTGCACCAGTGATGCGGAATCATAAGTACGGATCTTGACAAGATAACAGTCATCGCCGGCAATGTGGTGAACTTCCTGTACTTCAGGAATTTTTGCCAGAGCCTCGGCGGTATCGTTACACCCCGGTCCGTCTGACGCTTTCATAAAGATAAATGCGAGCATTTTTTGCTGCAGCGCATTGGGGTTAATGCGCGTGGTATATTGCATGATCACATTTTTCTGCTCCAGCTTTTTTACGCGTTCCAGGATACCTGAGGGTGCCATGCCAAGCTCACGCGCAAGGTCGGCATTGCTGATGCGGGCATTATCCTGCATCAGGCGAAGAATTTGCAGGTCTGTTTTATCCAGTACGATCTCTGTTTCGTTAATCATACTGTAAATGTAGTAGTAAATTGAATTTAATTCAAATATATATTTATTAAAATGAATTTAATTCGACAAAAGTGTTTTTTATGTGTTTAAACATCGGAAATATTCAGGTCTTGCTATTGCTTCGTTTTCGCAATGACAAAGTGGAGAGCAGTGCTGATTTGATTGCTCCTATTTCATAAATTAGCAGCATTCGAATCACCTTTCATCATGAAAAACAAAGTCCTTTTATCCTCCATAGCGTTTTTATTTACCTGCCAGGTATTTGCACAGCCAATCGTAAAGACAACTAAAGGTTACATAAAAGGCGTTATCGAAAACAATATCGCGGTTTTTAAGGGTGTGCCTTATGCCGCGCCGCCTGTAGGCAGTTTGCGTTTTATGCCGCCTGCAGAACACGCGATGTGGAAAGATACGCTGGCAGCTACGCAATTTGGACCGATAGCGGCGCAGCCGGGCGGGAAGCAAACGCAGGGATCGGAGGATTGTTTGTCGCTTAATTTGTATACGCCTAAAGTTGATGATCAAAGGCGTGCGGTGCTGGTTTGGGTTCATGGCGGCAGCATGACAGCCGGTGCCGGGAAAGGCAACGATGGCCATGCCTTTGCCGATAACGACGATATTGTAACCGTCACCATTAATTATCGCCTCGGCTCCCTTGGGTTTATGTATATGGGCGATGTAGATAAACGCTACGGCCAATCGGGCAACTGCGGACTATTGGATTGCATCGCGGCGCTGAAATGGATCAAACAAAATATTGCGGCCTTTGGCGGTGACCCGAACCGGGTAACCATTATGGGCGAATCGGCAGGGGCAAAGCTGATCAGCGCAGTATTGGTATCACCTTTATCGAAAGGCCTGTTCCGGCAGTATATTGCCGAAAGTGGCTCAGTGCAGTGTGTGCGTGATACTATCACCGCTAAAAATGAGCGCCTTAAAATATTAAAACAATTAGGGCTTGAGGCTAAAGACGTACGCAAATTGCTCACCCTGCCGGCAGATACCATTATGCGCGCCCAGGCAAAAGTTTGTGCAGGCATAGGCGGTAATTCGTTTTTTGGTCCGGTGTACGATGGGGTCGTTGTTCCTGAAGACGGTTATAAATACGCGGGTAGTAAAACAATCTCAAATATAAAAGCACTTATTGGCACGAATAAATATGAAGCCGCAGCTTTTATGAATGGCGATGAACAATTAAAACATCCCGACCGGACGATCCTGAAGGCTTTATTCGGCGATAATTACCAGTCGGTATATAAAGAATATCAACGGCAATTAACGATCGATTCGCCTTATGATGCGGCTGTGAAAGTGATCACTCAGTACATGTACCAGATGCACAGCTACAGGTTTGCGAGGGCGCTTTCAGCAAGTGATGTTCCCGTTTGGATGTACCGGTTCGACTATGATAATGGAAAAAAATATGGCGCAACACATGGCGTCGAACTGAATTATTTATGGAATGCCGAAAAGCTGAAACAAGCCGGCGGAGAGCATGCAAAATTAGCCGGTGAAATGCACGCTGCATGGGTGGCATTTATTAAAACCGGTAATCCTGGTAACAAAAAGATATCTGAATGGCCGATATATAACGATAGTTCAAAACAGGTAATGGTGTTCGATACTGAAAATCGGGTGGAAAGTTTAAAAGAAGTGTTTAATGATCCGGATTTCCCGTCGCAGGTATTTATGTTGAAGTAGTTTGATCTTAGCAATGAAGCGCAAAAGGGCGAGTAAAGGCGGCAAAAAAGAGGCACCGGAAATTTACACCTCTTTCTTCTTCAAAGTGATCACCGTAATTTCCGGCCAAATTCCTAACCTGCCTGAGTAGGCCAGGAAGCCAAACCCGCGATTTACATACAGATAGCGGCCTTTTTCATTTACAAGACCGGCCCAATCCAGATAACGGTATTGCACCGGGCTCCAGCGGAAACCGGCTGTTTCCACACCGAATTGGGCGCCGTGCGTATGGCCGGATAGTGTGAGATGAATGGTGGTAGGGTTAAAACGCACCTGTTCCTCCCAATGAGTTGGATCATGCGATAGCAGTATTTTGAAAGCGTTCTTATCAACACCTTTTAAAGCTTTATCTAAATTGCCTATCTGGATAAAGCCTCTGCCCCAGTTTTGCACACCAATAAGGGAGATCTTTTGACCGTTCTTTTCCAGTTCTATGTTTTCGTCTAACAACAGGCGATAACCCAGTTCCCTATGATGCTCTTTCAGCTTATCCAAATTAGCTGCTTTTTCTGCCTCGCTGGGCCACTCAATATAATCGCCATAATCATGATTGCCGAGAATGGAAAACTGACCGAAAGGAGCCTTTAACTGCTTGAAATTGGGAATATATTGTTCTATCTCCCAGGCGGCATTGTTTACCAGGTCGCCGGTAAAAACAAACAGGTCGCTTTTTTGAGCATTGGCCAGGTCAATGCCGCGCTGCATGGCGGCTGTGTTATCGAAACTACCGGAATGAATATCGGATAACTGCGTTATGGTAAAACCATCAAACGCTTCAGGCAGGTCGGTAAAATATAATGTTTTGCGATGCACGCGATAGTCGTATTTCCCCCTGAACATGCCATAAAACATACCGGTAAAGGGCAGCGCAGCAACGAGTACGGCAATCTCACTGATAAACTTACGCCGTGCCGGGAAAAACGGTTCCGGAGCGGCATCTTTCGATTTTGTAATGCTATGAACTATGCCATACACCAATCGCCCGAGATCGCCTAAAAACAAAACGATCACAAAAACCAGCTTGCTGAGGAAAAAGATCAAAAAAATGCTGAGCACCCATTCGTGAAAGGGTGTCATGCCTTTGGCGGTGCTGAAACTGCCAAATCCGGCTAAAAACACAACGATAACGGCTATAGATGTGGTTAGGTATCCAAAAGTAACCAGGTTGCGTGCAAAGGCCGGCCGCCAATCGTTCACCAGTGTTCTCAGGCCGTTAAAAACATACCAATCGAGCAATAAGCTGATGCCTGCAATTATTAAAAATACTCTGAATATTCCGCCTCCGTGCATAACTATTTAATTATAACCGTGCAATTTATAAAAGGAAAGGTAATCGGGAAGTAAAAGTTTTAGGCGAGGGAGTTAACCTTACGAAGTCTTCAAGACTTCGTAAGGTTTATATAAATGAGGCGTTGGCTTATCTATTCACCCAAACGTTATTCGATTTATCCGAATCCGGGTTGTGATCTCCGCCCAGTTCCATTTTACTTATCGTGCCGGTTGCGGCAAAATTAATGGTATAAGTTTTTTCGCCATTTGCCCAGCAGGCTACGCTTTTGTGGATGGTTTTTGTGGTGCCATCTGTATAAAAGATGGTTAGATTAACGGGGATAGGCTTGCTGCCAATGCGGTTTATCTCTACTGTATAGTCCTTGTCATTATTGGTTACTTTGCCTATGCCGAGATCAGGAACGCCGCCATCGATGAACCAGCTTTTCCAGAACCAATTGAGATCCTGACCAGAACCGGTGTTAATGCAATTGAAAAAATCATAAGGCATGGGGTGTTTGCCATGCCATTGGTTAATATAGTTATGCAGGCCCTTAAAAAAGGTTTCATCGCCCAGCATATCGCGCACATAGAGATATCCCAAACCTGGTTTCGGATACGAATCCGTAAAGCCACTTACGCCGCTCAGCGTGGTGGTAAGTGAAATAATAGGCTGATCGGCTTCGGTTCCGGCAGAATGGGCATAAGCATCCACGCCGAAAAGGTCAGTAATTTTAGGGTCTATTATCGGGCTGATGGTCCACTCGCCAATGGTGGCCCAGCCTTCGTCCATCCAGCCATATTTGGTTTCATTCACGCCCATGTAAAAGGGAAACATGGTATGAAATATCTCGTGCGTAGTTAACTCTATACCGTCTTCGCTGGTTGGCGTAGGGTTATCGTTTACCATCATTGGATATTCCATCTGGTCGAGGCCATCGAATACAGTTTCGTGCGGATAGGGATAAGGCCATTTCGGGAACGAATAGCTCATGGCTTCCACTGTTTTTCGAGCATAATTTATCACCTCGAAATAATCTTGATGATTGGGATTAAAAACAGCGTCCACCCTTGTACGCCGATTGGTTTTAGGGTCGACAACCAAACTGCTGGCCCGCCACATGTAATGATTGCTGATGGCAAAGGCCATGTCTGTTACGCTGTCGGCTTCAAATTTCCAGGTGTTGGTTGCGTTGTTGGCGGTAATGCGCTCGGCAATTTCTGTTTGCTTAATGATATCGGTCACATTGTTGCTCTGCTCAGCCTCATGAATCCGCTGAACAATTTTTGGTATATAAACATCGGCTGCGTTCTTAAGATTACCGGTGCTCCAAACCTTGTATTTACCCGGTACTGTTACCGAAAGGTTGAAATGGCAAAAGTCGTTATAAAATTCCTCGCTGCCACGGTAAGGGTTCATGTTCCAGCCATCGATGTCATCGTAAACCGCAATCCGCGGGAAAAAGTAGGCGATGAAAAATGCGCCGGTATCTACTTGCCCGGTACGGATGTGCGAGGTTTTGTTGAGGTTATAAGAATAAGAGATAGTTAAATGTATCTTCTGTTTAGGCGAAACGGGCGCGGTTTTCAATGTCATATTCGTACCCTCGATGTGCCATGCCGATGCGTTTTGAGACGTATTGTTAACAGCCAGCTTTTTTATTCGTACTCCGTCGGTCAGGTCGGAAGCTGATACGGGCATATTTCTGATAGCTCCCTTTTTGTAGATATTGGGATAGAGCTTCAAAACTATCTCGTTCAGCGTATCGGGGCTATTGTTAACGTAATCAACGGCTACGGTTCCTTCCAGATTGCGGTCTTTTGGGTTGAAGTTTACTGCAATCGTATAGTCAGCAGTGTTTTGCCAGTAATTTTTGCCTGGCGCGCCGGTGGTTGTGCGGGTGCCTTTCGTGTAAGTGCTCTGCAGATTTCCGGGAACCTGTAAAGTTGTTTGTCCGAAAACGGTTGCGCTTCCCAGCAAAATAACCGGAAGAATTAACTTGTGAAAAGAGGCCATCAGTTTAGTTCTTAACTATTTTCAATAAATCTATCAAATCATTAGCAGATCAGGTCTGCGTTCCATCTAAACAAAAAAATCTGAAATCAAATTACCATCCTCCCTTAAAGCCTTCCGTTAGTGCAGCCTTATAGTTCTCTATATCGAACGAATAGAGAAAAGGAGCTTTATGCGCTCCGCCCTTGCGCTGGGTTTCCAGCCGGTTCAAAATGCCGAAGCCCAGCATGCGCCGCTGGAAATTGCGGCGGTCGAGCCTTTTATCCAGGATGGTTTCATAAAGCTTTTGCAATTCCGGCATGGTAAATTCCTTTGGCATCAAATTGTAACCAATAGGCTGATAATTAAGCTGCAGCCGCAGGGTGTCGAGCGCTGTTTTCAATATCAATGCATGGTCCAGCTTTAATTCTGGCAGATCGTTCAAATCGCACCAGGTGCATGCCGAAGAAAGTTGATCGGGGGTTGGCGTTACATGGTGGAAATCAACGAGCGCGTAGTAGCCTATCGTTAAAAAACGATTGGTAAACCAGTTTTCGCCTTCCGGGAGCATGTCTTTATACATCTCGAAATGCTCTTTGGCGCGCTCCGGATC
>DATCQV010000070.1:0-2861 GCA_036569325.1 Mucilaginibacter sp. | reverse complement strand
GTGTGTACGGCGTTAACGCCAGTAAGGCCGACCTGATGGCCGTATTGCGGGAAATTAACCTCGAAGATTCGGCGAATAAAAAATATGGCGAACTATCAGGCGGGCAGCAGCAAAGGGTATCGCTGGTGATAGCCACGCTGCACAACCCTAAACTGGTACTGCTCGACGAGCCCACCACCGGCCTCGACCCGCAATCGCGCCGGCAGCTTTGGGAACGCATCGAAGCAATTCGCGAACGCGGGCATGCCGTACTCCTCACCACCCACTCGATGGAGGAGGCTGAATCCGTTTGCGACCGTATTGCCATTATCGATCACGGACAGGTGATCGGCATCGATACGCCGCAGGCCATGATAGATAAACACCGCGACGATCCGGAAGTAATAGCCGTATCGCGCCGGGGAAAAATAACCCTCGAAGATGTGTTTATAGCATTAACCGGAAAAGCAATCAGAGGCTAACCATTCGTCAATCCTTCAATCAATCCCAATAAATGGAAACTTCTTCTATACCCAAAACATCAGTTGTATTAAAAACACTCTTACGGGCCGATTTTACAACACAATGGCGCAATCGCCGCGCAACCATATTAACGCTGGTTGTACCGGTAATAATTTTAACCACCTGGAAACCATTCGTTAAGTTGGTGAGCGGACCGTTCGTGTTATCAAATAGCATCGTCATCGGGCTGATAGCTATCGGGCTGATGGGCTACTCCAACTCCATTGCCCGCGACAGGGATAAAGGCGTTTTCCAACGCCTGCGCGTGGCCCCGATATCGGCATGGTCGATCATGGCAAGCCGCTTGTTAGTACAAATAGGCATGATTGTTCTGGTTACAACCTTTGTTTTCATTGTCGGTAATTCATACGATGGTGTTACGTTAAGTCCTGCAGGGTATTTGCTTTCATACCTGACGGCTATTGTGGGCGGTTGCGTTTATTTGAGTTTAGGGCAGATGATAGTTGGGCGGATCAAAAACCCTGAGACGGTTAATGCCACCGTAAGGCTGGTTTATTTCTTATTTATTATGGGCGGTATGCTTGGCCAGTTTGTTAGCGACCCTAAATTAAAGTTGGTTGCCGACACGGTAAAATGGTCGCCCTACGGAACGGTGAGAACCATTTTAGCCGCAGGCATGGAACCCGCCAAATGGAATAACGATGCATCGGTAGCATTGTTGGTAACCATTGGCTATACCGTGTTATGCACCGTATTGGGCATTAAATGGTTTAAATGGAATACAAAGTAGAAGGTGAAAAAATTCTACCAGATGCTCATCAGCAGATAATCCTGTAGCAGCGGGATAAATTTATCGATGGCTGCACAGCCGTTTGCCCTGCCATATCCCCCTTTGCGGAAGGTGTAAAGGATACGGCCATCGGCTAAACATTCCAGGTGAAACTCCAAATCTTCGGCATTCCAAACCAGGTAAAGGCTTTCCGCCGGTGTAGGCTCGAACGTGGAATTACGCTCCAGGTTAATATCGTCGATATAGTTTAACAGCGCCTCGGCTGTTTGCAGCATGGCAGCATTCGGTATAAAAAACTCCGGATCAACATTGTTGAAAAGTGCTTCAATTTCGGGATGCGCGTACATGGGGCTGTTTAATTTATCGCCCTCTTATACGCGTGCCCGTTTGCAATTGTTTCGTTATTTTAAGCGGTATTTTTAACGCTGTGTGGATATTTTAACCTGGTATGATCTCAAATTTTAAATTAACGCATGTTCAATTTCAAAATAATCTTACCTTTACACCCGGCCGCCGGCCAGCTATACTAACAGAAACAGAAATGAAAAAAATTAGCGTACTTCTTATCATAGTTGGAGTAATTATCACTATTGGCTTAATTATTTATTACAGGGATGTTGTTAACCCGGTTGATTCTGACGCAATGACCATTGCCCGCGATGGCCTGATGACTGCAAAATGGCCGCTGTTCATCGGCATCATTTTCACCTTCGTAGGCATTGTATTTTACTACGTAAGCCATAGCGAGAAAAAGGCAGAATAAGCACGGTAATTAAGAAGAATTTCGCGAAGGTCAGGCTATTGCAATAACACCTGACAATTTTTAGCGCATAAAAAAGAGGGTTGGCGATGTGTTCGTCAACCCTCTTTTAATTAGGGGGTACTTTTTCGGGTTCGGTACCCAAATGCCACAATGAAGGCAATTCCGCTGAAGCCCAGCGCCTCGAAGACGCTGGTTACCTCGTTACCCTTATCGTGATATGGATCGGCTATAGCGCGGGGAATATGAAGGACGATAAACCAGGTAAAGATCATCGCCCCTAAAAGCAGCGCGTTCAGTTTTAGTTTTATATTAAGGATGATGCCCGCCCCTGCCCCGATGAGCGCCACACCGGCAAAATAGGTCCAGAACAGGTGACCGGGCATCCAGTTGGGCACCAAAGTGGAAACAAATTGGGGATACAGAAAATGCGACACCCCGAACAATATCATGGTAATTGCCATAAACACGCCGCCAAACGGAATAAACTTTTCGAGCGCAGTGATGACGACCGGCTGCTTTTCGTCTCTCCCTACTTTAGATGGCAGCGAACCGGCTACGGCAAAAGCGCCGCCTGCCAGTACCAGCTCTTTCAGCGGGTTTGTCCACGTGCCGAGGTGATTGCTATAGGGGTCGACCAATACTTCGTAAGGTACCTGCCCTAAAAGCAGGAGAATAAGAAAAAAGCCGCCCAGGATGAGCGATACCTCGCGGGCGCGTTTTTCAAAAACGATAGCCAATCCCGCAACGATGAGCACCGCGCTTACAATATAAGCCCAAACAGCATGCTCCGTTGCCGATGCCGGCCACGATGGAAATATCACCGGCCGGAAATCGGCATAAAATATT
>DATCQV010000069.1:0-3169 GCA_036569325.1 Mucilaginibacter sp. | reverse complement strand
TATTAACTCTGGCTTATATTTATAACGCTGACCTTTCACAAAACAGCCGCAGATAAATGAGCCTGACAACCCTTTTTTCAGATTGGATCAAAAAAGTTGAAACGGAAAATCCCCCGGGTCCCGAGATCGTTGCTATTAATTTCGGCATGTTGCAGTCGGACAAAGGCTATATGGTGTATATAACCGGAGCCGAAGTTTACGATGCAAACGATGATGACTGGGCCGGCGAAATAGATTATCAGCCTATCCGTGTAAATAAATACTTCCTTTTATCGCGCGATGCTACCAAAGGATTAAAATGGGCGAAGGTGCTCGAACTGGTAGCCGAAACGCTTAAACAGCTCGCTGAACAGGATCCCGATCGTTTGCTTTTTGCCAATCGTGTGATAACCGCCGGTTTTGACGATAGTAAATTAACGGTGATAAAAAAGTAAACCAATTGAAATGGGGGAAGCCGCAATTTCTATATTTGGGCATGGGATTATTTCAAAAACTTTTCGGTTCAGCATCAAACAAGCAAACGGTTCAGGACAGCAGATCGGCCTTAACACCTGAACAATTTCTGCAAACGGCATACGTAAAAGACATCACCGCCGGATACTGTAAAGACGCCACTGTACTTAACCCTGCCAAAAGCAGCCAACCCATTAGCGCAACCGAAAGTAAGTTTGGCGGAAGGCCCAATCTGGGTAATTTTACCGCTTATCCGTGTTGTGACAGTTGCAGCACACCGCTGAATTTTGTTTTCCAGTTATACCGGAAGGATTTTGAAGAGCATTACTGGCCTGCAGGTAAAGATCTTTTCCTGTTATTCAGATGCCCGAATGATTATTGTCCGCAGGCCTACTCGGAACCTTTTCATGCCGACCGGAAAATGTTCCACTATTATTTTACCGCAGCCGAAGGTATAAATGACTATATCGATCTTCCCAGGCAACCTGCCAGGGAAAATGATGAATCACCGGTACCTGACTGTAAGCTCAACCCTGAAAGAATAACAGATTACCCCGTATATGAAGATTTCGGCGATGTGATCAATGATATTGAATATAAATTCGGCGAGTCTTTCGGTGATCTTTTTATCGATGAATTTCACGCTGTGCAGCGCACCAAGATAGGAGGGTACCCGAGTTTTACCCAGGCTCCGGATTATCCCAAGTGCAAATGCGGCAAGGAGAAAGAGTTTTTCTTCCAGCTATCAAGCGAAGACACCGAACCGCACGTCACCAAGCCCGGCCCCGACGACTGGTCGCCTCATGGTATCATGATTGGCGACGTCGGCAACATCTATTATTATGTTTGTAAGGGCTGTGGCGAGGAATCGATCGAAAGTTATTGGGATTGTTATTGATAAAGTTAGCGATCTTCGATTCTATTCATCATCCAGCCCTTTTCCATTTAAAATCTGCGGTATATATTTTTCAACCCTTTGCTCGCGGGTTTTGGCCTGTTTGGCTGAAGAAAAGTATAGTAAATATCCCCGCTGCCTTCCGGGCGTTAATGCCTCGAACGCCTTTTTCAGTTCGGGAATGGCTTTTAGCTTCACCTCAAATTCTTCAGCCATTTTAAATTCATCGGTCTTTTTTAATTCCAAGGTAAGGCCCGCTTTTTCCACCTCAATGGCTTCAAAAATATAAGCTTTCAGAACGGCTTCCTGCTCAACTATTTCCAGCAGATTGGTAAACCTTATCTGGCGCGCCGCCTGTACATTCTCGGTTTGCTGGATCAGGATGCCACTGGCATCGTTTAACAACGCGCCTTTAAAAAACAAAAGCGCGCAATATTCCTTAAACGTATGTATCAAAACAATGTTGGCACCGTTGCAACTATAGCACGGGCAGCCCCATTTCAATTCCTCGTTAAGGCCGTTGCTGAGGCAAATAGTTCTCAGCCGTTCAGTTTCTTCCTGCCATTTACCTGCCTTATTGAAGTAAAAATCAACCCTTGGATTCATGTCATTTATTTATTGGTTAACCAAACCGACTTTCCTATCAGAAGGCCTGAAATACCAGGATAACAAAGTCAGGATTAATAATAACAATGCTGGAAATGTGGCGCTAACTGCATCACCGGCCGCAACGTGCGAAAATATAGCTCCCGACACAACGAAGAAAAAGCCCGCGTAAGCCCATTCCTTCAATAAAGGCAATTTAGGAATAAGTACCGCAATAACACCCAAAACTTTCCAGATGCCCAACAATGTTAATACATAAGCGGGATACCCCAAATGGGTAATGCTGTTTAAACCTCCCTGTCCTTCCTTTAATTTAAGCAATTGTACTACCCCGGTTGATGTCATTCCTAAAGCAAGCCAGATGGTGGCTATCCAGTAGATAATTTTATTTCGCTTGGCCATGGCAGTTATTTTAATTTGGAGACGATATCCTGTAAACGGTTGTGTGCATAATTGATACCCTGGGCAAAAGGCATTTTCAGCAATTCGTCGCGCAACGCACCTGATTCGAATATAGAATGGATAGTGATCTTGCTGGTAGTATCGGTAAGCTTTTCAAATGTCGCAAACTCCAATTGAACGCCAAACGGGGCATTTGCCATTTCGAATGTTCGGGTAATTTTCTCGTTCGGAATAAACTCATGGAATACGCCGTTGGCGCTGAATACAACGTTCCCGTTGTCTGTAGTTTCGTATTGCCAGCCGCCGTGCTTTTTATTTTCAAACTTCTGCACTTTGGTGCCCATCCATTGTTCAATAATTTCGGGCTCCGAATGGGCTTTAAAAAGTAATTCTACAGGTAAGTCAAATTCTCTTGTGATCAACAGATCGTGTTTGCCTGCTTCGGCATTAACCTTCGTTTTTAGTTCCATATTATTTGGTTTTATAGTTTTTCATTATTTCTTCCAGTTTATTGAAGCGGTCGTCCCACATCTGGCGGAACGGCTCGATAAAGTCGGCTACTTCTTTCATTTTTTTTGCATTGAGGTGATAGTGAACTTCCCTGCCGGTTTGCTGCTGCTTAAGCAATTCGCATTCGGTAAGTATGGCTAGATGTTTTGAAACCGTGGGCCGGGCGGTATCAAAGTTTGCTGCTATGGCGCCCGCGGTTAATGATTGCGAAGCCACCAGCAGCAGAATGGCCCTTCGGGTGGGATCGGCTATGGCCTGGAAGACATCTCGTCGTAAATTCATCGTGTAGTTATTTGACTACAA
>DATCQV010000068.1:0-24617 GCA_036569325.1 Mucilaginibacter sp. | reverse complement strand
CTATAATACATATTCCATAAAAAATACGACCGGCTTTGATCAATCTTTCCATTGATGTGTTTTGGTTTGTGATTGTCAAATTTCGGGGATGGAAATGCTTAAAGCAATTCATAGCCTGTACATGTTGGAACAAGTTGGGACAAGAGGGATGGTAGTAGAAACGAAATGATTTTGTTATATTTAAAGATACCAAGCTATTGCTCTATTTCGAGCAGATAAATCTATGGGGGCAAAAATCTTTTTCTTCAATATTATTTACTATGCCGTAACATTAGGCTTGGTTGGATTAGGGCGGGAAGATCCGAACAGTTCGCTGGGATATGGGATCATGATTGTGGTATTTTGGATAGTAGCTTTAGTTTTCCTCATCGTTTCGCTGCGGACAAAGTTTTTAGCCCCAAAATCTTTCATTCAAAAGGTGGGCATCTTCACGCTAACACCTGTTTTATTTTTGATTGTCGTCACTTTAATAGCAAGCTTTGAAGGATAGTAAAGCCCACGCTGTCGCCGCTGTCCGAACGTCTGCTACTTCGGACATCTATGCCCGTAGTTTACAACTACACAGAACGTAAATACCCTTAATACACCCACTGCACATGAAGCGGCTTATCCATCCACGCGTACTTAATAATTGAAAAAGAAAACGGCGATTTACTAAGTAAAATATCATAGGCGCGCTTGGTAACAGTCAGTTCCCATTTGTCTTCCAGTTGCGACAATACACCATCCCGTTCAAACCAATTCCCCCGAAAGCCATCGATGCTGCTTCTGCCAATTGCCGGCCAATAACCTATCATCGCCGTGATCAGTCCGTTTATTAAATGTATGTGCTCTTCGGGGATATTAAAATCTTCGTTTATCACTTCCAATGGCGATAAACCGCAAAGCAACTTGCTTAACGATGGCGAATTGTTATCGATATTATCCATACCGGTAACCATAAATTGCAAATAGCAAACGGCACGATGCTGGTTTACACTGTCGGGAAACTTTCCGTTTGTGGTGAGGCCCGTGCGTTCAAACAGCGAGGGTATGTAACTGTTGGCTAATACGATTCCTGCGTGGTTAACAGAGAGACCTTTTACGTTTCCCGGCGATGTGTTTTTCATATATGATAAGATGATATTTTGAGCTTCAAAAGTTCAAATTTTTTACCAAACCAAAAAGCCTCAGATCTTCCCGATCCGAGGCTTTTTACTTTTGAATTTTTACTTTTTAATTCAATCCAGGTGATTCCATCAGGATTCGAACCTGAGACCGACAGATTAGAAATCTGTTGCTCTATCCAGCTGAGCTATGGAACCATGCGATATTTTCGCGCCGCAAATATGCAAAATTATGGGCGTATTGTCAAATTTTTGCGCGGCATTTGTATTGCTTTTTATAGAATACCATGCGCTCAAACTTCTTAAACAAAATTTTATTTGCTGCATCCATAGTGTATCGTCGCAAAATATTGTTAACTTAAAACAATCAAATTATTGCTTGCGTACTTTTGCTAAATTATACATATAATTGCAAACAATTATAAACCAATTGCCCTCATAAGCAATACATTTATATTTAAAATAAACAGCTGAATTTATAACTATACTTGTTATTAGTATCGATTTACCCTGATGTGTGTATGCCCCGTATCACAAAAACAACACATCATTAATTTAAAATGAAGAATTTTACTTTTTAAAAAGGTAAAGTGTTTTTTTTACAATAAGTAAATCATACTTTTAACGCACTTTTTAAATAAACTTATTTTATGATCATAATTGCCGACGGTGGCTCTACCAAAACCAACTGGTGCCTGGTTACCGAAGAAGGAAAAAAAGTGTACTTTAACACGGAAGGGTACAATCCATATTTTTCAAGCACGGAGTACATTATCCAATCGCTTAACGAAAGTTTACCTACCGATCTCGACAAAGATGCCATTACCGAGGTTAATTACTACGGCGCGGGCTGCAGCACCGACGAAATGCGCAACATAGTGAAAGTAGCCATGGAAGCCGTATTCACCAAAGCAAAAGTGTACATCGGTCATGACCTTTTAGCTGCCGCACGCGCATTGCTGGGCAATACCGAAGGCTTTGCCGCTATTTTAGGTACCGGTACCAACACCTGTATTTACGATGGTAAAGATGTGGTGATGAATATCGATTCGGGCGCCTACATCCTGGGCGACGAAGGCAGCGGTTGCTACATCGGCAAAAAACTGCTTACCGATTACCTGCGCGGCTACATGCCCGAGCCGGTTCGTAACCTGTTCTGGGAAACCTACAAGCTTACACCCGACGATGTGAACGAGCAGGTTTACACCCAGCCCCGCGCCAATCGTTTCTGCGCAAGCTTCAGCAAATTTGTTTACGACAACAACGTACATATAGAATATTCACGCAACCTGGTGCGCACCTCGTTCGAAGACTTTTTCCGCAACCTGGTAACGCATTATCCAAACTACCAGAAATACAGCTTCAACTGTATCGGTTCGGTTGGCTACAACTTCCGCAACGTGTTGGAAGAGTTAGTGGTTGAAAACGGCATGGTGGTTGGTAACATCATCCGCTCACCTATAGATAACCTGGTGAAATACCATTTGGAGTTTGCACACCAACTGTAGGGAAGGGATTCAAGAATCAAGAGCCAAGAATCAAGATAAAATGAGAAGGCCGGAAGATTAACTTTCCGGCCTTTTGTCTTATTTACTGTTTTTAGTTTCTCTGTCTTGGCTCTTGATTCTTGATTCTTGACTCTTCTTTCCTACTCCTGTCTTGATTCTTGGCTCTTGATTTCTTGACTCTCTCCTCATTTATCCAAATTCAGCTCGTTATTAAAAATCTTCGCGTATTTCCTGCGGTCAAATTTGTAAAGTTTAGCAGCGCGATAGGATACGCCTTTTTGTTTTTCGTCCAGTTCCTTCAGAAAACCGTAGCTCAGCATTTTTTTGCGGAAGTTACGTTTGTCCAATTTTTTATTGAGGACGGCCTCGTAAAGTGATTGTAATTGTGTGAGTGTAAATTTCTCAGGCAGTAACTCGAAAGCTATCGGCTGATAGTTAAGCCTGCGGCGGATCTTGTTAAAGCCGGTCTCGAAGATCTCGGTATGGTCGAACGCCAGTTTGGGCAGTTCGTTAACCGGGTGCCAGAAGGCTTTACGGGCATATTGGGTAACCGGGCGCAGTTCTTTTTGTCCGTTAATGCGGATCAGCGCGTAATAGGCAACGGTGATCACACGGCCTTGCGGGTGACGGTTCACTTCGCCAAAGGTGTGAAATTGCTGCATGTGCAGATCGCGCAGGCCGGTAAGTTCGTAAAGGATGCGTTCGGCGGCATCGTCAATGCTTTCGTCCTGCTCCACAATATAGCCGGGCAAGGCAAGCCAGTCCTTAAAAGGTTCCTGGTTTCGTTCAATAAGCAATATCTTTAGTTCACCGGCCTCAAAGCCGAATATTACACAGTCGATTGAAAATACTGAATTGAATGTAGGTAGTGAGACTTCCAAACCGGTACTTGTTAGGTTAATAATTATAATTAAATTGGTTAAGCGCTAATGTAAAAAAAAAAATTAAATTTAATAGTGTAAATTTTACACGGTATCTTCGCCAGTGTAAACTAAAAGCTAAACATGCATCAAATATCGAAACTCGCCGTTTTAACATCGGGTGGCGATGCTCCGGGTATGAACCCTTGTATTCGCTCCGTGGTTAGGACAGCCATTTTTAATAAGTTGGAAGTTGTAGGCATTCGCCGTGGTTATCAGGGACTTATTGACGATGATATGTATGCAATGGAACCCCGTTCGGTGAGTAACATCCTGAACCTGGGCGGTACTATTCTTAAAACTGCACGCTGTCTCGACTTCCGTTCTGACGAAGGTATGGAAATCGCCTATCAGAACTTAAAAAAGCATGGAATTGATGCGTTGGTGGTAATTGGCGGCGACGGAACCTTTACCGGTGCACTCCGTTTTTCAAAAAAATTCCCGGATATAGCCGTTATGGGCGTACCCGGAACCATCGATAACGATCTTTACGGCTCAACCTATACCCTCGGCTTTGACACCGCTACCAATACGGTAATTGAAGCCATAGACAAAATTCGCGATACCGCCGATGCGCACGACCGTCTTTTCTTTGTGGAAGTGATGGGCCGAGATTCTGGCGCAATTGCATTGCGGGCGGGTATTTCATGCGGCGCAGAGGCCATATTACTTCCGGAAAAGGCCACTGCTATTGACGAACTGATAGCCGACCTGAAGAACGGTCAGGCCAACAAAAAATCGTCGAGCATTGTTATTGTTGCCGAGGGCGATAAGAACGGCGGCGCTTATGATATTGCCAAAAAAGTTCAGAAAGAGGTTAAGAACTACGATGTAAAGGTTACCATTCTGGGCCACCTGCAGCGCGGCGGAAGTCCATCGGCGTTCGACAGGGTGCTGGGTAGCCGTTTGGGTTTTGCTGCAGTGAATGCGCTGCTTAAAGGTGAAACGCAGTGCATGGTAGGGCTTGAAGCTAACCATATTAAAATTACCAGCCTTGAAGAGGCGCTAACTCAACATACGTTTAAACTGGAAGAGGACCTGATGCAGATGGCAGAAATACTCTCCATATAAATTTTAATGACAGCAGTTGTTTACAGCGGATCAAATTATGCCGAATGGCGCTTGTTCGACAGGGAGCGGACTATCGCCTCGTTCAAAACCAGCGGCATCAATCCATATTTTAACGATGAAAAACAGATCATCGCACTGCTGAGCAAAAACATCAATCTTATCCACCACGCCGAAGAGATACGTCGCATTTACTTTTTTGGCGCAGGCTCATTCTCGCCCGAATTGAAGAACATTGTGCACATGGCTTTGTCTATCTTCTTCAAGTTTGCCAAGGTAAACGTTGAGCACGATATCACTGCAGCTGCAATTGCCTGCTGTAAAAACTCGCCGGGCATAATCAGTATTATCGGCAGCGGCTCCAATTCGGCCTGGTACGATGGCAAAAAGGTAAAACCGAACAATTACGGTCTGGGATATATCCTCGCCGATGAAGGCTCCGGCAATTGGCTGGGCAGGCAACTGGTTAAAGGATACATGAACGAAACCCTGCCCGAGAACATCCGCAAAAAGTTTGTACAGAAGTACGATCCCGACCGGAAAACCCTGCTCGAAAAGATCTACCGGCAAAAACAACCCGCGCTTTACTTAAGCTCGTTCACCGATTTTTTTAGCGATAATCAGGACGATGCTTACATCAAAAGTGTCATCAGAAAAGGCTTTGATAAACTGATACAGACTTATTTATTACCTCTGAATGATGAACATCCGGATGCTTTTTTGTACTTTGCGGGCTCTGTTGCGGCAAGCTTTCAGAACCATTTACGCGAAGCGGCCGCCGATGCAAATCTTAAAATTGCGACGATAATTAAAGAACCCATAAACAATCTATTAACTTACTATTCAAGTAAAAATTAAAAATCATGAAAATAGGAATTAACGGTTTCGGCCGTATTGGCCGCCTGGCATTCAGAGCTGCAATTGAAAGACCAGATGTTGAAGTTGTTGGTATTAATGACCTTGTTGAGCCTGACTACATGGCTTACATGCTTAAATACGATTCAACCCACGGTCAGTTCAAAGGCACTATCGCTGTTGAGGGCGGTCATCTGGTAGTGAACGGTAAAACCATCCGCGTAACTGCCGAAAAAGACCCTGCAAACCTTAAATGGAATGAGGTTGGTGCAGAAGTTATCATTGAATCAACCGGTTTGTTCTTAACACAAGAAACCGCACAAAAACATATCGATGCCGGCGCTAAAAAAGTTGTAATGAGCGCTCCTGCAAAAGACGACACCCCTACCTTCGTAATGGGCGTTAACCACAAGCAATTAAAAGCCAACCAAAACATCGTATCAAACGCTTCATGTACTACCAACTGTTTAGCACCAATTGCTAAAGTGCTGAACGATAAATTCGGTATCGAAGAAGGTTTGATGAGCACTATCCACGCAGTAACCGCTACTCAGAAAACAGTTGACGGCCCATCGGCTAAAGACTGGAGAGGCGGCCGTGGCGCTTACCAGAACATTATCCCTTCATCAACCGGTGCTGCTAAAGCGGTAGGCTTGGTATTACCTGAATTGAAAGGTAAACTGACCGGCATGTCGTTCCGCGTACCTGTTGCTGACGTTTCTGTGGTTGACTTAACTGCACGTTTAAAAACCCCTGCTACTTACGAGCAAATTAAAGCTGCTATGAAAGAAGCATCGGAAGGCGAACTGAAAGGTATTTTGGGCTACACCGAAGATGAAGTAGTATCAGAAGACTTCAAAGGTGATGCACGTACTTCGATCTTTGATGCTAAAGCAGGCATTGCCCTGAGCGACACTTTCGTTAAGGTTGTATCTTGGTACGACAATGAATGGGGTTATTCAAACAAAATTATCGACCTGGTTCAGGAGATCGGTAAATTATAATTTATCCCTTTAGAAATAGAAAAGGTCCCGTAATATATTCCGGGACCTTTCTTGTTAAAAGGCATTTCCTAATATTATACCATCAGTTTTACCACGCCTACAAATATTACCAGACTATCGTCATCACCACGTTTTTCAAAACCTTGCGGAATAAAAAAAATTAGGTAACTTTCGTTTACAGCACTCCAAATAATATACACGCTTGTTAAACCGTTAAAACAAAATGCAGCTATCTTAATTATAAGATTATGGTGTTATTTGCGTTTGCCGGGAATATGGATATTGATGCGTTTACAGAGCGGTTCCCCTCTGCAAAAAAAATAGGTATAGCGCGACTACCGGGCTATAACTTCATCTTCAACAAAACCGACGATGACCAGTCGTCAAAGGCAAATATCATCCAGTCGGCCGACCCGAAAGACGCCGTTTGGGGTATTTTGATAGCTGTAGACGACAGCGAGCGCAGCAAACTCCACAACACCGATTTTAAACTGGAACACGTGAATTGTATCGATGAGAACGGCATGATCCATCCTGCCGAGGCTTGTGTGGCGCAACCGCATGCCGTTAATACTCACCTCCTCCCCTACGACTGGTATATCGAAAATATCATTCACCTGGCAAAACTGGCTAATCTTCCGCAGGAATATATCGAAAAGCTTAAATTAGTTCCGTATAAAGCCGACCCGGACAAAGGGCAGGCCAAAAAGCGGCGTAACGAATTGGATTAGGAAGACACCATGTACCGTGCCTCTGTATTATTTACATCAACTCCTTGTCCTTCTTTTCGTGATAGGTTTTGTAGGCCAGGTAATAAAAGAAAATGCTGATAATAACATAAAGCGCTACCCTCGGGTAATAAACCGCAGGGTAACTTGTAGCCACCTGGTAAACAGCAAGGCCTAATACAAGGGTCGCGGCAATAAAATATAGCACCAGGTATTTTGGATTCATAAAACAAGTACTGGTAACAAAAGAAACAGCCCCTTAAACCAATTGTTTTAAAGAGCTTTTATCCGATACCTGATTACGACTATATGCTACCTGGCGTTATTCGCCTGATTTTACAGCGGCGGTTTCCTCGATAGGATAAGTACGGTAAGCGAGGAAAAACACCACCAGGTCTGGAAAGGCAATTGCCAGCACACGGGCTGGATTAATATCCGGATAAGCCATTAGTGCATCATAAGCAAGAAACGCGAGTCCAACAAATCCTACCAGGATATACAGCGAACGATATTTTGGGTTATTCATAATTAATAATGATCCGTTTTAAAGAATCATGAGCATTGTTACGAGCCCCCCGTTCAAAAAGTTCTGCTAAATACCAATCATTTTGTTCACAGTTAGCGGTTTACCGCTTCAGCTCATATTTTGGCGGCACTGTTGCTGTTTTTTTAAAAACTACTGCGGCTAACGGCGGCACACTTATGCTTATCGAGTTATCGCGGCCATGCCAGCTAATACCCTCGGTTGTTAATGGGTTGCCGTTTTCAACGCCGCTTCCCCAGAATGCCTTTGCATCCGAATTAAATATCTCGGTCCATTTTCCGCTCGAAGGCATGCCAACGCGGTAACCGTGGTGGGTTATTGGGGTGAGATTCAATACAACAACAAGGTCGCTTTCGGGGTTATTGCCTTTACGATTATAAATAAGGATAGAATCGTGGGAATTGCCGCCGTCTACCCATTCAAAACCGCTCCAGTCGAAACCTTTTTCATACAAGGCAGGCTCGTCGCGATACAGGTGATTCAGCGCCTTTACGGTTTCTTTTATGCCTACGTGGTTTGGATATTCCAGCAAATACCAATCAAGCGACCGCTGGAAGTTCCATTCGGTTCCCTGGCCAAATTCGGCACCCATGAATAGCAATTTAGTACCTGGATGCGTAAACATATAGGTATAAAGCAGGCGCAGGTTGGCAAACTGCTGCCACTCATCGCCCGGCATTTTTCGCAGCATGGAGCCCTTACCATATACCACCTCATCGTGCGAGAACGGCAGCATAAAGTTTTCGGTAAAGGCGTAGATCAAACTAAACGTGATCTGGTTATGATGATATTTACGGTACAGTGGGTCGGTTGAAAAATATTTGATCGAATCGTGCATCCAGCCCATCATCCATTTCATACCAAAGCCAAGCCCGCCGGTATAAACAGGACGGCTTACCCCGGTAAATGAGGTTGATTCTTCAGCAATGGTTTGTGTATCGGGGAACATGCTGTAAACAGCAGTATTGAATTCTTTAAGGAATGAGATGGCTTCGAGGTTCTCGTTGCCGCCATACATATTCGGCTCCCATTCGCCCTGCTTACGCGAATAATCGAGGTATAGCATTGATGCTACCGCGTCAACACGCAAACCGTCGGCATGGTATCTATCGAGCCAGAAAATGGCGTTACTGATCAGGAATGCACGAACCTCGTTCCGGCCATAATTAAAAATGTACGATTTCCAGTCCGGATGAAAGCCTTTGCGCACATCTTCGTGTTCGTACAAATGCGTGCCATCAAATTTATAAATGCCATGTACATCACCTGGGAAATGAGACGGCACCCAATCAAGGATCACTCCTACCCCCGCCTTGTGCAATTGCTCCACCAGGTACATCAACTGCTGCGGTGTACCATAGCGCGATGAAGCCGCATAAAACCCGGTGATCTGGTATCCCCAGCTTGGATAGTATGGATGTTCCATTATCGGCATAAACTCCACATGCGTAAAGCCCATTTCCTTAATGTATGGCACCAGCTTATCGGCCAACTGATCATAAGTTAAAAACTCATCGGGGCTTTCATTATTACGGGCCCACGAGCCGATGTGCATTTCGTAAACAGAATAAGGTTTGTCAAGCGCATTATGCTGGTAGCGATTGGTCATCCAGTCGTCATCATTCCATTCGTAAAAAGTATCTGCAACTATCGAGGCCGTACGCGGGGCCACTTCCCAGCGCAACGCAAACGGGTCGCTCTTTTCAAGATCTTCCCCCGTTGATGAATTGATGAAATATTTATACGTCTCCCCGTTACCTATGTTAGGAATAAATCCCTCCCAAATACCCGACGAATCCCAGCGGGAATACAAAGAATGCGAACCACGGTTCCAACCATTAAAATTGCCTATCACCGCAACATACCTCGCGTTCGGTGCCCAAACAGCAAAATAGGTTCCTATCACCCCATTGTGCTCCACCACGTGCGAACCCAGCTTTTCATACAGCTTATAATGTTTGCCCGATTTAAACAGGCCGATATCAAAATCTGTAAAACGGCTGTACACTTCAACGGCTTTCCTTTCTTCCGGCGCCGCAATTACTTCTGCTTTAACAGCCTTCGGTTTAGCGGGAGCCTTAGCCTTAGGTGCAGCAGGTTCAACCTTCTTTTTAGCAGTGGGTTTCGCAGGCGCATTTTCCTTTGCAGGTGCTTCAGCTTTTGGTTTTACCGCTTTTTTCGCCGCAGGTTTTTGTTCTGTTATTTCGGGGTCGGTTTTAGTGATTTTTTTCGCCATAAGTATAGATGGAAGACAACAGTCTCTTTTTATTGAACAATTGGGACGGTTAGTTGGTTTCTAACAAATATAGTGAATGGAGATCAGAGATTAGTTTGGATTAATAAGAACGGTAAAAAAGCGTTTTAGCGGTGCACGAAGCAATCTCTGAACTTTGCTTCATACCCCGCAATAACGCGTGGTGATCTTTTGACTTTTTAATTTTTAATTTTGACTTTTTAACTTCCTTCTACTTCAATATCTCTATCTGCTTAAAGTTCTTGGTGAACCCGAACTCTACACATTTATTATCGTCGATACTAAAAGGAACGTCTTTTCCGTCGGCTAATATTTTTGCCGGAATGAATGGTAAGCCTATTACGTTGAAGAAATAACTTTCATAACGCGGCGTGTAAAGGCCCTCCATCGTTTGCTGAACAGTCATTACGGTGCTCTTGCCGCTTACTACAAATTTTTTCTCGAGATAGATATCCTGTTCGTAAGCAAACGTTTCGCCGTAATCTTCAAACAGGAATGAATTAACCTCGTAGTTGCTAAAATAAATATTCAGCTTTACTTCTTCAATTTCCTTTTCGCCGACATATTGCATTACGGGGTATTCCGGAATTACCGAACCGGCTTTAACAAATATCGGGATGGTTTCCAGCGGGGTCGGAACAGCTACCTCCTTGCCACCATCTACAACCTCGTTAGTCCAGTAGTTATACCATTTCCCTTTGGGCAGGTAAACATTTCGCGATTGCTGCCCCGGCTCCAATACCGGGCAAACCAGGATCTTATCGCCATAAGTAAATTCGTCCTGGCGGAAATGATTGCTCATTTCGTCCTGCTCCTGCATTACTACAGGCCTCAGGATAGGAAAGCCGTAACGGTGATGCTCCCAGAAAGTTGAGTATAGATACGGAATAAGGCGGTAACGCAGCTCAATAAATTTACGGTTGATGGCAGTAAACGGTTCGCCGAAGCTCCATGGCTCACGCTCTTTGGTGTCACCGGCAGAATGCGCACGCATAAATGGAGAGAAAGTACCCATCTGGATCCAGCGGGTAAACAGTTCGCCATCAGGCTCGCCGCTAAAGCCGCCTATGTCGGTTCCGCAAAAAGGAATTCCGGAGGTTGATAAACGCTGCAGCTGGATATTGCCTAAACGCAGGTGCTCCCAGCTGGCTACGTTATCACCGGTCCATACCGACGAGTAACGCTGCACGCCCGAATAACCCGCCCTGGTAATGGTAAACGGACGCTTATTCTTCATTATCTTGCGTAGGCCTTCGTAGGTTGCGCGTACCATTTGCATGCCGTACACGTTGTGTGCCTTGCGGTGCGAGCCGCGGAAACCATCGTACTGGTGACGGACATCATCGGGGAAAGTGCCTGCACCAAAAACGGCCGGCTCGTTCATATCGTTCCAAACACCGGCTACGCCTAACTGCACCAGTTCGTCGAACAAGCCGCCCCACCATTCACGTACCTCAGGGTTGGTGAAATCAGGAAACTGGCAGCGGCCGGGCCAAACGTGGCCTTCCATAAAGTAGTCGTCGCAACGGCGGCAAAAATATTTCTTCTCTTTACCCTCTTTAAATACCGAATAGTTATCGTCCACACGGATACCCGGATCAATGATCACTACTGTCTTAAAACCATCTGCGCTCAATTCCTTGATCATTTTCTTCGGATCGGGGAAATATTTGCGGTTCCAGGTAAAGCAGCGGTAACCATCCATGTAATCGATATCCAAATAGATGCCATCGCAGGGGATCTTATTTTCCCGGAAGCCATTGGCTATTTTGCGAACCTTGCTCTCCGGGTAATAGCTCCAGCGGCATTGGTGATAGCCCAAAGCCCACAGCGGCGGCATGGGGTGCGTACCGGTTAAATGGTGATAGCTTTTCACCACATCCATCATGTGCGGACCGTGGATATAGTAATATTGGAGTTCGCCGCCATCAGCCCAGAAACTGGTTTTAGTTTTGTCTTCGGCGCCGAAATCAAAATGTGCTTTGAAAGTATTATCGAAGAAAATACCGTGTGCAATTCCTTCGTTCAGACTAATATAAAACGGGATACTGCGGTAAAGCGGGTCCTGGTTCCATGCAAATGAGTAGGCATCAGTATTCCAGTTCTTCAGGCGTTTGCCGCGCAGGTTAAACTCGGTAGGTTTGTCACCCAGTCCGAAAAAACTTTCCTGGTCGTGGCAGGTTTTGGTGCAATACACGTAATAGCCGCCAAACTTCACGTTCTCTTCCCAGTGCATCGGAACGGCATCACTGCTGGTAACATGGTTCTGGCTATCGGAGAATGAAATAAAGAAATCCTGCTTACGGATGTGGCAGTTTACCACATTTGTGGAAACTTTAAATTCATTTTCATCCTCATGCAAGGCAAAAACAATGGCCTTTTGTTCAAGTTTTGGTACACCGTAAGAGAATTCTTCCAGGAAAACTCCATGCGGCGCAAGCCTTACCCGGATGATCTCGTCGGTAACAACGGTAACCTCAACTTTCGCATCCCCATCGGTAAAGTAAAATTTATTATCCTGCTGACTAACCCGCTCAGGTACACCAAGATACTTCTTGATAATGGGTTTTAGATTCTCAACAGGGTTATTCAGGTGATGAAACTCTTCTTCCTCTTCTTCAGTCAGTTTATTCGCTAAGAGTTCCTCGTTCAGTATATTTTCTTCCATCAAAAAAATTTAATCGCTGCGTCAAATATGTACATTGTGTATGTAGTACGCAATATAATAATTGAACGTTAAAACCATGTATTAAATTAATTATTCGTCTTCTTTGATCAATAACGTCAATAAGCCTGCCAAAATCATCAAACAACCGCCAATTTCAACGGCCAGCAAGCGGTTATTATTCAACAGGTGCGACATGATCCATCCAAAAAACAGCGATGCTAAAATTTCGGGAAGCACGATGAAAAAATTGAATATGCCCATGTAGATGCCCACCTTATTTTCTGGCAAACATCCGCCCAGCATGGCATAAGGCATGGAAAGAATACTGGCCCAGGCAATGCCCACGCCGGTCATAGAAACATACAGCATTTCGGGCACATGGATAAATGCCACCGAGATCAACCCGGCGGCTCCGCAAAACAGGCAAAGCATGTGCGTGTACCTGCGCCCGATACGATGGGCAATAAAGGGAATAAAAAATGCAAAAATAAAGGTAACGAGGTTATAATACGAGAGTGTTAAACCGGCAAACTCAATCCCTTTGGTATACAATTCGGTCTTTTCACTCACAGCCCCGAACACGTTACGGGCTACCGCCGGCGAATAATAAAACCACATTAAAAACAAACCGGGCCAGGTAAAAAACTGAACTAAAGCCAGCTTGCGCATCCGTTTAGGCATGGTGGCGATAGATTGCAGTATTTCAACCGCGCCTGCACCAAAGCCTTTCTTTTCTTCTTTGTTTTTTTGACGTTCGCTGATATCGGCCGGAGGATATTCGCTGCTGGTGAAAATGGTATAAAGCACGGCGGTGATAAACGCAAAGGCGCCGATATAGAACGAGTATTTTACACTAAGCGGAATAGCGCCGCTGGTCAGCGAATTGCTTACATGAAACCAATGCGCCATCATCCACGGCAATGCCGATGCCACGATAGAACCCAAACCAATAAACAGGCTTTGCATGGCAAATCCACGGGTACGCTGATCGTCGGGCAATTTATCGGTGATAAAAGCACGGAACGGCTCCATGCTTACATTAATGGAGGTATCCATGATCCAAAGCAACCCGGCAGCCATCCATAAGGTTGACGACTGCGGCATAAACACCAAACAAACCGAACTTATGATAGCTCCCACCAAAAAGTAAGGACGACGGCGCCCAAGCTTACGGTGCCAGGTATGATCGCTCATATAGCCAACTATCGGTTGCACAATAAGGCCGGTTAGCGGAGCCGCGAGGAACAGCATTGGTATTTTATCGGGTTTGGCGCCCAGATATTCATAAATGGCGCCCATGTTTGCCATTTGCAGCGCCCAGCCAAACTGAATGCCTAAAAAGCCGAAGCTCATGTTCCATATCTGCCAGAAACTTAGCCGTGGCCTATGGGTAGTACCGGTTGTTGTCATAATTTCTTTTGGTTCATTGGTCATTGGTCATTAGTCATTGGTCATTAGTGGTGGAGTAACTACTATCGCTATCCCAACAAATGACCAATGACTAATGCCCAATGAACTATATTAAAATTCCAGCAGCATGCCGCTTGCAGGCGGAAGGTTGATGGTTACCCCATCGCTCAGGTCGTGGCTGTAAAATTTAGTTCCGCTTAACATATCGGTAAATTCTGCCGCGGTGCTGGTGTTTAATTCATGCAGCAGATCGGGCGGGAATTTTACGCTGATATTTTGTTCGGTACGGTTAAAATTGGTTATTACTAATATACGTTGTTTGGCAGTGTATCTTGCATAAATATACAGGCGGGTATTAAAGCCGGGCTGATGTTCGTTGTTCACCATCAGTTCATAAAACTTGCCGTTCTTTAAGGCATCGCTGTTATATACAGTATTTAGCAATTTGCTATAAAAGCTGCGCAAATTTTTTTGATCTTCAGACAATTGCCCGCCGTCAAACTTGCCATTGTTGATCCATTTCTGATGTTCAGGAACACCCCAGTAATCGAAAATGCTGGTACGTCCATCATCGCCGCCAAAGCCTTCTGCTCCGGCGCCGGGTTCGCCTGCCTCCTGCCCGAAATAAACCATTACCGGCCCGGTTGAAAGCGTTGCGGTTACAATCATTCCGGGGATGGCGTACCATGGGTTGCCTGCAAAATCGCGCGAGGCAATGCGCTGCTCGTCATGATTTTCCATAAAGCGCAGCATGTGCTGATCGATGTCCTTACTGTCGTTGTGCCATACATGGTTAATATCCCAGGTAGTGGCGTTAGGCTGATTGCTTACCAGGCGCCTGATGGCATCGTACAAACCCACCTTATCGTACAGGTAATCGAATTTACCGGTGTTAATGTATTTGGTATAGAGGGAGCTGTTGTAGGCTTCGCCGATAAAAATTATAGCCGGATATTCAGCCTTCAATTTTGGGATTACCCAGCCCCAAAACTCGAAAGGCACCATTTCCACCATATCGCAGCGGAAACCATCCACACCTTTTGCGGCCCAGAAATGCAGGATATCATACATTTTATTCCACAGCGGCGGAATTGGATCGAAATGCGGAGTCCTGTTATTTTGGTAATCAACCCCGTAATTCAGTTTGATGGTCTCGAACCAATCATTTATCGATGGTGATGCGCTGAACACATCGTTACCCGTGGCCTTAGCCGGGTATTCATCGAACTTACCATCCTTTAGCGGACTTTTAAATTCATCGCCGCCGGGGTTATAACCACCCGGAACTACAAAATGCAGACCCGGCATATAATAAAAATCATTCTTCGGACTAAACGCCCGGGTGGTATCATCGTCCTGCCCGAAATCCCTTACGTTGCCTGGCTTCACGTCAGAACCGTAAGTGCGGGCTACGTGATTGGGCACACAATCCATAATCACTTTCAGGCCGCTGGCATGGGTGCGTTTAATCAGCGCCTCATATTCTGCCATGCGATTTTTTACATCGGTGGCCAGATCAGGGTCAACATCATAATAATCCTTAATAGCATACGGCGACCCCGCGCGGCCTTTCACAATATCCGCATCATCGATCTTGATGCCATAAGCCGAGTAATCGGTCATAGTGGCGTGCTCAATTACCCCGGTAAACCAAACATGGGTAAAGCCCATGTGCCGGATCTCCTGCAGGGCTTTATCGGTAATATCGTTAAACTTGCCTGAGCCGTTCTCTTCTATCGAGCCATTGGGTTTGTTCAGCGTTTTTGTATTGCCGAATAATCGCGGCAGCATTTGATAGATGATGAGTTTATCGCCAGTAGTTGGTTGTTCCATTTTTTTCCGGGATGTGGGATTTTTTGTTTGCGAAAAAACACTAAACGGCAATAATATGGTAAATACCATTGCCGTCCACTTAATAAGTTTTGCCCTTCGCATGTTTACTTATCGGTTAAGCTTCTACCAATAATTCGTCGTTTGCCTTAACCGTTTGTTCACGGCCGTAAACCAATACTGCGGTTTCAGTACCCGACAGGTTTTTGATCTGCACACCTTCGCGGGTCACTTTTACGTTCAGCACCGCACCACGGAAACCGACGTGGAACGAGAACGAACTCCACTTTTCCGGTATAAACGGCTGGAATGACAATTTCCCCTCACGCACGCGCATTCCCGCAAAGCCTTCAATTACCGACATCCACGTACCCGCCATCGATGTGATGTGGCATCCATCTTCCGTATCGTTATTGTAATCGTCCAGATCTAAACGGGCAGTACGCAGGTAAAACTCGTAAGCGCGGGCTTCATCACCCAATTTAGCAGCCAATATCGCATGTACACAAGGCGATAACGAAGATTCATGTACCGTGCGCGGCTCGTAAAAATCGAAGTTGCGGCGGATGGTATCGATGTCGTACTGGTCTTCGAAGAAATAGATCCCCTGCAATACGTCGGCCTGTTTAATATAACATGAACGCAATATCCTGTCCCAGCTCCATTTCTGATTGATGGGGCGCTCGGTAGCCGGAAGGTCCTTTACTAATATTTGCTCTTTATCCAGGTAGCCGTCCTGTTGTAAAAACACATCGTGCTTTTCGTCATACGGGTAATACATTTTGGTAATGATGTCTTTATAACGGGCTGTTTCCTCTTCCTCATTAAAAGCAATTTTGCTCACCAAAGCGCTATATTTTTCAGGAGCCATCGCCTTTACTTTGGCAATTACATCCATGACATACTGCATACACCACGACGATAGCGTGCTGGTGTACCAGTTATTATTCACGTTATTCTCATACTCGTTCGGACCGGTTACGCCAAGCATCACATACTGCTGCTTATCAGCCGACCAATTCACCCTTTGCGACCAGAACCGCGCAATGGCGATCAGCACCTCCAAACCATAATCGGCTAAATAAGCTTCATCACCAGTGTAGCGCACATAGTTGAAAATGGCATAAGCGATAGCCCCATTACGGTGGATCTCTTCAAAAGTGATCTCCCACTCGTTATGGCACTCGGTACCATCCATTGTTACCATCGGATACAGCGCAGCACCATTGTTAAAGCCAAGCAATTTGGCATTATCGATAGCCTTGCCCAATTGCTTATAGCGATACAACAGCAGGTTGCGGGTCACTTTTTGATCGGCAGTAGCGAGGTAAAACGGAACACAATAAGCCTCGGTATCCCAATAGGTAGAGCCGCCGTATTTTTCTCCGGTAAAGCCTTTAGGGCCTATGTTCAGGCGGTCATCCTCGCCGGTATAAGTTTGGTTCAACTGGAAAATATTGAAGCGGATGGCCTGCTGCGCCGAAGCATCGCCCTCGATAATGATATCGTTCATCTTCCATTTCTCAGCCCAGGCATCTGCCTGCTCGTGCAGCATGGTATCGAAACCTTTGTTGGCAATGCGGTTAAGGTATTCTTTCAAATTGGCAGCCAGATCGGCAGCCGGATAATTTTGCGACGACAGGTTAGCCGCGTATTTGATAATGCTGATGCTTTGTCCTTCTGCTGCCTGCAATTTAAATTTGGCGGCAATGTATTTTTCTTTGGTAACAGCCTGCGTGGCCAGCTTTACAGGCTCATTATTTTGCAGCGCGCCAATGAGCATACCCGTAGCAACCTCAAAGCCTGTTTTTTTAGTACGCATTTGGAGGAAACCGCCGTCATTCCAGCTTTCCTTTTTTACTTCGTCCCAGAATTTTTCATCGTAATTCGAATCCTTATTTACAACATCGCCGTCGATGTAGGGCGTAAATGTAAAGTCGCCGCTGAAGTTTTTTGGGATGATGGTGTATTTGATGGCACCTGCCTCATCATCGGCCATGCTGCAAAAACGGATCGACTCAACCTCAACAATTTTACCTGAAGCCGTTTTAGCAGTAAAAGTTCTTTTCAGATACCCGTTCTGCATATCCAATTCCCTGCAGAACTGCTGCACCTCGCATTTAGCAAGATCAAGCTGTTCGCCATCTATCAGAATATCCAGGCCTATCCAGTTGGCGGCGTTGATCACTTTGGCAAAATATTCGGGGTACCCGTTTTTCCACCAGCCTACACGGGTTTTGTCGGGATAGTAAACGCCGGCTACGTAATTGCCTTGCAGGGTATCGCCGGTGTAGGCCTCCTCAAAGTTGGCCCGCTGCCCCATGCGCCCGTTGCCCAGGCTAAAAATACTTTCGGATATTTTGTTGTAATGCGGGTTAAAGCCGTTTTCTATGATCTTCCACTCATCAACTTCAATGTAGTCCTTCATTCTATGTTGTAATAATATATTCAGTAATAGTTATTCTTTGTCATTGCTTCGTGCTTCGCAATAACAAGTTTATTTTAGAGTTGGCTCAATAAATCCAAACTCATCTTATCCAACCCGCTTACCACCATATTGGCTTCACCTAAAATATCCGGCGAGCCTATGCCTACCACCTTCATACCGCCGTTTTTGGCAGCCTCAACCCCTGCAATGGCATCCTCAAAAACTACGCAATCGGCAGGCTGAACGCCCAACGCCTCAGCTCCTTTCAAAAACACTTCCGGATCGGGTTTGGCCTTGCTTACGTGGTTACCGTCGACAATCGTATCGAACAAATCCGACAAGCCGATTTTATTTAATATGGTAGATGAATTTTTACTTGCCGAACCTAAAGCCGTTTTAATTCCCGCTGCACGGCAGGCTTCTAAAAATTCTTTCGCGCCGGGTAAAATCTCGGCTGGCGTCATCCGGTTGATCATTTCTACATACCAGTTGTTCTTCTTAGTGGCAAGGGCTTCCTGCTCCCCGGGTGTTTTGGTAACGTTACCCAACTCCAGGATGATTTCGAGCGAGCGCATGCGGCTCACACCCTTCAGCCTTTCGTTATCATGCTCAGTAAAGTTAATGCCCAGTTCATCAGCTAAGCGCTTCCAGGCTTTAAAATGGTAAACGGCCGTATCTACAATTACGCCGTCCAGATCAAAAATGCAGGCTTTTATATCACTCATCGTTTGTGTCGCAAATTTAGTCAATCAGAATTTAGTTAATCGTCAATTAATCAACCTGTTCGTATTTTACTATATCCTCAATTAACCGTTAAAAAAACAGCTGATAATTATTAAATCCTTAATTTATTTAGCATCGATCAGTTCCAGCACCAATGTCGATTTTGGTCCGATGGTCAGTTTCGGCAGATCAACCGTTTCGCCGGTCATTACATTCTTTGCAGTTTTAGCGTTTTTAATGCGCTGATCATAACGAGCTGTCGGCGTGGTCTTTTCCTCTTCGTTGCTGTTGTACACCACCATTATGGTTTGCCTGTCGGTGTACCTGAAATATACATAAATGCCATGTTCAGGCAGATACTGCATCATTTTACCATCGTGCAGCGCAGGAGTTACCTTGCGGTAATTGGCCAGTTTGCGCACATAGTTGAAAGCATCGTTCTCTTTATCACTGCGGTCGGCGGCTGTAAATTTATTCTTTTTGTCGCCATCCCATCCGCCGGGGAAATCCTCGCGCACCAGGCCATCGGGATTGGAATAATTCTTCATCAATATCTCGTCGCCATAATACATTTGCGGAACGCCGCGAAGCGTCATTAACAAAGCCATGGCTGATTTGTATTTGTTGATGTCTTCGTTCACCATCGACAGTACACGACTCATGTCGTGGTTATCCAAAAATATAGTATTACGCGTTGGGTCCTGGTACATAAAATCCTGCGCTATGGTAGCATAAAGGTGTGTAACGCCGTTGTCCCAGCCATCCCTGTCATTCAATGCCGCGTAAATGGCATCTTTCACCGCGGCGTCGGTAACTGCCGGCAGATGTGTATCCATGCCGCGGTTCACAGTGTTGCCCTGTGTAAAGTACGCCTGGGTGTACGGATACGGTGTGAGCACCTCACCAAAAATGGTCATTCGAGGAAATTCGGCCTTTACATCTACCGCCCATTTGGCCATATATTCCGGATCATTATAAGGATAAGTGTCCAGTCGCAAACCATCCATTCCGGCATACTCGATCCACCAGATATGGTTTTGAGTGAGGAAGTTCTGAACGTAAGGATTATTCTCGTTCATGTCGGCCATGCGATGATCGAACCAGCCATCCAGCATCAGCTTGCGGTCTATCGCCGAGCCATGCGGATCCATCACAGCCTCATATTTAAAGTTCGACCTGGTGTATTTCGGCCACTGGTGCACCCAGCTTTTCATTGGCATATCTAAAATGGTATAGCCTTCGGTGCCGGCATGGTTATGCACCAGGTCCATCACCACTTTCATGCCCATGCTGTGGCATTTGTCTACAAACTGCTTGTATAATTCGTTGGTGCCGTAGCGGGCATCTATTTTATAATGATCGGTAACGGCGTAACCATGATATGATGCTTTGGGTTCATCGTTCTCAACAGCCGGGGTAAGCCATATTGCCGTAACACCCAGATCTTTTAAGTAATCCAAATGATTCATGATGCCCTGCAGATCCCCACCGTGGCGGCTGAACATCGAATCGCGGCTGATGGTTTTCTCGCGCATATCAGCCTTTATATCGTTCGATCTATCACCGTTCGAAAAGCGGTCGGGCATGATGAGATAGATCAGGTCTTTAGCGGTTACGCCCTGCGCACGGTCGGCAGAATGGTTGCGGGCCTTAAGCACATAACTATAAGTTAATGTCTTTTCACCGGCTTTAACAAACTTTATCGGGAACGTTCCCGGAGTGGTGCCGGAAAAAATTCGCAGATCGATGAATAAGTAATTCGGATTTTCAACTTTATGCACCGCAACAAGCTTTACGCCGGGGTAATTCAGTTCCACTTTACGGCTTGCAATGTTGTTGCCGTGAACTATCAGCTGCACGTTTGGATTATGCATGCCAACCCACCAAAACATCGGTTCCACGCGGTCGAGCGCCGGAACTTGCGCAAAAGAGCCCAATGCCATAGCCAGGCAACAGGCCGCAATAAATAATACTTTTTTCATATCAGGTTTAACCGGTATATAATTGGGGCGGAAGGGAAAAAAATCCGGGGCTCCGCATTTCAAATTTAGAATAAAAATGATTGCTTGTATGAAAAAGTGAAATTTAGTTTTTGGGGCGATTTTGAGCGGGAAAAATCATTCAAATTTTACTATTAGTTAAGACCGGGAGGATATTACTGAAAATTCTTCATGTACTCCGCAAGTGGCTGCATTTCCATCTTTTTCCGCAGCGCGTCAACGGTTTTAGGATATTTCAAAGGGAAGGGCTTTGCGACATGCGTTTTTGGATCGACCCTAACCTGCGTACCATAAATCTGCTTTTGGTGTTTATTTACCAACACACGATCTAACAGGTATGCATAATTTTCCTTACTGGCGTTGTTACGGGCTATTTCCTTTTTCATCAGCGCCAAAACCCCTTCCTGGAATGGAATATCATCATCGCAATGCTGTACGATAGCCCAGAAATCATTCGACCGCTCCCCTACCAGGCTGTAGCCCGGGTAACCGTATTTACTGATAATTGCCTTAGCCTTTAGCGCATTTATACTATCGGCCTGCGCCATCCTTTTTTCTATTGCATCCTGGCTATAGGTTGATTCTTTCTTCATCATTTCCTTCCGCCAGAGCTGATCGTTTTTAAACATGGTATCAATCTGTTGGATCAGCAGGGTATCGTGCTTAACCTGTTGCGCCGAAACGGTGGCTGCAAGGCCAAAAAGTAAAAATATAATGCCGGTGATTTTCACAAGAACAATAATAACTAAATTTTTAGTTATTAAAAATTCAAAGAGAAAATTTGTAAATAGCACCAACCAAATGTTACTATTTATGAGATCGATTGAAATTATTTCCATCCCCGTGACAGATCAGCAACGGGCGAAAGCATTTTATCAAAAACTGGGCTTCGAGGTTATTGTTGAGGCGCCATTTGACCAGAACTCCAAATGGGTCCAAATGGGTTTTCCCGGTCAGGATGCAAGCATTACGCTGGTAACCTGGTTTCCTAACATGCCGGCGGGCTGCATAGAAGGCTTCGTCATCAAAACCAATAACGTGGATGATGATGTAAAAGAGCTAACTGCCAAAGGCATTGAAGTGGGTAACATCGACGACACGCCATGGGGCAGGTTTTTATCAGTAAAAGATCCGGATGGAAACAGGCTGAGTTTGCACCAGGGAAGGTAGCAGAGAGTTCCTGTTAATAGTTGTTGGGTCATGGTGCCAGTCGCAAGAGCAGATGGTAGTAGCAGTTTACATCATCAATTTTGGCCCCTGCCACTTCAATCTATTGTTTATTAGCAATTTATGATTTATATTTAAGGCACAGTAAACCTTATTTATAAACCTGACCGCAATTGCTATGGACGACAGATCACTCAAAAACCTCAACACGCTTCACCCTAAATTCCGGCAGCCCGCAATTGACGCATGGGCCGAAGCACAAGCCGCCATGCCCGCAAACACCAAAATAATTGTTGTGCAGGGCTTACGCTCTTTTGCCGAAAGCGACGCCCTCTATCAACTGGGGCGCACGGTAGTTAACCCCGATGGCAAAACCGCTGAAAAACCGATGGGAGATATTGTGACCAAGGCCAAAGCCGGTCAGAGTTACCATAACTACGGCCTGGCGTTTGATTTTGCCATGGTGACCAACGGTAAAAACGATTACATCATAGGCCCCAACTGGATGAAGGTAGTTTCGATAATGGAAGCTCACGGTATGTTCTGGGGTGGCAACTTTTCAGGGAAATTTAAAGACGGCCCGCATTTTGAAAACCGTTACGGGCATAACTGGAAAGACCTGCTTAAACTTTATAATGCCGGTAAATTTATTGAAGGGACCGAGTACGTGGATTTTTAACACCATTTATATTTTGCCGGCTTATTGGCCTGCTGCACAACGCGGTATTGAGTCTGTACGCAAAATTCGTTTTCAATCTGCCTTCAAAGCCCTATCTTTAACATCTATTTTATAATATGGCTACAGAAGTAAAGTGCCCCAGCTGCGGGCATGGGTTCCCGATTGAAGAAGTGTTGGCTGAGCAATATAAAAAAGACCTGCGCAACAAGATGCAGGAATATAATCAGGCCAAAGAGGAAGAGTATCGCAAAAAAGAACAGGAATTTCTTACCCGCGAAAAGGTACAGGCTCAACAGTTTGAACAGCGCCTGGCCGACGAGAAAAAGCAACTACAGCTGACCGTAGAGCAAAGCCTGCGCAAAACCATAGCGACCGATTTTGAGAACCAATTGCTGATGCTGCAAACCAGCGTTACCGAACAGGAGGAAAAACTGAAACTAAGTCGCCAGAAAGAACTGGAGTTTTTGCAGAAGGAAAAAGCCCTGATAGATAAAGAGCAGGAACTGGAACTGGCCCTTCAGCGTAAACTGCAGGAACAGCGCAACGAGCTTACCGAGCAGATCCGTAAGCAGGAGGCTGAAAAATTCACCCTTAAAGATACCGACTACCAGTTAAAGGTTAAAGAGCTTGAAAAACAGCTGGACGACCAGAAAAAACTGGCTGAAGAAATGAAACGTAAAGCCGAACAAGGCTCTATGCAGCTGCAGGGCGAAGTACAGGAATTGATCTTAGAGGAATTATTGCGCGCCAATTTTCCGTTCGATCTGATAGCCGAAGTAGGCAAAGGCGTACGTGGCGCCGATTGTGTGCAAACCGTACGCAACCAGTTCGGGCAGGAATGCGGCAGAATAATTTATGAAAGCAAGCGTACCAAAGAATTCGGCGCCGACTGGATCGAAAAGCTAAAGAAGGACATGCGCAGCATCGGTGTGGATGTAGCGGTGATCGTTAGCCAATGCTATCCAAAAGGCATGGATTGCTTCGGCGAACGCGATGGGGTTTGGATCTGTTCGTTCGATGAAGTACGGGCAGTGGCTTATATTTTAAGGGACGGCATCATTAAACTCAATAACCTCTCCAAATCGCAGGATAATAAGGGCGACAAAATGCACCTGTTGTACGATTACCTGACCAGCAGCGAGTTCGGCGAACAATGGAAGGCTATCCGCGAAGGTTTTTTAAGTATGCGCATGAGCATCCAGCGCGAACGCGATGCCATGGAAAAGCTGTGGAAAGCCCGCGAAAAGCAGTTGGAAAAGGTGCTGCTGAATGCGGCTCATATACAGGGTTCGATAGAAGGTATAGCCGGCAGCGATGTGATACAGCTGAGTTTGACGGATGATGAGGATGCGCTGTTGTTGGAATAATTGCCTATTATATTTCAAATTTAAAGGCCACATCAAAGATGAATAACATCTTACTATACAAAAATTATTATGCATCATTTCATTTCAGCGCTGATGATGAGGTATTTTATGGTAAACTTCTTGGTGTAAATGACCTGATAAGTTTTGAAGGTACAATATCACGCTGAATGAGTTTGTCAAAACAGCTCTTTCATTTGCATTGGAACGACCTGATGAATTGGGTCTGTAAAATAAACTGTGTCAATCCCAGGCACGTCCCGGCCCATGGGCCGGGACGTGCCTGGGATTGATCGCTACATCAAATCTAATATCATTCTTTCGGGAAACCAAATGGCCAGCTTCTGGGCGGTCATAGCCC
>DATCQV010000067.1:0-20085 GCA_036569325.1 Mucilaginibacter sp. | reverse complement strand
TATATATGCTGTTTTGCCAACGTGGCCAGGTTAAGCCCGTTTGCATAGATCCTGAAATTACTCATTCCTATTTTCTTACCGATTGTAGACGGCAAGGTGTAGCCCAACTCAACGTTTTTAAGCCTGATGTAATTCATGTTTAACAGCCAGTAGGTATTTCCATTTGAGAAATACTGGTTATTCCGGTCAACCGTACGAGGGTAAACTGTGCTTGGGTTATCAACGGTCCAGCGGTGGTCGTAGCTGTATTGAGTATAGTTACCTATAGTTCCAGATTCTGTCTGGAAGAAAAGCTGTGCACCTGTTGCGCCCTGGAATAAAACCGTCAAATCGAAGTTTTTATATTGCACGGCCAAATTTACACCGCCCTGGAAAGTAGGCGTGGTGCTTTTATCGTTCCTCACCTGGTCATCACCGTTAATTTTACCATCGTTGTTCACATCCTTATACATCATGTCACCCGGGCGAAGTACGCTGGCGCCAACACCACTGTAGTCAATTTTGTTAGCATCGATCTGAGCCTGTGTAGCAAATATGCCTGTGTAGATATAGTAGAGGTTGCTGCCGATAGGATGCCCGGTAGATTTTTGCCAATCGGGTGCTCCCGGCGCTTCATCCCATTTATCAATCCTGTTCTTGGAGTATCCGCCATTGGCGCCAATGCTATAACGTACCTGGCCAATGCTGTTATGGTAGGTAAATGAAAACTCCCATCCTTTATTGGTTACCTTTCCGTAGTTTACAGGCGGTAATTGGTTGCCAGGGATAGCAGTGGACGGAATTGATGCAGTAGGCCGCCACAATATATTAGTACGTTTATTTAAAAACGCTTCCAACACAAAGTCTAATTTGCCATTCAGCGTTGTTCCTTCTAAGGCCACATCACTGTTATTGGCAACTTCCCAGGTAATGTTCGGGTTCTGTGCAACGTTTTCGCCCAATGTTTGAACAGGTACGCCGCCAATTATGTACGAACCAATATTATACAAGGAAAGGTATTGATATTCTGCCGGCGTACTGGTGCCAGGATAAACAATGTTATCGTTACCCAATTGTCCCCATGAACCACGCAGCTTTAAATTTTGAATAAACGAGATGTTGTTTTTGAAGAAATTTTCTTCAGAAATCACCCATCCGCCCGAGATACCGGGGAAGAAACCAAAACGGTGCGTTTGCGGGAACATGTAAGAACCATCCACACGCCATAAAAACTCAAGCAGGTATTTTTCTTTATAGTTGTAATTAACCTTACCGAAGTAATTTAAACGGGCTCTTTCCCATGCACCACCGCCATCAAGGATCCCCGCATTACCGCCGGCCGATAGTTCATCGATAGCTACAGAAGGGAAATACTGGCGGCTTGCGTTAAAATAGCTGGCCTTTGATTGCTCTTTGGTTACACCGGCAAGCACTGCAATGTTATGGTTGCCAAAAGTATGGGTGTAGCTGGCTATACCTTCCAGCATACTGCTTTGCTCATCGTCAGAACCCTGGCCAAGCGTTGCCTGGGCCGGGCCGCGGGCTACCTTGGTAAGCAGCGGGGTTTTACCATCGGCCTGGTAAGTTATATTGTCCCAGCTGTACACATACCATGGCTTCTGCCAGGCTTTGGTTTGCTGCATGTATTTATCAAGCGCCACATTTGCGGTAAATTTCAGTCCTTCAACACCCGGTACAAGGATCTCAAGTTTACCATTGGTTTGAACATAGTAGCGAGTGTCTTTATTGTAACCGGTTTGGTCGGTAGTAATGATCACCGGTTGCTGGCCATTTTCAATATCAGGTCCCGGCAAGCCGTTTGGCCAGTAGGCCGGCCTGGTAGGATAACCACGCATCAGCATCCTGAAGATATCGCCTGCACCGCCGCCGTTGGGGAAAAAGCGATTTTCCTGCCTTCCTGATACACTGAACGAACTGTTTACGTATTTATTGATCTTGGCATCAAGGTTCATCCTGATATCATATTGCTTGTAACCTGTAGCCGAATTTTTGTAATCGCCATCCTGGTTTTCATAGCCAATTGACGTTAAATACTTTACATTATCGGTACCGCCTGATAATTGCACGTTTTGACGTGATTGCGGCGACCACGTTTTTAAAGTGGCCTTAAACCAATCGGTATTAGGGTGCCCCCATGGGTCCGATCCGTCGGCAAATTTTTGAAAGTCGGATGGTTGGAACGAAGCCGTAGAAACCGCACCGTTATCGGGCCGGGTAAAGCTTCCTGTTGCTTTAAATGCGGCAGAAGCGGCAGTCCAGTATTCCGATGGCAGGTTGTACAGATCTATCTCATTCGCTAAAGTGGCATACTCTGTAGCATTGGCCATTTTAGGAATTAAGGTTGGCTGCGCCCATCCGTGGTTATACGTATAAGAGATCTCCGGTTTGCCGGATTTACCGTGTTTTGTGGTGATCAGGATAACGCCGTTGGCAGCCCTGGCGCCATAAATGGCTGCCGATGCATCCTTCAGGATAGAGATGCTTTCAACATCGGCGGGGTTTACACGGTCGATAGTATTCTGGCCAGAGGGTGCCGGAACGCCGTCTATTACAATAAGCGCATCGTTGTTGCCTAAAGTATTGGTACCCCGGATACGAATGGTTGAACCATCATAACCTGGTTCACCACCCGGGTTAGTTGCAGTAACACCCGCCATACGGCCGGCTATTGAATTGGAAAGGTTAGTTGCCGGCGACTTTATCAGGTCGTTGCCTTTAACCGCTACTACAGAGCCCGTAACGGTTGCTTTCTTTTGTACGCCGTAACCTACAACCACAACCTCATTAAGGCCCTTTGACGCAGCCTGTAATTTAATATTCAGTGTGGTTTGGCCATTTACCGGCACTTCCAATTCGTTATAACCAATGTACGATACTACTAATATCGCATTATCAGGCGCGGTAAGTGAGAAATTACCGTTCACATCGGTAACGGCACCGGTACTGGTACCCTTAACCTTGATCGAAACACCGATCAGGGTCTCGCCGGTGGCCTGGTCGGTTACTTTTCCTTTAATATTTATTGGCGCGGCAATGGTGTTATTATAATCGAAGGCGCTCCTGGCAGGCGTCAATAAATTAGCGCTGCCTGTCGCATTCGCACTATCGGTACACAGCAGGAGCACCGGCAGTAAACCCGATACTATCCCTGAGCGCTTCAATAAAATGCGTGCTTGTTTAGATAAAAAATGTTGCATAGTTGATTTTTTGAGATAAGAAAATGGATAGATTCTAATTCGCGGCAATTAATTAATCGCCATACAATCACTTTTCGGGGTTATGGGCAGTTTTTTTCTTTCATCATAATTGATCTTTTTTAGGTTAATACTAATTGGGTTAATATGTTATAATTTGGTATTTGCTGTTTATCTTGTTTATAACCGTAAAAATTACATTTATAACTAAGGAGCCTATTTATTGGCCCTGTTTGTTATAACAGGAATGCTGAAATAGCTATCAAATTAAAAAATGTAAAATATACAGGTATTATTGGCAACGCTAATCTGCCGATAATAGAGAACAAAAAAGGGGGGCTAAATCGTAATTTTAGGGGGGCTATTTAATAATATGAGCGGGATAAACTACTTTTTGAACAAAAAACACCATAAACACGGATTTTAACCTTAAGGTTTTGTAACAAAACGTTTACTTACCGGATTGAATTGCCCTCTGTGCTTTTTTATATATTCAGAAGGATTAATGCCAAACAGTTTGCTGAACTGCTCCCTGAAATATTTGGCATTATTAATACCAACTTTATAAGCGGCTTCGGCCACGGTAAAGTCTGAGTTAAGCATCAGCTCGGCTGCCTTACGCAGCCTGATGTACCTGATAAATTCATTCGCCGATCCGCCGGATATAGCTTTAATTTTTTTGTAAAGATTGGAATGACTCATCCCCATCCCGTCTGACAGATTTTTAATACTGAACTGCTCGTCTTCCAGGTGTCTTTCAACGATGGTGATGCAGCGCTCCAAAAACTCCTTATACTCTGCGGGGATCTTAAGCGTGTTAGATCTCAGCGTTATAGCATTATAAAAATACTTCTGCAGGTTTTCGTGACTTTTTATCAGCCCGTTAACTCTCGCCACAAGCACTTCCTTTTCAAACGGCTTAGTTATGTAATCGTCGGCGCCGCATTCTATACCCTTCAATTTTAACTCGGGCAACGTATTTGCGGTCAGTAAAATAAACGGGATGTGGCTTAGTACAGGGTCTTTTTTTATCCGGCTGCAAAGATCAATGCCGCTAAAGCCATTCATCATTACATCGCTTATAACCAGGCTCGGCATCAGCTTGCAGATCATGTCATATCCATCGTTCGAATTGTCGGCCTCAAAAACCTCGTATTCATCCCTGAACATCTGCAATATGTATTGCCTTATCTGGTAATTATCCTCAATTACAAGCAACACCTTTTTCGTGCTCACCAATGCACCATAAGCATCGGCCGGTACCGGGCTTACGCTTTCGTTTTCTGTAATCAGGGCGTCATCGTCCATCAACTCGTCAAGAAAAACCGATGGCTCTGCCGTATCTTCAAATATCAAACTGTTCCCCAGGTGTTTCTTACCCTTTAAAAGCATAACGCTGAAGGTACTGCCTGAAGCTTCCTCGCTCTCGTAGCTTATACAGCCCTGGTGACTATCGATGAAAGTTTTAACAAGATAAAGCCCTATTCCAAATCCTCCCCCGTGCGATTGGCTGATATTCTGGATCTGGAAGAACCTGTCAAAAAGCTTCTCGCCTATCTCTTTCCCTATTCCATAACCCGAGTCTTTTATCCTTATGGTTACGCTATCAGTGTTCTCGGTAATGTTGCAGTTTATTTTTCCGCCATCCGGGGTAAACTTTATCGCATTCGAAACAAGGTTGAAAAACACGATCTCCATTTTTTCGCGATCCGCATAAACTTCTATCACCTCATTGCTGCTTTCAAAGCCAATCTGCAAATTCTTTGCTTTTGCCTGATGATCAAAATACAAGGCCACATCTTTACACAGTTCAACAATATTGAGCTTAACGATGGTGAGTTTATCCGCACCGCTGTCGGCCTTCCTGAAAAGCAGCAATTGGTCGGTAAGGCTCAGCAAGCGTTTTGCATTGCGGTAAATTATCCGCAGCGTGTTTACATCGCCGGCATTATGCCCCTTGCCTGCCAGCAGTTCCTTAAGCGGGTTTATGATCAGGGTAAGCGGTGTGCGGTATTCGTGCGAGATGTTTGTAAAGAAGGAAAGCTTCTTCTCGTTCAATTCCTTTTCCTTCTCGGCGGTTATCTGTGCAAGCTTAATATCATATTTAAGTTTCGACTGATTGTTTTTGTACTGCAGGTAATAATAAACAAGTGCTATTGCAAATAAAGCGTAAAACAGCCATGCATACCAGGTTTTATACCAGGGCGGCAAAATGTGAATTTTTATAGCAGCATAATCATCAAACCAAACCCCGTCCTGGTTAGATGCCTTAACCTTAAACACATAGTGACCGGGTTCCAGGTAGCGGTACGTAGCCGATTTTTGCGTTTTTACATAATTCCACCCCCTGTCTAAACCCTTAAGCTGATAGGCAAATTCACTTTTCTCTGAATAAGCATAATTAAGCGCCACATACTGAACAGAAAACACCGACTGATCGGGTTTCAAAACTATCTCTTCAGACTTGTTAATTACCTTGCTTAAAATATGGTCCTTCTCGCCAACCTCAACGTCCTTATTAAATAACTGCAAACCTGTTATAATAACCTTTGGCTTAAACTGGCTCCGTTTTACATCATCCGGAAAAAAAATATTATAGCCCTCGGTACCCGCAAAGCACATGAAATTGTACTTACTGCTATACATCGATGCGCCCGGACTAAAATGGCCGCCCTGCAATCCGTTCGAAACATTATAATTTAATATACTCGCGGTATTGGCTTCAATTTTAGATAATCCCTTATTGGTGCTTACCCACATATTTCCACTTTTATCCCGTTCTATAGCGTTGATGGTGTTGTTTGCCAGGCCGTCAGTCTCTGTATATTTCTTTATGCTCTTATTGTTCAGGTCATAAATGAGCAAGCCATCGCTCTCTGTGCCTATTAGCAACTTATTGCCAAAGCATTTCAGCGAATAAATAACCTTGCTCGGTAAAAACTCTGCTAACTGTGCTCCGTTAAAACAACTTACAAACTGATGGCGCTGCTTGCTGTAACACAACAGGCCCTGGCCAGAAGTACCTATATAGATCTCGCCGTTACTTCCTTCACAAATTGCCCTGATGTTGTTGCCGGGTATTTTGCCATTATTAATGGAGTAATTAATAAACTGAGTGCCATTTTTCGGCAACATGCTTATACCGGCCCCGTTTGTACCTACCCATAAATTATTATCCGAGTCTTCTAAAACAGCACGTATATCATTTCCGCACAAGGTCGACGGGTTGTTGGCGTTATGCAGGTAATTGGTAAAGCGGTCGGTTCTTTTGTCGTACCGGAACAGACCATGGGCGTACGAGCCAAACCAGATATCATTGTCGTGTCCGTCGCAGGCCGATAAAATGGCTACATTTTTTAACGCAGCGTCATCGGCGTCGGCAAAATAATGTTTAACGATCTCGCCGTTAATTTTCTTTTTGTAGATGCCGTCGCCATCAGTACCCAGCCATAAATAGCCCTCATCATCCATACACATGCCATAGTATCTTAAATACCCCGAACTGTTGGCATACCTTAACTTGCTCTGAAATTTCTTAAACTTCTCGGTTACATTACCCAATAAATATACCCCATCGCCATAAGTACCTGCCCAAACGTTTTTGTCCTTATCTAAATAAAGTCTGAACACGGTGCGTTCGGTCACAGTAAAATTGTCGTCTGTTTTTACCGGCAGGATACACACGTCATTAAAATTTGTAGTGGTAGCTCTTTGCAGATCAAGCATATAAAGGCCGCCATCTTGCAGACCGATCAATAAATTATGGTTATTGTCTTCCAGCAGCGACGAAAAATTATTACTGCGCAGCTGATAAGTGGCGCCATCGAACGTAAATATCCTGTTTTGAGCCCGCTGATAAACCGCCAGCCCCTTATTTGTTGCTATCCATATATTTGAATAGCTGTCTTCGGTAATTGAGTTGATCCTGCCGTTGGGGACCATATTTAAAGGCAGCTTACTGCTTACGTTCTTTTTTATAATTCCATCGGCCACCTCAAAAACTCCCGTCAGGCCATCTGCTGCTACCCACAGCAGTCCCCTGGAATCCTGGTAAATAGTATAGGCCGCGCTATTTGCTGTTGATGAGATCTTCTTCAGGTCATAGCTTTTAAACAGGCGTGTTTGCTTGTTGTAAGAAAAGAGCCCCTTATTGAAGGTAGAGAACCAAAGGATGTTCTTTTTTCCGGTGATAGAACTCACGTCGTTTGCCAACGCGTTTCCTCCGGGTTTAAACTTTATAAACTTTTCGGTATTGGTATCAAACTGGAAGATCCCCTGGCGGGTTGAAAGCCATATATCGCCATCGGCATCTTTGTACGCAAGGTCGAGATAGTTGCTCGGTAAGCTATTGGGGTTTGACGCATTATGTTTAAAAACTTTAAAGTTTATGCCGTCGAACCTGTTGAGGCCATCCTCGGTAGCAAACCACATAAAACCGTTATCATCCTGAACAATACCGGTAATAAAACCATAGGAAAGGCCGTCTTTAGATGAGTATTTTAATATCTTCCTGTTGTATGATTGCTGGGCAAAAGCAAACGCCGCATAAATTATACAAAGTACAATTAAGTAGACTTTCCTCATAAATGGTTAATTGGTAAAAAAAGCGCTGCTTTGTAACATTGCTTTTACCAAAACTAACGATTAAATTATTTTAATATCCACGAAACCATCTAAATTTTAATAATTGGTATTAAATAAACTCATTTTCATAGCAATAATATTTAAGTGTATGCTGCCCGGCTGCCCGCAAAAAAACAAAACCCTGCTTGCCGATGAGAAACAGGGTGTGTCTTATTTAATTTATTGATCTTTGAAAATTAAAATAACAGCATTGTAAACCGGCTGTGCCGTCAATTTCCATTTCATTAATAGGGAGGGATAGCACGCTTATTTTCCTTTATGGAAATAATGTTTAAGCGTATCGACACCAGATTCTCCAGTCCGGAGAGCGCCTTTTTTCGCCCGGTGCCGACACAAATTAAACCGAGAATGTGATCAATAAATACAATTGATGTTATTTTTGAGGCCGGCTGGTGCTGAATGAATCGCGGAACATTTTCCAACCGTTTTTGGTCTTTTTCCAAAGCACAAGGAACTTGCCGTCATCAAATACCTTTCCGCTGGCATCGATCGACTGCCAAAGACCTTCTTCCGTAACGTATTCCCGGCCATCGCCGTAAATATTTTTAGTGATGAATTTGCCGCCGCGCAGGCCATATTTTTCATAGCCGTCTTTAAAAAATTGGGCCAGTTCGGCATGGCCGCATAAAATTGGCGAATTAGGGAACAGCAGGCAGGCATCATCTGCATAATGATTTACGATCGATCCGTCATTTTTTGCAAAGTCGGCGAAATAGGTTGCGTTGCTTGCCATGATGGCCTTTTTGGCTTCTTTTAATACGGGACCATCCTGGGCGCTTGCTGCAAAATGGGCCAGCATCAGTAATAAAACTGCCGTAACTTTTCTGTAGTTTTTCATTCTAATATTTTTAAGTTTTTAACAAAAGTAGTGCGCCCATTGCATCCAAAATTGTAAAAAGCCGAACAAATAACCTGTTCCCGATCGTTATCTTTGAGTATGAGAGACCGCGTATTTTTTCCATCCCCGGTATTACAGCCTTTCATAAAAAACTACTGGACGTGCCGTCACGATACCGACACGCTGGAGGTGATGTACCCAAGCGGCTGTGTGGAACTATGCATCGATCTCACCACTAATGATACCGTAAGGCACCGTGGTAACAGCGCCATAAGGGTACCCAATATGGAAGTGCTTGGCCATTGGACCATCCCCACCAAAGCCGCCATTAATAAAGGCAATACCTGCCTTATTACCCGGTTCCAGCCGTTTGCCAGTCCGCTCTTTTTTCCCAATGCGGCTTCGGAGTTTACCAATGAGCTGATAGACCTGAATGATATTTTCAAAAAGGAGTCCGACTCGCTTTATAACCGCCTGATGGAACAGCGGTCGTTAGAGCAGAAAGTGGAAGTTTTGGAAGAATTTCTGATCAGGCGTTTAATGAGTGCCAATAAAAGCGATCGTCAATTGAAGCTCGTGGAGCGCTTGTGCAATCACATCAATAATGGCGACGAAGCATTAAACATACAGGACCTATCCACGCAATACGGGTTTTCTGAACGTTACATCCAGAAGCTCTTTATGGAATGGGTTGGCCTCACACCTAAGAAATTTTTCTCGGTGCGCCGGTTTAACAAAAGCCTCGGGTTGATCCGCTCCTCCTCAGCATCCCTTACTTCCATTGCCTTTGAATGCGGCTATTTCGACCAGGCACATTTTATCAAGGAGTTTAAATCGTACACCGGGTTAACACCGGCCGAGGCGAAGAAGCTTGCCTGAGCGATTAAAGTTTTGTTCCTTTTATCAACGTCACTGACTTAATTGACTGCTCTTTTAAATGCAGAAATTGTTTGCGCTCCTCATCCTGCATAAAATTTTCAAAGTCACTTTCGTCGGCAAACTCAACCAGGTGAACTTCGTAGGGTGTTTCAACGCCTGCTTCTATAATGGAGCCTTTGTTTGGGCGGATGCGTAACATTAGTTGCCCGTTGTACTTTGCAATAACCGGGATGGCAACGTCTTCAAACTGATGAAAAGTTTCTTCCTGGCCCGGTTTAATATAAATAAGCTGGGTTATGTAGATCATGTATGATGAAGATTAAGCAGCTGCAATTGTGGCAGCCCATTCAAAAATAACTGAATTATTCAAATTTACCGCCGCTTACCTCATCGTCAAAAAATCGGCCCGCAACTATTTCTGATGCAGGCATACGCTATTGCCATCCGGGTCTTTTACCCAGGCAAACCTGCCCCATGGGGTATCGTCTATCTTTCCTGCTGCTATGCCTTTGGCGCTTAAGTCGCTTATCTCTTGTTCAATGTCGCCGGTTTCACAAATAATGGCGTTAAACTTAAGCAGCGCTATGGATACCGATTGATTGGGCAGCGCCATTTGCACCCAGATCTGTCCTTCGTGGGCAGGCGCTTCCACGAGCAGCTCGAAACCCAGTTTTGAATAAAACTCCTTTGCTTTTTGCTGGTCGGTTACCGGAATGGTGATGATCTCTATTGCTTTCATTTTGATTTATGTTTTTAATTGAACTTTGTGAACAATGCAAAGCTACCGGGCTATTTAAGAACATGTTCATGGCGAATACGACAATCTTACCTGTTGATTGCGACAGCGCTTTACGGTAAATTTGAGCTATGAAACACATTTCAATCCTGGCGTTAGGCGATGCAACCATGTCGTGCATAGACAGTGCTTACCAGATCATGAACCGGGTGAACGATTTTCAGCGGTACCAGGGAAAGCCGCCGTTTTATGAGGTGGAGATCGTCGGCCTTCAAAAAAACACGCAGTTAAACAGCGGGCTTTACAGTATTAATGTAAACCGTACCATAGCCGAAATAAAAAAGACCGACATTATAATTATTCCGCTTACGTGCGGCGATTTTTCAGCCACCTTTCAAAAAAATGCCGGGTACGCCGATTGGCTCGCTTCTCAATATCGCGGCGGCGCGCAAATAGTGAGCTTATGCGTTGGCTCGTTCTTCCTTGCCTCAACCGGGCTGCTCGACGGGCGGAAATGCGCCATTCACTGGGCGGCAAAGAATGAATTCAGGGCAATGTTTCCGCAGGTAACGGTAATCGATGACACCATAATAACCGACGAGAACGGCATTTATACCTGCGGCGGCGGCTATTCTTACCTCAACCTGCTGCTTTATATTATTGAAAAGCATTTGGGGCGCGAAATGTCGGTACTGGCTTCAAAAATGTTTGAGATAGATATAGAACGGAAAAGCCAGAACCCTTTCATGATCTTTATGGGTCAAAAACGGCACAATGATAAAGGCATACTCGAGGCACAGGAGCTTATTGAACATAATCCAACAAAAACATTTACGGTCGACGAGATCTGTACCACGGTGGGCGTCGGCCGCCGCACCTTTGAGCGGCGGTTTAAGAAATGTACCGGCAATTCTGTTACCGAATACCTGCAAAGGGTAAAGGTGGAATTCACCAAGAAGCAGCTGGAGACCGACAAAAAAACCATCAACGAGATAATTTACGAGGTGGGTTATAATGATATCGACGCGTTCAGGCGTGTTTTTAAAAAGCATACCGATCTTTCGCCTGCCGATTATCGCCGGAAGTATGCGTTGTGATCAGCGTTAAATAACGTGAAAGCTACTGTCTCAAATCAGTCGTTTTAAGCCTGATCGCCGTTTTTAAAAAACACTTTTCAATTTTAATTATTATCCCTACATTTGCGGGCTAATTGTTGCTCATTGAAATCGCTAAGAAATTATTCAATTCCGTTTACCGGCCTTAAACTGGGAAAGCATCAGTTTGAGTACGATATTAATGACGCTTTTTTCAACGAGTTTGAATACTCGCTGGTAAAAAAGGCCGATTTAAAATGCCGTGTTGAACTGGAAAAGCAGGAAACGATGCTGATCCTGAATTTCGACATAGCCGGAACGATAGATACAACCTGCGACCGTTGTTTGGCACAATATCCGCAGCCGGTGAATATTCACGAGCAACAGATAGCCAAGTTTAGCGACGACGAGGATATAGCTGAAGACGACGAGATCATCATCCTGACAAAAAATGATCACGAGATCAATATATCGGGGCTGATGTATGAATACATAAACGTAGCTTTGCCGTTTATAAACGTATGTGATAACGAAGGGAACACCCCCTATTGTGATAAAGATATGCTGGACAAGCTGAACAAGCTGACAGCAAACAACGAACAAAATGAGGCAGACCCGCGGTGGGATGCGCTCAAAAACATTAAATAATATAAATACCAGGTTTTATGCCACATCCAAAACGTAAAATATCCAAATCGAGGAGAGATAAGCGCAGAACGCATGACAATGCTGTTGCCCCTACCTTAACCACCTGCAAAACTACAGGTGCAGTGCACTTGCCGCACAGAGCTTATACTGTTGACGGTAACGTTTACTACAACGGTAAACTACTTATTGAGAAAGCAACCGTAGCTTAAGTTTAATTTTCTGAAATGAGGATTGGCTTGGATATTATGGGCGGTGATTACGCTCCCAAAGCAACCGTTTTAGGGGCAATTGCGGCGCATAAGGCCTTATCTGCAGATCAGCACCTGGTGTTGATAGGTGATGAGGAACAAGCAAAAAACATTCTTCAGGAAAATAATTTCGACCCGGACAATTTCACTTTTGTGCACACCACAGAGGTGATTGGCATGGGCGAACATCCCACAAAAGCCATTGTTCAGAAACCCGATTCGAGCATATCGGTGGGTTTCAGAATGCTGAAAGAAGGCACTATCGATGCATTTTCATCCGCCGGCAACAGCGGGGCAATGCTGGTTGGGGCCATGTTTAGCGTAAAGGCCATACCCGGAGTGCTGCGCCCTGCAATAGCGAGTTTTGTACCCAAGCTAAAAGGAGGCTTGGGTATTTTAGTTGATGTGGGTGCCAATGCCGACTGTAAGCCTGAATATATGGTGCAGTTTGGCGTTCTGGGCAGCCTGTTCTCCCACAATATCTACAACGTAGAGAACCCGCGGGTAGCCCTCGTAAACATTGGCGAGGAAGAAGAAAAAGGCAACCTGCTTTGTCAGGCCGCCTATCCGCTAATGAAAGAACAAAACCTTTTTACTTTTGCCGGTAACGTTGAAGGCCGCGACCTGTTTAGCGACATGGCCGACGTTTTTGTGTGCGATGGATTTACCGGTAACGTGATCTTAAAACTTGCCGAATCATTCTATGTAGTTTCTTTGAAGCGGAAAATAAAGGATGAGTTCTTCGACATGTTTAATTATGAGCAATACGGCGGCAGCCCTATTTTGGGTGTCAATGCGCCGGTTGTGGTTGGCCACGGCATTTCAAACCCCGAGGCCATTAAAAATATGGTACTGCTATGCAGAAACATGGTAGAGACCAATCTTACAGAAAAAATAAAACTGGCTTTTCAGTAAAAAAATTAAGATGAGTAAAATTCACGCTGCTATTACTGCCGTAAATGGTTATGTACCCGAATACAGGTTAACCAACCAGGAGTTGGAAACAATGGTAGAAACCAACGATGAGTGGATAACCACCCGCACCGGTATAAAAGAGCGAAGGATATTAAAAGGCGAGGGCTTAGGCACTTCAGACATGGCCGTTCCGGCTGTTGAAGGTCTGCTGAAAAAACGCGGCATCGGTGCCGAGGAAATCGACCTTATTATCTTCTGCACCACTACCCCTGATATGGTGTTCCCTGCTACTGCAAACATCCTGGCTAATAAAATAGGCGCCGTAAATGCCTGGGGATGGGATTTACAAGCCGCTTGTTCGGGTTTCCTTTTCGGGCTTGCAACCGGCGCGCAGTTTATTGAAAGCGGCAAACATAAAAAAGTACTGGTAGTTGGCGGCGACAAAATGTCGGCCATTACCAACTATAAAGACCGCGCTACCTGCATCATTTTTGGTGATGGCTGCGGGGCCGTGTTGCTTGAACCAAACGAAGACGGCTATGGTGTTCTCGACTCTGTTTTATGCAGCGATGGTTCTGGCGTGCAATACCTGCACCAGAAAGCCGGCGGTTCTATCAAACCTGCTACGCACGAAACCGTTGAGGCGATGGAGCACTTTGCTTACCAGGAGGGCCAGGCGGTATTTAAATTTGCCGTTACCAAAATGGCTGATGTTGCTGCCGAAGTAATGGATCGCAACAACCTTACATCAAACGATATTGCATGGCTGGTACCACACCAGGCTAACAAACGCATTATCGACGCAACTGCAAACCGTACCGGTGTTACTGCCGATAAGGTGATCATTAACATTGAAAAATACGGAAACACCACAAACGGAACTATTCCATTGTGTTTGTGGGAGTGGGAAGATAAATTCAAAAAAGGGGATAACCTGATACTGGCTGCCTTTGGCGGTGGCTTTACATGGGGCTCTATCTACCTGAAATGGGCTTATTGATGTGCGGATTTTTGATGTGCGGCTATGCGAATGAAAAGCATATTCGAACATTAAAACCGAACAATTTTTAAATAAGTTTTGTTTATTTGCTACAACATACATTTAACCCTAATTAATAAAAGCATTTGCGCATCTGAAATCTGCTAATCCGCACATCAATCATTTGCACATTCGCACATTTACACATAACTTTATCAAAACCAATTAACGCCCGGCATGGATATTAAACAAATTCAGGATCTTATACGCTTTGTTTCCAAATCAGGAGTGAACGAAGTTTCTATAGAGCAGGAAAACTTTAAGATCACGATAAAAACCAACCAGGTTGCAACTATTGTGAACGCAACTGTACCCGATGTAAGCTACATACCTGCAGCCGCACCGCAGGCCGCACCGGTAGCAGCAGCCCCGGCCGCACCTGCTATTGCAGCTGCCCCCGCTGCCGATACATCGAACTACATTACCGTAAAATCGCCTATGATAGGTACTTTTTACCGTTCGGCCGGTCCGGAAAAACCGCTGTTTGTTAACGTTGGCGACGAAATAAAACCAGGCACAGTGCTCTGCATTATCGAAGCGATGAAATTATTTAACGAGATCGAATCGGAAGTTTCGGGCCGTATAGTAAAAGTCCTGGTTGACAACGCTTCGCCTGTTGAATATGACCAGCCATTGTTTTTGGTTGAACCAATGTAATTGATGTGCGAATTTGCAGATATGCGAATGTGCGGATCACTGCATGTTCGAAACATCATCCGCACATCCGCACATTCATAATCCGCACATTTTAAAACTATGTTTAAAAAAATATTAATAGCTAACCGGGGAGAAATTGCCTTGCGAATTATTCGCACCTGTAAGGAAATGGGCATAAAAACCGTAGCTGTATATTCAACTGCCGATCGCGACAGTCTTCACGTGCGCTTTGCCGACGAAGCTGTTTGTATAGGCCCTCCTGCAAGCCGCGACTCTTACTTAAATATCCCGAACATCATTTCGGCTGCCGAACTGACCAATGCCGATGCTATCCATCCAGGATACGGCTTTTTGTCAGAAAATGCAAAATTCTCGGCTATTTGCGCCGATTACAATATTAAATTCATAGGTGCTACCGCCGCGCAGATCAATGCCATGGGCGATAAATCGTCGGCTAAGGAAACTATGAAAAAGGCGGGCGTTCCAACCATACCTGGTTCAGAAGGCTTGCTTACCAGCGTTAAAGAAGGTATCGAGATCTCGAAAAAAATAGGCTACCCTGTTATACTGAAAGCTACTGCCGGTGGTGGTGGCCGTGGTATGCGTATTGTTTGGAAGGATGAAGAGTTTGAAGGCGCATGGGATAGCGCACGTGCCGAATCGGGTGCTGCGTTTGGTAACGATGGCATGTACCTTGAAAAATATGTGCAGGATCCGCGCCACATCGAGATCCAGGTAGTGGGCGATCAGTACGGCAAAGTTTGCCACCTGAGCGAACGCGACTGCTCGATACAGCGCCGTCACCAGAAACTGGTGGAAGAATCTCCTTCGCCGTTCATGACCGAGAAGCTCCGTAAAAAAATGGGCGATGCTGCAATTAAAGGTGCAAAGGCCGTTAAATATGAAGGTGCAGGTACGGTAGAATTTTTGGTTGATAAAGACCGCAACTTCTACTTCATGGAAATGAACACCCGCATCCAGGTAGAGCACCCGGTTACTGAAGAGGTGATCAACTTCGACCTGATCAAAGAACAGATCAAGGTTGCTGCCGGTATTCCAATCTCGGGTAAAAACTACGAACCGATATTACACGCGGTAGAATGCCGGATCAACGCGGAAGATCCGTTCAACAACTTCCGTCCGTCGCCGGGTAAGATCACCAACTTTCATTCACCGGGCGGACATGGCGTTCGTATCGATACGCATGTTTACAGCGGCTATGTGATACCGCCAAACTACGACTCGATGATTGCGAAAGTGATCTGCGTTGCGCAAACCCGCGAGGAAGCGCTGAGCACTATGGAGCGCGCACTGAGCGAATTTGTGATTGAAGGCATAAAAACCACCATACCTTTCCACCTGAAATTATTGCAGGATCCTAATTTCCGCGCCGGTAATTTCACTACCAAGTTTATGGAAACCTTTGAATATTCGGAGTAGTGAGCCTGGCTTTTAAAATTTAAACTTATATTACCCCACCCGGCCACAAGGCCGGGTTATCTGCATAATACGATGGCCAAATTTGGTAGGAAGATAATCCAGGCGATAAAAGACAAAGGAAACACGCTTGAGGGCGAAATGTCATTTTTTGAACACCTCGAAGCATTACGATGGCACCTCATCCGTTCGGCGCTGGCTATAGTGGTGTTTGCCACCCTTGCGTTTATTTACTATACCTGGATCTTCGGCCACATTATCATGGCACCTGCCCATACTGAATTCTGGACCTACCGGATGATGTGTGGCATGGGCGAATTTTTTCAGCGGATACTTCCCGCCTTTTTTAGCGCCAAGGATTTTTGTGTTGAGAGCATCAATGTAACCCTTATCAATACAGAAATGGCCGGTCAGTTCCAGCTACAGATCAACTCCTCATTGCTGATCGGTATTGCGCTGGGCATCCCATACCTGTTCTGGGAGTTGTGGCGCTTTATTAAGCCCGCCCTGCACGCAAAGGAACGCAAGGCTGCCAGCGGGTTTGTGTTCTATGCATCGCTGCTGTTTATTTTAGGGGTATTGTTCGGGTATTTTATCATTACGCCGTTATCCATCCGTTTTCTTGCGGGATATATAGTTAGTGACAGCATAAAAAACTATTTCGATATCGATTCATACCTGTCATCGGTAGCTACCTTAACCCTGGCCACCGGGGCGGTATTCCAACTGCCTATCCTGGTGTATATCGTTTCGAGCCTCGGCTTTTTAACCCCTAAGCTGATGCGCCAGGGCAGGCGTTATGCCATTGTGATCATCCTCATCATCGCAGCGGTTGTTACTCCAACTCCCGATGCTTTGACCATGACTGTGGTTGCAATTCCGCTGTTTGTACTCTACGAAATGAGTATAGTTGTAGCCGGTGTTGTGGAACGCCGCCGTGCGAAAAAAGAGCTGATGATTATTGATTGATGTGCGGATTTTGAATGTGCGGATGTGCGAATTAATATGCGGATGACTGATGTGCGGATGTGCGAATATCCCCTTTTTGCATCCGCTCATTTAAAATAATTATCTGTACATTACTTCCAAAATCTGCACGTGTGCACAACTTTCCTATATCTGCACATTCGCATATCAATCATTCACACATCCCCTTCTCCTTCTTTCCCACAAAAATTTTACCTTAGTCCCCTATAATAAATACTAAATTTGATTTTATGAATAAAGGGCTTAAGATTGCCATTGGTGCCGACCATGCGGGTTTCGGCTACAAACAAAGTTTAATAGAAGCCCTGAGCGGCGCAGAAGTAAAAGATTTCGGAACCTATTCTGATGCCTCGGCCGATTACCCCGATTTTGCCCATCCTGTAGCGCTGGCTGTTGAAAGCGGCGAATTTAGCTTCGGTATACTTGTTTGCGGCAGCGGCAACGGCGTAGCCATCACCGCCAACAAACACCAGGGCATCCGCGCGGCTATTTGCTGGAACGAAGAACTGGCCGAGCGTGCTCGCAGCCACAACGATGCGAACATTGTTTGCATCCCTGCGCGCCATATATCGATTGAAGAGGCTAAAAAGATTGTAGAGATATTTTTAAGCACTGCGTTTGAAGGCGGGCGCCACGCAAACCGGGTGAATAAGATTGCTTGTTGAGGGGAAAGGTTAAAGGCGAAAGCTGAAAGGTAAAAGCAGGCCGCTAATACCATTTGCTTCCGGCCATGATCCATGAACTATCAACTATGAACTAAAAGAATAAACTGACCAACATTATGAATAAACTATTACTCTCCATTGCTTCATTGGGCCTGGTTACGGCGGCCTGTGCACAGCAAAACAAGACGGCCATGAAATATGCGCCGATCATTAGCGCCGAACTTGCCAAACAACATTTAAGCATCATCGCGTCTGACGCGTTTGAAGGCCGCGAAACCGGTAAACCGGGCGCAGACAAAGCCGCGCATTACATTGCCGATGAGTTTAAATCATTAGGCTTGCAGCCAATTGTTAACGGCAACTCTTACTTCCTGGACATTCCGCTGGTGGAGAGCGCTTTCAAAGTGTCTTCGTTTACGGTTAACGGGAAATCGTATGCGTACATGACAGATTTTTATGCGAGTGGTGCAGGTGCTGCCAAAACAATCAATGCAAACGACATCGTATTTATTGGCTACGGCATTGGTGCTGATACTTACGACGACCTGAAAGGTACCGACATTGCCGGCAAAGTGGTGCTGTTCATCAACGATGGCGAGCCGATGGTTGGCGGTAAATCGAAAGTTACCGGTACCGACAAAAAATCGGACTGGAGCACCAACCGCACAAAAAGACTTACCTTTTTGAGAAGTAAAAATCCTGCCTTGATCCTGGCTGCCGGTCCGAATGTTGCTAATATTCTAAAACGGTTTGGCGGACAGCTTCGCGGCGGACAGTTAAGCATCAAAAAGGAAGCTGCTACAAATATTCCTGCACCGGTTTACAACATCACTACTGAACTTGCTGATGACCTGCTGAAAAATTCGGGCAAAACTTATGCCCAGTTAAAAGCTGAGATCGATGCCGACGGTACGCCGCATACCCAGACCGTGAAAGCCGATGTATCTACCTCTTATGCTAATGAGGAAAAAGACGTAAAGGCTGTTGACGTGCTGGGCTTCCTGCCCGGCAGCGATGCTAAGCTGAAAGACGAAGTGCTGGTGATCTCTGCACACTACGATCACATTGGTTTATTACCTGAAGGCGCAAAAGACCGCGTAAACAACGGTGCTGACGATGACGGTTCGGGAACTACCAGTATTATGGAAATTGCAAGGGCGTTTTCGAAAGCTAAGAAAGATGGTCACGGTCCGCGCCGTAGCATCCTGTTCCTGGGTAACGTAGGTGAAGAAAAAGGCCTGCTGGGTTCTGAATATTATACCGATCATCCGGTTATTCCTCTGGAAAGAACCATTGCCGATCTGAACATCGATATGGTTGGCCGTGTTGGTGAAGAATATATTGGTAAAGCTGATTCTGCTAACTATGTGTACGTGATCGGCTCATCGATGCTGAGCACAGACCTGCACAACGTAAGCGAAAAAGCTAACAAAACTTACACCAATCTCGACCTGGATTACAAATACGACGATCCGAACGACCCGAACCGTTTCTACTACCGTTCAGACCATTATAACTTTGCTAAACACGGTGTACCGATCATTTTCTACTTCAATGGTGTGCACGCCGATTACCACCGCCCCGGCGATGAGGTAAGCAAAATCAACTTCCCGCTGTTAGCTAAACGCGCTCAGCTGGTTTACTATACCGCGTGGGATCTGGCCAACGCAGATGCCCGCCCGGTAGTTGACAAAAAATAATTGATGAATGTGCGGATTTTTGATGTGCGGATGTGCGAATGATTTTCGGGCATCCGCACATTTGCATATTCGCAAATTAGAAATTTGCAGATTCAAAATATTCGCACATCCGCACATTCATCATCCGCACATTTTTTTCCTATTTTGTAGCAATAATAATTATGAAAAAACAGATACTCACGCTTTCCCTTGCCGGTTTAACCTCATTGGCCTGGGCACAGCAAAACCCGACCGCCATGAAGTATGCGCCGATCATCAGCGCCGATCTGGCAAAAAAACACCTGAGCATTATTGCGTCGGACGCTTTTGAAGGCCGCGAAACCGGCAAGGCCGGTGCCGACAAAGCCGCACATTATATAGCTGATGAATTCAAATCATTAGGTCTGCAACCGATAGTTAATGGC